>JAATFF010000017.1 GCA_015655335.1 Lysobacterales bacterium | reverse complement strand
GAGCAGGACATTGCCCGCGTTGACTGGATTGACCGGATCGGTGACCAGTAGATCAGGGGCGGGGCTAGAATTGCCCACAGAACTAATCACCGACACCCCAGTACCTGCCGTGGTACCTACCGCAGGCTCGCCCGCCGTGTAGACCGTGGCCGGCGCAGTTGAGTCTTGCCAATCGATATCGCCCGCCGCAACGATGTCGATGGAACCCGTGCCAGTACGCACCACGGTGGGGAAGACCAGTGTTCTGCCATCGCCGCCGGCCGCGGTGTATTGCACGGCGAAATCACCGTTGAGATTGACATTGCCCGCACTGGTGTTCGTGACGACGGCAAGTGGGTTGGCACTCGCGAAATTAGCGCCCGCTACTACCTGATAGCTGCTGCTCGATCCGCCCGACAAGGTGGCCGAAGCCAGCGACGCGGGATTGCCCAAGCCTGGTCCATTCGACGGCGAGTTGTTGGCTGCCTGGGGTATAACCGGTGTTACGGTTGAAGGCGGGGCAGGCGCATAGAAGAACTGCGAACCGAAGCCGTTCCCAATCGCAGCCCCATTAGCGTTACCTAGATTGTTGGCGACATAGCTGTAGTAATCGTTGAATCCCGTGGCAGCGGTAGTGCCTGTGGCGGGAGTACCGATATAGGTGGCGTAATCGATCGAATACTGTTGGTAATTGCTGGCCGCTTCCGACTGCAGAGGCGCCAATAATGGCGATGGTGTCTGGATCTGTGAAAGCGGAAGATTGAGGTTGACGTCGGCCGTATTGGCGTTGAACGTGGAAGTGTCGTGCAAATAGTTGAAATAGGCGTTTACATAAGCGGAATAGGCGGAAGAAGCGCTGATCTGCGGCGCGGACAGGTTTAAGTTGTAAGGAAGGAAATCAGAAGCATTCGATATGTCAAAGCACGAAAGCCAGTCCGCACAAGCACCCGTTAATGATGTCGAACCTGTACCCACTGCATTGATGTACAACGCGTAATCTTCGTAATACGCATGGGGTTGGCCCATAGGCGGCAACGGTATCTGCTGATAGAAGGCGAAGCTTCCTATGTCCGTTGTATTTCCATTGCCGCCTTCTACTGGCGATGTACTGGTTCCGTCCGTGCCGATGAAATAAGCGGTTCCACCGTTCCACAAATTAAAGGAGACTGCTCCTCCGGTGAGAACTTCTATCGCATTGCCATCTTGCAAAAACGCAATCACGTTGTCGTACGCTTGCAGATCCTGGTTATATACCGGATCTGTTGTCGCTCCTCCCGATGAAGGTTGAACAACGGGCGACACCAACGTTGCTCCCGCATTCTGCTGATAGAAACCATCGGTAATGCTGGCTTCCACATTCACATTGTGCAGGGCAAGCACGCTCAGCACAGGCGCGGTACCCGAGGCTGAAACGGCCGGGTCGGCACCATAGCGATAGGCCAACTGGATCGTTCCATCTGCCGCGGTGACGCCAGCGCCCAGGTTCCAGTTGGTAAGCACCGAGATATCGCCATCATTGATGCTGGCATCCGGATTGATCAGCTCGACGCCTGGACGGATCTGCAAATTGGCGATACCGGCATAGCGGTTACCAAAGCTGTAACCGGGCTGTTCCACATAGCCCATCAAGGTACCTGGATCGCCTACCGTGCCGCCGGCATAGCCGTAGAAATCCTGGTGTGCGGCATTGATCGTCGTCGGCACGAAGTAGTCGTTGCTGAGATAGCTTTGCAACATCGTGGGCGTCGTAGGTGCGGTCAGCGCGTTACCCGCCTGGTCAAACCAGTTGCCGGGCATCAGTTGCGGTGTGCCGTCTGTGCCAGCGGTGTACCAGCCGGCGGGATCGATCAGGCCATCGAAATGTTGCGACGAGTTGGTGCTCTGATCATCGGTGCTCCACACCGCATACGGCACAAGCGTGACATTTCTCGCGCCGGCAATCGTGGCAGGGTTGGCAAACGTGATCGGTACATCGCCATTGGCCAACAGCGGTGCGCGCAGGATAACCATGCCGCCGACACCCGCACTACCGCCAGAAACATTGATCAGGGCATTCGGCCCGAACACGAGGCTGCCGGCACTCCCGGATTGCACGTCCTCGTAGCCATACGTGGGGTTGAGATCAGTCGGGCCTTCCGGTGTGCCGGCACTGCCGATCTCCACCAGTCCGCCGATCACCCCCGGTACATTGCTGGTGGCCAACAGACTGCCGTTGACAGTGACGCCGTTGCGCCCGTAGAGCTCGATGGCGCCGGCAGCGGGGCCGGAAACATTGACCGTGCCTTCGATATCCACAACGCCCGTATTGGCGTTAACTGCGCCGCTGTTGCCGTTGGCTGTGAGATACACATCCTGCGCCACCAGACTTTGCCCGGCCGAGAGCAAGAGATTGCCGGCACCGCTGGTGATCGAGATACCGCCGGTAGTACCGGCGCTACGAGTCAACTGAGCCAGTTGATCCAAATCCAGCGCGCCACCGCTGCTCAGGCTGAAGTAACCGCCCTGGTAACCGCTGGCGGCTGCACCCTCAAAGCTGCCATTCAAAGTGGCGAGGTTGTTTGCGCTGATGCTAAGGCTGCCTGCCGTGCCACCCAGCGGCGCGCCAGCGAAGTTCACCACCGCGCCGCTGTCCACGGTCACCGAACCCTGATTTGAGGTCAGTGCGAGATTGCCGCCGGGCGCGTAGGTGGTGACGTCGTAGAACGTTTTATTGATGCCAGCGACGTCGGCATGGGCACCGTTGGCAAGGATAAGATCGCCGCTAGTGGCGGTGAGCCTGAGCTGGCCGGCCAGCGCATCCACTTGTGTAGCTACGCTGAGCGTTCCGCCGCTGAGCGTCAGGCTGCCGCCCAGATTACCATCGTTGAGCGCGGCGCCGTTGGCGTCGTTGATAGCAAAGCCGCCGGTGGTGGTGAGGGTAGTGGTGGCGCTGCTGTCGGCCAGCAGGATCGGGGTGTTGAAGGTGACATTGGCCGCGCCGAAATCCAGGCCGCCGGTGCCTTGGCCGGTGATGCCGTGGCTGGCGTTGGCGGTGACGCTGGCAAAGCCCTGCGCAACGCTGCTGCCAGCCGTGAAATCCAGCTCGTTAGCGTCGAGTATCCATTGGCCCGTGCCCGCTGCTGCCGTGGCAGTACCCGTGCCGACCGCATTGCCAAGGCCCAGCGTGCCCGCCTTGATGCTGACCGTGCCGCCGTCGCTCACATAAGCCGTAGCGTTGAGATCCAGCGCTTGCGGCAAGTCGATGCTGACATTGCCCAGGAAATCGATGGCACCGCGGCTGTTCAGCGTGACCTGGCTGGCATCGTTGAACAGGCTCAAGGTGCCGGGGCCGATCACCAGGCCGCCAGTGCCGGCGCCGGCTTGCGCGCCACTGCCGACAAAGCTGATCTGGTTGGCGGTGGCCCGGATATCCTGCGCGGTGAACACCGCGTTCGGATCGACGCCGGTGACGCCGGTGGTATCAATGGTGAGCGAACCACCACCCTGTACCGTAGCGCCAGCGTCGAGGGTGAGATTGCCCAGGGTGGTGCCGGAAACGTCGTAGCGCGTGACGGAAGCGACGCCGTCCTGTGAGACGCGCAGCAGCGCACCGTTGCCGCTGACGGCAGACGTGTTGCTAGCAGTATTCGCATTGCTGCCAAACAGCAGCGGCGTAGTGTTGGGTGTACCGGAACCAGTGGCAGCAAGGTAACTGCCCGGCTGCAGCACGATGCCTTGCGCGCCCGCATCACCGTTGCCGTTGGCGACCAGTAGGATTTCCTGCCCCTGCAGCGGATCGGCACTGTCGTTGGACAACACCACGCTGTCGGCGGTACTGCTGATCTGATAACCGTCGCTGGTGAGTTGGCGGGTGCCACCCAACAACAGGCTACCGGCACCGAAGGCCGTCAACTGGTCGGCGGAGACCTGCAAATAGCCGGTCAATGGCATGGAATCGGCACCCGTCACCTGGATCGCCTGCGCAGCGATATCCACGATGCCGGGGCGGCCGCCACTGGCGGCCGCATTATCCAGCGTCGCGCTCAGCTGCAATTGCTGGGTCGCGCTCAGGATCAGATGACCACCGTCGGCGGCCAGCGAGGGCGCGACCGTGCCGTTGCTGGCTGCTTGGGCGGTGAAATAGGTGTCCGCATTGGTGAAGGTGTACTGCGAATACTGCTGCCATACCGCGGCCGACTGCACCTGGAAAGTAGTGTTGGTGGACTCGTGCGCGCCGTCCAGAGCGTTGGCGAAATAACCCGTGATGCTGAGTGTGCCGTCGGGCAGCACCGCGTTCTGGCCCAGCGCCACGTTCTGCGAGCTGGTGTCCTGCACTACGCGAAAAGCTCCGGGCAACGTCGCGTAACCAGCGGGCAGCAAGGTGTAATAGCCGGCGGGCAAACCGGCGATGCCGGACAGGTAGACCGATTGACCCACAGCCGGGCCGCTGCCGGCATTCGCGGCACTGCTCATCGCCGCATCCTGCGCGCTCACCGGCGCCGTATAGCCGGGCAGGATGGCGTAGATGGCGCGCCCGTCGGCGTATTGCGGTACCTGCACACCCGTAGTGCTGTTGGCATAGCTGGTCTGGAACTGGGTAAGCACGTTCACCGTGCCGCCCGTGCCAGGCACCCATTCAGAGGCCTGCAAGCTGCCGCCGCCGCTGATATCGATGGTGGCACCACTGTTCAGCGACACATTGTTGCCGGCGATAGTAATGGACTTGGCCGGTGGCGCAGTCAGAGGCGAAACGGTGATATTGGGAACGCCGGCGTAGTTCCACTCCAGGCCGTCGGTGGTACTGCCATAGGAGACCGTTTTCCCATTCAGCGATACCGAGGTAAGACTGCCAGCGCCAAGCGTGACGCTTTGCGTGGCGACCAACTTCTGATAGCCGCTGGCGACACCGAAAGCGGTGGCCGCGGTATCGGGGTCCTGTACGCCGATGACAAGGTTGCCGGAAGGCACCCAGACCGTGCCGTCTTGAACGATGCTGTCGGCATCCAGCAATAGGCCGCCACCCGCCGACAGCGGTGCGCTGGGAGTGCCGGTGCCCAGAATGGTCAACGTGGTGTTGAGGAGCTGGCCTTGCGCGTTCTCCAACCCCGAGGGATTGGCATCGATCGCGAAGGGGTAGTTGGTAACCGGATAGAGCTCGGCTGCTTGCAGGGTAATGTTGCCGGTACTGAACAACATGCCGGGAACGACAACACCGCTGTTGGTATATGCGCTGCCTGTGCCTACGGGTTCGTAGAAGCGGATTGCGTCACTGGCGGTAAGGTTGGTGTTGGCCCAACCCTGCAAATTGATATTGCCGCCAAGGTCCATGAAATCGGCATTGATGTCCAAGCTGCCGCTGCCCGCCACAGCGGGGGTGTTGAAGCTGAAGCCGGTCAATTCCACGTAAGGTGCGCTGATCTGTACCGTGCCATCGCCGGAGTTGTAGGCGGCGCCACTGACACCTGATAGATCCTTGCTGCCCGCCGGCAGCGCGGTAAAAGTGGTGGCGTACGCGGCGAAGCTCTTACCCAGCGAAAGATCGATATTGCCGGCAAAGCCGATAGGCACAATCGAGAACGGACCTCCGGCAGCAGCCGAAGCATCGGGACCAAGCGTCAAACTGGTTATGCCCGAACCATCTAGGCGATCCAGCGCGAAGTACAGTACGCCCGTGGCATTGCTTGGCGCCACGACAGTGCCCGGCTGCAAGTTAGCGCCGGACAGCAACTGGCCGGATTGCTGCAATACGATTGCTGTGGCCATTGGGGCGAAGAAATCTTGCTTCCCCGTGGCGGCAATCTGCAAACTGCCGCCTTCCGCTTTGGCGCTACCCGCCTGCGCGAGCAGGTTGCCATCCGCATACAAGCCTGCACCAGCACCCAGCACGATAGAGCCGGCATCGCTCCATACTGGCGTGGGCACATAGCCTTCGACACTACCGAGCGTTGTGCTGGCTTGCGGCAGATCATAGACATCGGAACTGCCCGACACGTCGATCACGCTGCCCTGCTCGGTGAGCACATAACCCTCGGGGGAGGTCAGGCTGACGCTGCCACCATTCAGCACCACCCCGATGCGGGGAACCGTGTGTATCGCCAAACCCAGGCCCAGGCTCTTGCCAGGCTCAGCTGCTGCCAGGGGATCGATCAGCGATACACCGGCGGCATTCAACACCGCTTGCGGCCCCAGCCATAGCTCCGACGTATTCGTGTAATACGTATCCGCGCCGCGCCCGGGTTGGCTGATATTGATGCTGCCGCCCGGTGCGTCGACGGTGCCGTCCACGATAATGGACGAGACACCCATCAGGGCGATGTTGGCGCCCGCGTCGGCGGAAATCGTCGCCCCCGCACCGATGGTCAGTGAACCTGTGACGCCGGGATATGTTATTGCTAGATCAGTAGTTGTACCCGGGCGTACCGTGGTTGAGGTCACTAACCAGCCCTGGTACTGGCCCGTGCTCAATGAAAAGCCGGGTCCATTCGCATCACGGGAGATGTAACGCAGATAGGGCGCAAGTTGTCCCACGCTGACATAAGAGCTATCGGTCAGCGAGCTCCGGCCATCAATGTCCGTACCAGTGGGCGCAGCCAGCAAGGCGGGGACATTGGGCAGCAGATTGTCGCGGCTGATCTGCACCCTTGCGCCGGGAGCAATGTTGGCGTCCGTGATGGACGTAAGCGCGTAGTTGTCAAAGCCCTGGCCCCCGAAGAAGGAGGGGGACAAGTAGAGGCCGTTGCTTAGCGCCAGGTCGCTGGTGCTGCCGCCAATCTGGATATCAGCCGCCTGCAGCGTCAGCGTACCGCCGCCGCTGAAACCATCTGCGCGCAAGCTGCCATCCAGTACCAGTCGGCCGCCCGGTCCCAAGGACGAGGGCGCCGCCGCATTGGGGTTAATACCTTTCCCATTCCACGAGAACGGACCCTGATTCGCATAAGTAACCAAACTGACACTGCCACCATTGCCTACCGGCACTCCATTGACCAGTTGCAATTGGCCATTGCTATTGACATAGCCGCCGCTGGATACGTCGAGCAGGCTGCCGGATTGCAGCAGGATGGAGCCAGTTTCATCGAGCAAGCTCCCAGCGATGGGACTGCCGTGACTATCGAACGCCTGTTGATCGTTCTGGTCGGTGATCAGGTTGATGGTGCCGCCATTGATATAGCGATCACCGATGTATTGGCCGGCGCCAGCGTCAGCATCGTTGACCCATAACCCACGCGTGCTCAGCACCGCGCCGCCGTCAATGGTGACATCGCCTGAAATCGTCGCGCCTGTGAGGCTGCTCGGATCGGAAATGTCATCGCCGCCGATCGCCGTCAAAGTGATCGTGCCGGCGGGCGCATTGAGTTGGCCCATGATATGAACGGCGGGCGCCGTGAATCCAATGGACCCGCCAGGCTGTACGTTGAGCACGGTACCAGCCTGCTCCAGGATTTCGCTGCCATTGTCAGCGCTCAGGTTTACCGCGCTGAATCCGCCTTGTTGTACCAGGTCAGCCGACACCGGCACCCAACGCGCCAGGGCGTACGGATTGGTAGCGTCGCCGAGCACGGTTGACCAGGGCGTATCGGCCTGGAACGTGGGATCCATCTGCTCGACTGGCTGCACCGATTGCCGCAATAGGATGGAGGGTGTTTCGGCAGCTGATCCTGAAATGGAGGCCGCGTTACTTAGCGCTATGTCCAACGTACCGCCACTGGGCTGAGTGCCCTGCGCCACCTGGTTACGGCCGGCGAAGGCTTGCGCGTTGATCTGACCATCCAGCACCAGTGCGTTGAGCGCCGTGATATTGAGCGTACCGGCATTACCGCCCTGGGCGAACCCGGGGCTCCAGTATGTGCTACTGGAAAACAGCGGATTGAGGTAGGAAGTAGTCACGCCCCAGCGGTTGTCAACTACGTCGTACTCGCCGGCGAAGCCCACATAAGTGAGATTGGGATCGGCATTGGCGATGTTGTAGATCCGGCCATTGGAGGCCAATAGGTTCGGCGTAGTGACCCAGCCGGCCTGATAAGCGATATAGCCCCCACCCAAGTTGACCTGTGCGCCACTGCGCACGATAACTTGGGTACCCGTAAGGTTGATGGTGCCGCCGTTGGTCATCAACTGGTCGACGGTGCGCGGCACATCGTCGACGTAGCCAGAGATGTTGAGGATGGGACTGCCCACCCAGGCAAGGCCACCGGCCGTGGTACCGCTCTGGGTGCTGTCGACCACCACGTTCTTCTGCGTGTACAGGAACCCGTTGCGCAGCAGCGGCGAATTAGCAAGTTCGTTCTGGCCGATGCGCGGAATCGTTACCAGCAGATCCGAGACAGGCAATTCCACATTGGCCAGACCCGAAACATCCACCACCGCACCGTTGTCGACATAGATGCGGCCGTCCAACGGAGTACTAAGGGAATTGTTGCCGTACTGGTAATAGGCATTGATGCTGACATCAGCACTAGGCGCATCGAGTAACGTGCCCGATTGGAAAGTGACTGTTCTGCCGGCGAGGGTGAGGCTGCTGTCGTTGGTGTTGAAGGTTGTGGTGGCCGCGGCGTTGGACGTGGTGGTAGCGCCGTCCTCTTCCGGCAGCACGGTAGTGACAGCGTTGGGGCCGAGCACCAGGGCGCCGCCGCGCCCATAAACACTGCTCCATTGATCCTGGGCATTCAAGGTGATGCTGCCCTGGTAGTTGATACTGGTGGAAGCCAGCACCACGCCATCCTGGGTAACGTTGTAGCCGTCCATTTCCACGTGACCCCGGCGCGATTGCAGCAAGCCGGTGTTGCTTGCCGTGCCACCGGGGTAATCCGTGGCACCGCTGGCTGGCAATGCATCCACGATGGTCAACGGTTTGGTGGGCGAGCCTTCGTAGTTGAACTGCACGCCCGCCCCGAGGATCACCTGTCCCTGGTCGTCCACAATGCTACCGGCATTGGAGACATTGGGTGCGGCCAGCAACACGAAGCCCTGCGTGCCACCGGTGATGGAGGCGCCGTCCTGTACCACCACATCGTGGTTCTTGCCGTCGGTGAACAGACCGCCGACCAGCATCGGTGTGCCAGCATTGGTGTTGGCAATGCCGCTGTTCAGGAATGTGCTATTGCTGGTGGCAACATCGCTACTCAAAAGATCCAACGAACTGGCGATCAGCGACTGCGTATTCACCTGGCTGCCGGCACCAAACAAAATGCCGTTGTGATTGAGCAGATAGACCGTACCCTCGGCCTTGATCTGGCCGAAGATCTGGCTGGGCACACCACTGGGATCGTTGACGCGGTTGAGCACGATCCAGTTGTTGTTGCTGCCGTTGGTCTGGTTGCCACCGCTCTGGTTGAAATAGAGCGTGGTCTGACGGCCAACGTTGAAACTGTTCCAGGTAACAATGGCCTTTTGCGCGGTCTGCTGCACCGTGACGGTGGTCTGGCCGCCGCTAGTGGTTTGCATCGGCTGGTTGGCGTTCTGCCATAGCGACGGATTGCTGGCGATGCCGGAGGCCACGACCAAGCCGCCTGGCGTAAGACCATTGGGCAGCGGCGAGCTGGCTTTTTGCGCAGCCTGCTGCGCCGATTGCTGAGCCGTCATCTGTGCCGCAACAGCCTGCGCGGCGCGCGCGAGGTTGGCGAGCGATTGCTGCACCGCGCTTTGCTTCAACAATTGTTGAGGTGTCTGCGCGGCAATGCCGCTGGCAGACGTTCCAGCCGGTGTGCCGGATGCCTGGGTCGTGGCGACATTGCGTTGTTGCGCCAGCCATGCCTGACTCAGCGCTTGAGGCCCACCGGCATAAGCCGGCAGGGCTGCCATCGCAAGAACCGACGCGATCGCATAGGCCAGAGGATGTCGAGCGCTTATCGCTCGCGTTGCAAAACGGGACCGCTTACCTGAACCGACCGGTGTGATCACGAAACTCTTCCCCTGGTGTCTCTACGGCATCGGTTTTATCGATGCCTTCGGCTGGTTAGACCGTTGGGTTCGTTGCCGACTGAACCATGTCATCAAAATTTAATCTGCGTTGTCGCGGCGGCTTAACGTCTTTCTTGCGGATCACCTGTGGCAACTTCTTGATCGCGGTATCGATCAATGCACAGGAACGGGCACGCCGAGCAAGGGCAGCGGCGATGGTGGCGGTGGGCGTTGCGGCACGACCGATTTGTCCAGGCTGTTGCCCATGCGAATGCTGAAAGCCGCGAAATTGAATTGCCCAACCTGGCGATTGCTAGGCTCACGTGTCACCGCATCGAGTTGTATGGGCGGCCCGCCACGCGTGTCGGTCGATTCAGCCAAGCGCTGATTGAGGCAGGCGTAGGACAGCGCCGGGTGATCGTTGACGCTGACATCGACGCACGAAGAGCTTGAATGGGAGGCGCCCCGTTGTATTGGCGCCGACGTCTGCGCCGCGATGGGCGCAGATGTCGTGCACAAGACAGCTATCAGTAGCGCCCATCCACGCATGGCATGTTTGCTCCTCCTGCCGGACGACTATGGCGTGCCGTTGGGCGCACCCGAGGCCGGCAGCGTCTCCAGATTGAACGAGATGGTGGTGACCGTCGCATCCAAGCCCTGCACGACGGCGGCCGTCAAATCGTTGGCCATGTTGCCGCCCAGTACGGCGCTTCGGTCGAGCAAAAGTCCGCAGTTCTTGCTGTTGTAAGCGCTGACGATGACCGGTTGTGCTTCCTGCGCCATTTGCTCCAACGCCTTGGCACGTGTCGCTTCCAATTCTCTGCTGCGCATCGCCTGATCCGTCTGCACCTTCTGCATGCGCTGCGCCAATGCTTGCTCGCGCGATTGGCGCTGATCGGCCGACAGCGACGCGGCCTGTGCGCGATAGGCTTGCACGTCGGTATCGACCGGCTTGCGCTCGGCATCGATCTCCGCTTGCGCCTGATCGGCGAGCTGCTTCAAACGCGCCGACGCGGCCAAGCCGATTTTGGCGTGCGAAAAAACGGCTTCGCGCGACAACAGGCAAACGCCTGCAATGGCAGGACCATTCAGCGGCATGTTGCCGGCGGCCTGTGCGTGCAAAGCAGCGGACGGTATACCCGCCAGCGCTACCACTGCGGTCATCATCAAAGTGCGTTCAAGGTGCATGTCGGTTCCTTACGGTGTGAAAAGCCAATAGTAAAGGTGGCACCTATTGAAGAACTTTGCATGACTACGATTAGGTGCTTTTTTTGTCATCACGGCTTTTTCACATTGACGGCGCGCGGGTCGTAACGCTGGTCATACAAACGATCGCCATAGGCTTGCGCGGCGTTTTCCAGCTTCACCCGCTCGGAGGCCGCAAATGGCTCGCGACTCGCCACGACGCTGCCGATGGTCATGTGGCTGTATGCGTCGAGAATTTCGTTGCCGATCTGATAGAGCTGCTTATTTTTGGCGGTACAAGTTGTCACCTGCCCTTGCGTCTGAGTGAGCTGGGTACTCAGATCGTTGTCACGCACTTCCTGCGAGTGCGATTGGGCGTCGGCAGCGGCAATCGCCTTTTGCAACGCCTGCACCTTGGCTTGTGCCTGTTCGTCGGCATTGTGCTCGGCCGTCAGTGCCGATTCGTACTGCTTGGAGCTTGACTCGCCTTTGCTCAATTCCGCCTTGGCGGCGTCGAGCGCCTTGCGTGCATCGTCGCGCTCTTTCTCCAGTTGCGCTTTCTGCGCCTGCCACTGCGCTTGCTGGCCTTGCAAATCCTGCAGCTGGCTGCGCGCATCGGCCAGTTGCGAACGAAGTTGCTCTTCAAGCGTCTGCGCGCTTGCATGCGGCATAGCCAGCAACGCATACAGAACAATTACACCCATCATTGAGCTTTTCATCAGACCATCCTCAGAATTTCGTGCTGACTTCGAGCTGCACGACGTCAATGGTCAAGGGCGGTCCAAACACTTGCTTGGAACCGTAGTAGCGTGCCGACACCCATGTACGCGGTGCGATGCCATAGTCGGCGGTGAGGATGAAGCCCTTGGCATTGGTGCCACCCAGATGGAAGTTCTGATCGGTCAGGCCATCGAGCATCGCATCGGGCTGCAGATATTTGTAGCCCAATGCGATGTTCCACTCGTTGGCCTCCATCGGATGCGGATTGCCGATAATGCCGCGCACCAGCCAGCCGACCGGACCACTCTTGTACGGCCCGTTGGTCGTGTTGTCGGTGCTGCCCTGATAGTTGTTTACCGGCACGCCCAAGCCGTTCGGGTAGCGATCGAACGCTTCGCTCTCGTGATAGGCCAAGTTGCGTTCGTATTCGGCCTGGATCTCCATCGGCGTCTCGCCGATCTTGAAGTCGATCTTATTGGTGAAGTCGGCGATGTGATAGTTGTACGACAGGCCTACGAACTGCGGCTGTGCGTAGTTATCCGGCGACGACGGATCGGGAACGATGTCGCGCAGCAGGAACACCGTATTGCCCCACTGCATATAGTCGGGTGCGGTATCGTCGGTGCTGCAATAATTGATGCCCGTGTAGATCGGGCACGGCGTGGACAGCTGGCCCCGCATGCGGTCGAAATAGTAATACGCCAAGCCAAGGTGCCAGGTCGCGTCGGCGGCGAACTTCCAGTTGAAGCCGAACTGCGCGGCAGTCATCCACCTGTCGTCGGAATATTTTTGATTGCTGAATGCTTGTGCAGGCGCTTCGTTACCGGTGCTACCGCCGGTGTACTGAATCGGGAATGCGCCCAAGGTCGCGAAGGTCGTCAGGTTGTCGGAGAACGGCAGCTCGCCATGTCCTGCGACACCGTCGAAATTCAGTTCGGTGGAATAGATCAGGTCCGTGACCAGGAACGGATCGGGCATGCGGCCGGCGGTCACCGACAGATCTTTGTTCGGCTGCCAGCGTATCCAGGCCTGATCCAGCCAGAGATCCTTCTTGATCAAACCACCGCCGAGCGTTTGCGTGGTCGACACGGGATTGTTGTCGCCGCCGGAACCGATGCGCACGCCTGCCGTGATGGTATCGCCGAGCTTCACATCCATGCCGATATGCGCCTGCAGGCGCAGCATGTTCGGACGGTTCTGGGTCGAATTGAGAATCGGCGGATTCACGCCTTGCGTGATGCTGTTGACGTCGTACGGCCCGGTACGGTTAAGCGTGCCGTAATCGATGAAATCGTTCGCGTTGTTGCGGCTATAGAGCCAGGATTCGTCGCGCACATGCACATCGCCATACCAGGTGATGCGATCGAGCCAGTCCGGCAACGCATTGGGTTCGGCCCAATGCTCGGTCTTGGCTTGCGCAATCACTTCTTGCTTCACCTGATCGCGAATTTCGTTGCGCACGCTCTGCGGCACGTAGACCGCGCGCACGTCGCCGGGTTGCGCGCCGTCGGCTGGCACACCAACCGGCGCGGGAGCCGCGGCGCGCGCCTGCAAAGCTTCGTCGTTGGCCTGCTTGAGCAGGCCGTCCGCATCGGATTGCGTGATCAAGCCCTTTTTCACCATCAATCGAATCAAGTTGATGGTGGCATTGGGAGACGGCGCAGCGGCATCTTGCGCGAGTGCTGAAACGGTATTCCCACCCAGCAGCAAGCCGACTGCCATGCATAGCATCTTCACGCGTGGACGCCGGGCAGTGTGTAAGGCGATTTGGGACTTCATCACGTTCTCCAATTACGGTGTGCTGCTTAGGTCGATATGAAAAAAGCGGACATGCGGATTCATCCTGGCCGGTATCCGCGCATGGCAATGCGTACCGGCATGCTCAGACTCGCTGGTGGCGGCGTATCGATGCGTACACCGCGCAGCACGTCGATCAGCGCGCGATCGGTGGTCTGCACGCCGCTGGAATTGATCAGCTCCGCACGCGTCACGGCACCGTCTGGCGAAAGCCAAAGATTCACGCGCACGCTGAAGACCAGGCGGCGCGTGCGATCGTCGTGCTGGATGGCTTCTTGCAGGGCGTAACTCAAATATTGCTCGTACGACGAACCGCCGACACCATTGCCCCCACCGCTGCCCACCATGCCGCCGCCTTCGCCGGCGCCGATGTTGAAGGAATCGTTGCCCGCCTGCGCCGGTCCATTGATCGTGACCTGCTTGGCGACATCCGGCGCCTGCTTCGGCGCCTCGACCGGCTTGAGCGGCTCGGCCGGTTTGGGAATGTCCTGCTTGGTCTCTTCGACTTTTTTCGGCTCCGGCGGTTTTTCTTTCGGCGGCGGTGGAGGCGGCGGCAACGGTGTGATCGTTGCGATACGCGGCGCCGCACGGCGCACGCCCACGTGGTGGCCCGCCAACATCCAGATCATCCACGCCACCGCCAACAACAGGACACCGATGACGATGCGTCCGCGCCATCGCCGCCACTTGGCTTGCTCGTTGTAACCGGCCTCGTCCATCGTGTGGCTCCGATCCCTCAACTATGTTGCTTGCCGGTCACTAGACCGACCTGCGAGAGATCCAACCGACGCAGCAAGTCGAGAATGTCGACGACCTTCTGGTACTGGACATTCGAATCGCCTTTGACGATGACGGGGAAATCCGGTGTCAACGCTTTCTGTTCGCGCAAGCGTTGCTCCAACTCGCCGATCGTCACTGGAAATGCATCCAGGAAAATCTGCCCGGATTCGGACACCGT
Organism: Lysobacterales bacterium; assembly: GCA_015655335.1. Taxonomy (GTDB): domain Bacteria; phylum Pseudomonadota; class Gammaproteobacteria; order Xanthomonadales; family Rhodanobacteraceae; genus Dyella_B. Next base: position 15,669 of record JAATFF010000017.1, on the reverse strand, counting down.
GATGGCTTTGGTCTGCGGCTTGGCCATGCTGACCGACGCGCTCGCCTTGGGCAGATTGACCTTGATGCCCTGCACCGCCGCCGTGGTCATGATGATGAAGATCACCAGCAAGACGTAAGCGAGATCCAACATCGGCGTGATGTTGATGTCGTCGTAGGGCTTGTCTTCGTCATTGACCTGCATGATGCGTCTCCCGCAGGTCGAGCGTGGACTGATCGATAGCGCGGTGCAGTTCGGCCAGGCGCGTCACGAACTCGTCGACGAATACCTGCATGTTCGCCGTCACGGCTTTGTTGCGGGTCAACAAATAGTTGTAGCCAAATAGCGCGGGGATCGCGACGAACAAGCCCGCCACCGTCGCCAGCAGCGCGGCGGAGATACCTGGCGCGATCGCATTGATGTTCACGTCGCCGGCGGCGGCGATGGCCGCGAAAGTGATCATCACGCCGACGACGGTGCCGAGCAGGCCCAGGAACGGACCGCCGGAAATGGCAATCGTCAGCATCACCATCGAGCGTGAAAGCGCCTGGTTCTCGCGAACCAAGGTGGAATCCATCACGGCGCGAATGGCCTCGATCGATTCCGATGCGATGACCACGCGCCCCTGCGCATCGCGACGACGCCACACTTCCTTCGCACCCGTTTCGTAGAGACGGTACAGCGACGAAGCCATCAAATCTTTTCGAATAGCAGGCGACGCATCGTTGCCGGCCATGCCCAGCAGGTTGTCACCAAGATCGCGATAGCGATGCAGGAAGCGTCCATTGGCGGTGGTCACCGCCGAGACGTAGCTGCCGCGCTGCCACATCACGACCCAGGAGATGGCGGCCATGATCATCAGCACGGCGATCACCGCCCACGCATCCACAGTGACCGACTTGACGATGATGCCGAAGTAACCGAAGCCGAAACCCGATTTCTTTTCGTCCTCACCGTAGGCAATGAGCTTGGACTCCGCGCCCTGCGACATCGTATCCGCCGCGATCGTGGCGGCCGAGCGCGCGATGCGCGAAAGGCGCAGTTCATCCATTTGTCCGACGAACGAGGCATACGGAACAGCGGCGCCCGTGTTCGCCGCGACATCACCACCTATCGTGGCGCTACCGCTCAACGGCGGCAGCGATGCCGCGAGGTTGGCGTAGGCATGCCCGTCCACGTACAGCACGATCTGGCCACCAGTCGCCGTTACTGCCAGATGCGTCCACTGCCCGGCTTTCAAGGGTTGTCCTGCAGTGCTGCGCTGGGGCTTGTCGCCGTCGACTTCAACGAACGGCGCGCCACCGTCGATGCCAATCAAGAGTGCCTTGCCATCCTGGCGGTGGCCGTAGATCAAGGTTGCCGTCGTCGGCAGCGCATCCAACCGGATCCATGCGCTGAAGGTGAACGCGCCATCTTGTTTGATATCGAGCGACGAACTGGTCGGCAGCGTCAGCACGGTCGCACCGTCGAACCGCCCCGCATTGCCGGCGATACCACCGTCGACAACACGCAACGCGCCACTCAACGCGTTGTTACCGTAGGCTGTCGCATCTTTCGGCGGCGTACCCGTCGGATCGTCGAAGTGATAGACCAGCGTGTAATCGGCATCGAACGTCGCCGGTCCGCTGCTCATCGACGGCGCCTTGTCGTTGCCGTAATACATCCAGATCGTTTGCTGGCTGTCCGGCGGAAGATCCGAGACGTCCAGCCACAGCTGCGCGACGCCCATCACCGGATCGAACGTTTCGATCTGGTAATTCAGTGACGTCTTGCCGTCGCTGGCGATGAAGCGCAGATCGTTGCCGGTCTTGGCGACGCCGTCGAACTGAAAATTGCCCGGATGCAGACGGATGAGCAGCGGCACGCGACCGGTCGCTTGCGCTAAGTTCGCGCCTTTGTTGCTGGTATCCAGCGTGATCGGCTTTCGGAACTGCCAATCGTCGTTCCACCATGAAGTCTCGGTTGCGGCGCTCCATCGCGGCAGCAACATGAGGCACAGTGCGCATACATAGATGAAATACCGCATGGTCGTTAAACCCCTATCCGGATGGTGCGAAGTAGTCGTTGCACAAACGCCGCCTTAAAGGCCGGCTTTGACGCTGAAGAGCAGATGTCCGTCGTGCGCCCTGGTGTCCACGCCGTTCCTCAAGGGATAGGCGTATTCGACCGTGCCGTTGACGTAATGGAATACGGTGAATTGCGTGCCAACGCCGGTGCTCAGCAGCGTGAATCGCCCGCGCTGTTCCGGCAGCGGATCGATCAGCATCAGGCGCGCGCTGTCGACGAATACGTGGAAGCGCCAATCGTCGGCCCACGATCCAAGCCATGCGTGGATCGAAGGGCTGCGCATCTCGACCGAAGCGATGCCGCCGTTGTCGGCAGTGTCTTCTGCCGATAGGTAACCGCGCACGCTGCTCATGCCGCCGGCAGCGAACTGTTCGCTGGACACCAGCGGCGAATCGGTCGCCTGCGCACTGCCGCGCGTCGCCAGCGCAAAATCGCCAGCGAAGCTGTGCACGTAGTTGATGTCCAGGTGCAGATCGGCAAAGTTGTCGCGCGCGTTGTAGCGCTGGTTGTCGAACGCGGTATTGCTGCTGCCCGCGCCGCGTATGCCGAAATTGCCGGTCAGCGTGAAGCTGGAGGTGGATTTATCGCTCGCGCGCTGCCCCGTATAGGACGCGCTCAGCGGGTAGTAGGTCAGCGGCGCCTCGGTCGTTTGGCCGCCCAGCGTGATGTTCTGGTCGAAATGCTTGCGGCTGAAGCCGAAGGACACAGACTGGGAGTAGTCGCCCAACACCGACAACTGCTTGGTCGCCTGGAAGCTGACCGCATTGCCTTTGCCAAGCACGGTCGTACCGCCTAGCGTGTTGGCATTGCTGTTGGACTTGTATGCCGAACCGAGCAAACTCCAATCGGCGTTCAACGGCGCCAGATAAGACAGCGCATACACTTCGGTGGCGCGAGGGTCCTGCGGCGCCACAATGTAGGAGGCCGAAATCGTATGGCCAAGCTGCCATAAATTGTCGTAGCGCACGTTGGCGATGGTGCGAAGATCCGGCGTGTCGGCGCTGTGGTCGTTGTTGACCTCCACGCTGCCGTGTAACGGATACGTGTCGTCCACCTTCAACGTGACATCCATGGTTTGCGGAAGACTGCCTGGGCTGAGCTGCGGGATAACCTGTCGGCCGGGCTGACGATTGAGATCCGTCAACTCCTGCTGGACTTGCGTGAAGTTGGGCACGCTCCCTTCGGCTAGCGCCGGCACCGCATCGCGAATGGCTTGTGGCGAGTGATATTTGGCGCCGACCACGCGCATGCGCCCGACACTGTTCTCCACGACTTGCAACAACACGACGCCGTTCTTCACCTGCTGCGGCGGCACCTCGACGACCACCGATTGATAGCCTTTGGCTTGATAGAGCTTCTGCAGCGCATCTTGTGCGGCGTGCACGTCTTTCATGCTGCGGCCGGGGCCGAGGTAAGGTTCGACGTTGCTTTCGATATCGACCGGATCGAGCAGGGTGTTGCCGCGTACGAGGTATTCGTTGACTTGAAAATCAGCGGGAGCGGGAGCAGCAGCCGTTGCCGGCGTCGGCGCGGCTTGCGCATGGACAACAGTCGGCAGCGCCAGACAAGCGCCGATGAGGACGGCCAAGCGGCGTCTATGCGGCGCACGGGCGCCCGGCCTATTCCTTTCGCTCATTCGACGCCCCACGGTTGAGCCGATGCTCCGGCTCGTTCGTTCCTTTGGTTTGTCGTAGCTAACGCCGCGCTTGTAACCAAATCACGACAGGCAGGTGTCCGCTTCACAACATGCCGCCAACCTGCGAGCCATTCTTGGTGAAGGTTTTGTGTAGGGAGGCCGTGCTTTTCTTGAGGCGAGCCGCGATGGCGGCGCGCCGATACGCATCGCCCTTCTTGCGCGCGATATCTCATTTTATTGATCACGTTCCCCGTATCCTTTTCGATGGCCGGCGTTTAGCCATCCATTCGTTCGAGCCAACAAAATCCCCACACGCGGACGCCTGCGTCATCGCGTGTTGCGTGCACTTCGGAAATGGGCATCCTTGCCCTCCACGACGTCCTTGCAAAGTTAGACAGATGTCTACGTGCGGGACTGAACCTTGTCACTAAAATTTAATTTACGGCAGCTTTCCTGCGTGCAACCGTGCCTTTGCGACACGGAAGTGTCATATGTCCTGTTACAGGTCCGGCTTAGCTGAGGACGATGATCCCGCCCGGCAGGGAGGTCACTTTCGCACCGTAGGCGTCTTGAATGAGCGCCGCGATATCGGCCAATTGATTGAGCGAAATACGCCACTGCACCTTGCGTGCGGCGAGACGGTCATTGGCCAGGACGATTTTCCCGGGGCGATATCGGTTGATTTCTTCGATAGCGTCGGCAAGGGTGCGTCCGTCGAAGATGAGTACGCGACGGCGCCACGCCATGGTCGCTTCGACGTCGGCGGCCACGATGCTGCCGATACCGCTGGCACTGTAGTCGACACGCTGCGCCGCGTGCAGCAACGCGCTTTGGCCTTGATAGGTCAGCGTGCTCGTTCCATCCAGCCCGGTCACCTGAATATCCGAACTGAAGCAGCGGATGTTACAGCGCGTCTGCGCGCCGATCTCGACACGACCACCGCGCGCGAACACCGTGAAAGGCGTATGCATCCTCTGCATGTCGCGGACCTGGATTTCCCCTTCCAGCAGCTCGATACCCAGGACGTTACCCTGGTCTTTGCGAAGGTTGACGGTCGTCTGCGTGTTCATATGCACGGTTAGATCAGGACCGATTTCGATATCGCGCTGCTCGCCCGTCGCGGTGCGATAGTCGGCAGCCATCTCCGAAAGCGAAGGCCAGAGCTTCATCGGCGGCCGCAAAACCATCCAGGCGGCCGAAGCAGCCACGGCACCGCCCAAGAAGGCACGTCGGCTCATGCCTCGCGACGCAAAGCGCGGCATCTCATCGATCGCGGACGCGCCGGCATCCGTGTGTGCCGTTTCGCGCGCCGCCAGCGTGGCGGCGGCCGGCCCAAGGCTGTCCCACATACGGCGCATTTCGGCGAACGCCTGCAAATGCGCATGGCTTTGCGCGCACCAAAGCTTGAAAGCGCGTGCGTCATAAGCGGTGGCCGTTCCCGACGTCAGGCGCAGCAACCAATGCTGCGCCTCTTTGTGCAGTGCGGTACGACTTTCTGAGGTGAGGGCGGAAATTCGCATACCCCTAAGACTCTTTTCCTGCACCGGGACCGAACCGCTGTACAAATTTTCTGTCCAGCCGCTCGGCGCAGTGCGTGAGCGACTTCTTCAATTCCTTGCCGACCATGCGCACGGATATCTGGAAACGATCGGCGATTTCCTGCAACGGCGTGTCGTCGACCCTGGCCGCGATCAGAATGGCGCGCTGTCGCTCGGTGAGTTCCGCGAGTGCATGGCTTAGCATTTCCACTTCGAACTTGGCATGCATGACGCGCGCGGGATCGAGCGTATCGGCGCCCACGTTGAGCAACTCGTCCACCTCGCTACCGGTGAGGTAACGCGATTCGGACTGGCGTTGATCGGCCGCCGCGTTCACCGCCATGCGGAACAGATAACCGATCGGGTTGCTCGATGCGGCCCCGTTATCGCCCAAGCGCTCCAGGCGCAGATAGGTTTCCTGTAGCGCGTCGTTGGCGAGTTCCTCCGAACCCAACCGATATTTGAGTCTGCGACCTAATTCCTGGCGGCGCTCCATGAAGAGCCGAACCAGCGATAGGGAGGTCGTCGACATCGCGGCAACGCTCAGGAGCGATGCGGCGCAGGCGCGCCGCAGGCGTGAACATCGGCCGCTTTGCGCGGCAAAAAGAGCAACGTCATTGGCTGAGGCAGGGTAACCGGCGGCGGCTCCAGCACCAGATTGTCCAGCGCCTGAAGAACGTCGTTCGTGCGATCGCCATCGTTCGCGCTCAGCATATGCGTGCGCTCGACCTTGCCCGATGGCGCGATCCAAAGCTGCAACGCGAGCCGATAGGTTCCGGGGCGCGTGAGATCCGATCGGCACAGCGCGGCCTCTATCGGTCGCTGGATGCTGCCGGCATATCGTTCGGTCACCGCTTCAATACCCTCATTCGCCGAACTGTCACTGGACTCATTGGCTACAACGTCTGTCGATTCGACGCGCCCGGCAAGCTTTAGCGTGAATGCCTGATCCGTCGAGTAGCTGGCAACAAGTCCCGTTCCTGCCAACAGTTTTTGCAACGCTTCTACTTTGTTGAACTGGCCCGTCACGCCAGGCGAAAGGTGCCCCGCCATCAGAGACGCGTCGACCAGCACGGCTTGGCCGGTTACCTCGCTGTAAGCGCGTAAGGCAGTCATCAACGGCTGCGGCGAAATATCGAACGTCAGCGTGATCTCGGTGCTCTGCCCCGCGACAGGTGCTGACTGATCGAATCCCGATGCCATCGCGACGGTCGTCATTGCCATCCCCACACATGCCGCAACGAAGGCGAGCCGAACGACCGCCAAGCCCTTAGGAATGCTCCAGACGAAGGTGCCACACGCCAAACGACCTCCTGTAGAAGATGTGAAGACTAGGTCAGCAATGTGACGGAGATGTAACCATGGCCCTCGCCTTTGGGCGCATTCATGGCGGAAACATGCTCGACGATCAGGCTGGAGCAATTTATTTCCAGCAGATCATGGGTTTACCTTGGATCCGACGATCAGGAACAAGGTTGAGCAGACCATACGCTATGCCATCAGTCCGCCGGATAGGTCCCGATTTCCCAGCGTAATAGGGTTGTCTCGAATCAGCGCCGTGATGCGTCCGCATGAGCCTCATACCCGCTCAAACCAAATAGGCGCGAGTGGGCACTCACCACAAATGGTGATGAGAGATAACAAGCTGGAGTGGATTCAAGCGCTGCGGGGTGCGGCAGCGTTCATGGTAGTGATGGTCCACAGCCGCAGCGTGCTTATGGATACAACGCCGGGCAGAGCCGTTGCCGATCACGTGCTGTTGCCGATGGGCATGGGCGTCGATCTATTTTTCATCATCAGCGGTTTTCTGATGATGTTCACCAGCCGGGACTTCGACGGGACCAAGGCATACGCTTGGCGGTTCGTGGTCAAACGAGCGGTCAGGATATGGCCCCTGTTTATCGTGGTGACACCCGTAGCGCTTGTGGTGGAACACGGCATACATGGCTTTGTCGATCCTTCTATTCTGCTTCCCTATCTGGAAGGGCTGCTCTTCATTCCACACAATCCGAGCGCGTCCGGCATTTATTTTCAGATGGCCGTCGGCGTGGCCTGGACATTGTGTTTTGAGTGTTATTTCTATCTGCTGTTCGCCGCGTGCATGTTCTTCGGGCGGTGGCGCTACGGGATCATGGCCGCGTGGTTTGGCTTGACCTTGGTGGCGATCCCACTCATCCGCGGAAGCTTCAGCCTCAATGTGGCCTCCCAACCGCTCGTGGAGTGGTCGAGATATGCCAATCTCGCCATCAATCCCATCGTGTGGGATTTCATTATTGGCATGATCGGCGGATGGCTCTATGTCACTGACTTCAAGATCGAGCGGAGCAGAACGATCTACATCATCGTGATGGCGTCATGCGTGCTGCTACTGATGGGATGGAGTCGCATGGGCATGGTGAATTTCTTTGGCCCACACGGATGGGGAGCGCCCATGACTATTCTATTCTTCGGTGCCGTCATGCTCGCGAAGATCGACGCGCTCAAGGTGCCCACGTGGTCTGTGTGGCTAGGAAATATTTCCTATTCGCTGTATCTGGTTCATGTTTGCGTCTTTGAAATCTTGCAGCGCGCCGCCGGCACCCTTTCCATGAACCGCGATGCATCCCATGCCGTACTTTTTATAACTCGCCCTGTCGTTGCAGTGCTCTGTGCGTGGCTGACGTTTCGTTACATCGAGGCACCGATTTCCGCCTGGGCTCGCAAATGGTTGCTTCACGTTCAAGTGCCTTTACGACCCAGACTTCTTGAACGTGCATCCTAGGTTGGCGAGGGAATGCATCAGTGGTTGCGTGCGGAGGTCAACTTCGCCTACACGAATCAAGGTCTATCTGCGAACACATCCGATTACTTGCCTGCGGAGTCTCGCCGAGGTCGCCGGACGGCTCTTACCTTTCCACTGCTTCCGCCACCGCAGAAGAACTGATCGCCACCGTCGGACTCAAGCCCCGACACGCTAGTTCCAGCAGGCATCTCGATCTTCTCCAGAACATCTCCTGCTTGCGGATCGATTCGTCTCAATTCGCTTTCGCCACCCTCCAAGGCGCCGTGCCAGAGTTCGCCGTCGATCCAGGTAACGCCGGTGACGAAGCGATTAGATTCGATGGTGCGAAGAATCGCTCCGGTCTCGGGATCGATTTGATGGATCCTTCGATTCCGATAGTGTCCCACCCATAGCGCTCCTTCTGCCCATGCAAGCCCCGAGTCGCCACCGCCACCAGGGGCCGGGATCGTAGCGAGTATGCGACCGGTCTTCGGATCGATTTTCTGGATAAGGCTCTCCGCAATTTGAAACAGGTATTGGCCGTCGAAGGCCGTTCCCGCATGCGCGGCGACATCGATCGAGCGCACGGTTTTTCCGCTCGCAGGATCCATAGCTTGCAGCGTGCCTCCGGAGGCAAACCAGACGCGCTGGCCGTCAAACGTAACGCCATGCACATGATCGACGCCCGGAAAGGGTCCGTACTCGCGAAGAATTTCAGCTGTTGATCGTTTCATGCTTCCATCCTAATCATCGGGCAGCGGTGCTGGGAGTAACAAAGCCGTCGCGAATCCCAGCACGGGCGGAGTCATCCAGCGACGCGCTCGCCCGCGGCCAACCGATTGCACCTTTCCTGTTGCGGTGAGCGCGTCGAGTGCTCGCTGCACAGTGCGCTGACTGGTTCCGAGTGCAAGCGCAAGCGCCGAACTCGACCACGATTCGCCATCGACGAGCAATGCCAGCACCGCGGCGTGCTCCTCATCGACCGTCCGCGCTAACACAATGACTTCTTGCGCGCGGCGCGGTGCGAGCACAAAACCTCGCTTTGTCGCGCTCACATCGACCACTGTCCGAAGCGATTTGCGGAGCCGCCCGATTTCGACGCGCAAGCGTGCGCGATGGGATTCATCGGCGAATTTTGTTCGGAATGCCTGCGCGATGAGGGTGTCCCTTGGCACATCGTCGGGCCACGCTTCGCCAAGCACGCGTACGAGCGCGAACAACACGGGGCGTGTTGCGAGAGAAACCACGGTACGTGTGTCGCGTACGACATGACGACAAGCGTCTACGATGAGTGCTTTGGACGCCAGCAATGCTTCAACTTCGTCGAGCGTGAGAAGCTTGTCTTCACTGCTGGTAATCGAGCGAGCCGCTGGCGTATTCAAGACGAGGAATGCGTTTTCGACCTCTGCGGTCAACGTGGGGATACCCGCGTCGCGTGTTGCGCATTCGGCCCGAACGAGTGCAACGCGGGCCGTTTTTGCCTGGATCCGACGCATGGCGATCCCCGCGACTACGAGCTCGTGAGCTGCCCTCAAAGCGGGTGGATAAGGCGTCTCCGGATCCAGTGCAGCGAGCCTATGTTCCGCCTCGTCCAGGCGACCGATCAGCAGCAAGCGCCGAACCTCGAGATATCGCGCATGCGCGGCATTCACTCGGTCGCCGTGTTCTTCGAGCGTCGTTCGCGCCGCATCCAGCGATGTCGCAGGCCAGCCCAGGTCACGTGAGGCGAGTGCGATCTCCGCCTCGGCAACGACGCACCGCGCGCGTGCCACGGCTTCTTTTGGTCCGAAGGCGCGCACTGCACTTCGCAGAAGCGCCTTAGCGCGCACGAGATCGCCGAGCTGCGCCATGGCGATGCCGCGAAGCGCAAGCGCAGGTGCATCCTCGCGCAGCGCGACGCGCTTCAATGCACCGAGTGGATCACCGGCGGCAAGCGCACGTGCGGCGGCCGTGATCAGCGAGTCCATCGGAATCCCGCCACACTTGTCACTCCCATCGTCGGATACCTCGTACCCATAATCTATCTCACGACCGCCCACTGGCACGCGCTAACGGGTTCTGCACGCCGAACTATGGGATAGGTCCCAGGTCTTCGGAAAATTGAAGCATTCGCTATACCGCGGGTATCGATCGATCGCTGAATCGACGGACCGCATCGGAGAAAGACGCCATGAACGAGATCATGGTATGGGGATTCCGCTGGGTCCCGCCATTCGCCCAGGGACTGGTGCGGGATTTGCGCGTGCGTTGGGCGCTGGAGGAGGCCGGGTGCCCCTATGAGGTCCGGCTGATCGATGCCGATGACCGAAAATCCACCGCATACCTTCTGCGGCAACCCTTCGGAATGGTGCCCGCCTTCGAAGCGGACGGTCGCGGACTGTTCGAATCCGGCGCCATCGTGTATTTCATCGCTACGGACTCCACAGTTCTGATGCCCATCGATCCGCGCGAACGTGCCAACGTCTTGACCTGGATGTTCGCGGCGCTCAACACGGTGGAACCGCCGATCCAGAACTTGCTGGATATGGATCTACTGCATGACGGGGAAACGTGGGCGAAGCTGCGGCGCCCCGCCGTGGTCGATGCTGTAAACCTTCGACTCGAAGCGCTTTCGGCGTGGCTTGCCGGACGTGATTACCTGATCCATCGATTCACGGCAGCAGATATTCTGATGACGACGGCGCCGAGGTTCATTCGACACACCGATCTGGTGGCCGAATTTCCGGTGCTCGATGCCTACGTTAAACGGTGCGAAGCGCGGCCGGCTTTTCAGAAAGTCTTGCGCAATCAGATGGCGGAATACACGCGCAATGCGCCCGTCGCGGCTTGAGAGCGTGATTTACAACACTCGAGCCCGCAAGATGCACGTGAGAAAAAAGCGATGGACTCAGGCCTTTTTACTTTTTTGCACCTTCGCCCGAACACCCGTAGCGGCTTTCTTCTTCAATTTGCTCTGATTGCGATCAATAGCGGCGCGGATGAGTTTTTTTAAGGCGCGCTTGTTGACCTTATCGCCTTCGAAAAAATCGATCGCACGTCTTGCATTGCCTTCGAGACCCGCGTTGAAAAGCTTGTTAGGATCGGGAAGGCTTGCCCCGTAAGCAAAGGTGAGCTTTACCTTTCCTTTGTGGGCGTTGGCAACCGCAATGATTCCATCGCGATACCACACCGGACTTCCCATCCACTTCCACTCCTCGACAATTTCCTTGTCGGCCTCAAGAATGGCCTCGCGGACGCTGGCGAACGTTTTGCCGCGCCAATCCGCGATGCCTGCGATCAGCTGATCGATACGTTCCGATGGATTCATGGGATCTTTACGCCTCGAATTCTGGTCCGGTTTCATGCAACCACCATAGTCCCGTAGCGACTGCAGATTATGTGAGGAAACAAAGGTGCGCCATATGCCTTTTGGTGCAACGATGCCTCCGACGATTTACCATGGCGGCACCATGCTCCCCCACAAGCTCATCAGGTTATGAACGCGCATCCGATCACGGTGCGATCGGGCGAGCTGGTTGCCTTGCGGCTTTTCGATATTTCGTATGCCATCGATCTGGCGCAGTCGGAGTCCTTGTGGGCGGCGCATGTCGGCGGCGCGATCAGTCGCACTCATCTTTCCAGCACGCCGACCAAAGCCATCGCTTTCGACATTCCGCCATTGCGCCTATCGCTGGGTGCAGCCACGCTGATGCTTGGTTCGCTGGAGGTTGTGACCGAAATATCGGTGCGCTTGTACGACTTCGGTGTGGCCGCGCTTGCGGTTCGCGTAGCCATAGCGGATGTCGCATGGAATGACTTCGTGGCGCAATTCAATGCGCTCGATCAGGTGATTGGACCCAACGCGCCGGTGGAATTCTGGACGCTCCTGCTGGATCGCGTGCGCAGCGTCATCGCGCCGGCATTGGACCGACCCGCGCTCGACACGCGTCTGCATGAAGACTATCTGCTCGGCGTCGTCCACACGCTGGACCAACCGTTGAATGCCGCTGAACTCAGCGAACGGGTCGACTTGTTTGGCCTGCTCTCCGGGGAAACGCGCTCACTGTCTGCCGCATCGCGGCGCGATTTGCTGGCACGCAGTTTTTCTTACTATGCCGATGACCTGGTGGTGCTGACCTGGGATCGCGCTTTTATCTACGAGCCGCGCCGCGATTCCGATGTCGCGGACGTGATCGAAGTGGCCAATGCGCAGCTCGTGGAGTTTCGCTATTACGACACGCTATTGGACGACGAACTGCCCAGCATGTACGACCGCGTGGAAGCGGCGAGGCATGTCGTGTCGTTGCTCGCTTCGCGGCGCTTTGCGCATCTGGCGCGTCACCTCTACACGCTCGTGGCGGAAGTTACCCAGCTAACCGAGAAAGTCGATAACGCGCTGCAAGTGACCGAGGATGTTTACCTGGCACGTGTGTACAGCGCAGCGCTTGGATTGTTTCGAGTGCCCACGCTTAGCGCCTCGGTGGATCGCAAGCTGGCCATCATACGGGACACCTATGCCGCGCTATACGCGGAAGCTTCCAGCAGGCGTTCCGAGTTGCTGGAAATCACCATTGTCGTTCTCATTGTGCTGGAGATCGCCGTGACCGTAATACTGCGCCACTAGTGGAGTGAGAATGGCGGCGAAAGGTGGACGCTTGACCGCCATCATGATGCAAAGTGATCGCAAGCTTCGGCCTTTCGCGTCTTCAACGGTGCTTTTTAGGTGAGGCCCTACCAGCCGACCTAACTTCGGCAACCGCTGACAGCTCTTCCAGTTTCTGCGAAAGAAAGTCGATGAATAGTCGCGTTCTCGCCGGCAACAGGCGCGTATCAGTGATGGCATGCACCTGCACGGGTGAGAAATGCCAATCGGGAAGCACGCGACGCAATCGTCCCAGCGCCACATCCTCACGCGTGAGTTCGGGGCTCAATACGGCGATGCAAACACCCAATAGGGCCAGTGAGCGACTCAAGCCAACACTATTCAATGCAAAGCGCGACTCGATCATGACATCGACCGCTTCATCGCCGCGATAGAGCGTTTTTGGCACACCGTGCTGTTTTGTCGTCCCCTGCGCAACGCACAACACGTGGTGTACCAAATCATTGGGATGCGTGAGCGGTGGCGCTTGTTTCAGATAGCTCGGCGCGGCGAAGAGATAGCGCGGCAACAGAGCAATCTGGCGGGCAACGAGCGTCGATGGCGCAGTCGGCGGCGGCCCGATGCGAATGGCCAGATCGAATGGATCGGCTTGCAGATCGATACGACGTGGCGTCAGATCGAATTCGAAGCTGATTAGCGGATAGGCCTCGGCGAAGTCCTTCAGGATCGGTGCGAGGTAGCCGGTGGCCAATTCGACCGGCATCGACATCCGCAACGTACCGCTTGGCCGCTCAACCACATCGAGCAGGGATTCATGCGCGACGCGCGCCTCCTCCACGATGCTTTGGCAACGCTGGAAATACACCTCACCCGCGCCGGTGAGTTCCACCTTGCGCGTGGAGCGATGCAGCAGTCGCAGCCCGATCAGCTTTTCCAACTCCGCGATGTGTCGTGAGAGGGTCGAGTTGGGCATATCGAATGCCTCGGCCGCTTTGCGAAAGCTCTTGGTCCGCGCGACCTCCACAAACAGACGCATGTAGTTGAGCAGCTCCACGTCCATTGCTCCATTAGTGGAATAGTAAATTCGAATATACGCCTTTATCCCCTCGATGGATCAATGCAGTATGGCACCACGTTCCCAGTCAGGAGTTCATCGTGGACAAGCTCTTCAGTTCGACCCAAATCGGTCCCTACACCTTGCGCAACCGCCTGGTCATGGCCCCGATGACCCGCTCGCGCGCCGACGACGCCACCGGCGTACCCTCTGAATTGGCCGCGACGTATTACGGCCAACGCGCCGATGCCGGCTTGATCATCACCGAAGGCACTTACCCGTCGGCGGCGGGTAAAGGATATGTGCGCACGCCGGGCATCCACTCCGAGGCGCAGATCGAAGGCTGGAAATCCATCACCGGTGCGGTGCACGCCCGAGGTGGACGTATCTTCCTGCAATTGATGCACACCGGAAGAATCTCCCATCCCAGCACGCAACCGGATGGCGCCACGCCCGTTGCCCCTTCCGCCATTCAACCGGCGGGCAAAGTGTTTACAGCCACCGGCCCGCAGGATTTTGTGGTGCCGCGTGCGCTCACCACCGAAGAAGTAAGCGGCGTGGTGAACGAATACCGCAGCGCTACACGCAACGCGTTGGCGGCGGGTTTCGACGGCGTGGAATTGCACGCCGCTTCGGGCTATTTGCCGGAGCAGTTTCTGTCCTCCAGCACCAATCAGCGCACGGATCGCTACGGCGGCACGCTCGCCCATCGCGCGCGCTTCATTCTCGAGGTTCTTGCGGCCATGACGGCCGAAGCGGGTGGCGATCGCGTCGGCATCAAAATCTCCCCGGAAATGGGCTTCAACGACATCAGCGACGCATCGCCGCAGGAAACCTATCGTTACCTCGTCGAGCAACTTGCACCGCTCAACCTGGCGTATCTGCATGTGGCCCGCAACAAGAGCGAGTTCGACTATCGCGCGTTGCTACGGCCGCTATTCAAAGGCGCGTATCTGCACGGTGGCGGCCTGACCAAGGAGAGCGCACGCACGATGATCGTAAATGGCCATGCCGATGCCGCGGTATTTGGGAGCCACTATCTGGCCAACCCGGATCTGGTGCAGCGGTTCCGCACCGACGCATCGCTCAATACACCGGATCGCGACACGTTCTACTCGCCCGGTCCGCAGGGATACATCGACTACGCAACCCTGGAGGCTATGGTATGAATCGCGCTCTTCGCATTCATGGCTACGGTGGACCCAACGTCGTGCGCATCGATCAAGTGCCCGTGCCGAACGCCGGACCGGGCGAAGTGGTGGTGCGCGTTCGCGCCGCAGGCGTCAACGCGCTGGATTGGAAGATCCGAGATGGCCTCATGAGCGATGCGTTTCCGCTGGCGTTACCCGCCACGCTGGGCATTGAGCTTGCCGGTGAGGTAAGCGAGGTCGGCGATGGTGTCAGTGCCTTTGCTCTGGGCGATCACGTGATGGGGCCAGTGCTTGGGCTGGGTGCGTACGCCGATCACGTCGCCATCGCTGCCAGCCAACTTACGTTGGCGCCAGCCGACCTGGACGATGTGCGAGCCGCGGCCATGTCCATTGCCTCACTCACTGCTTGGCAAGCGTTGTTCGAGGCGGGCGAACTGAAGCGCGGACAGACGGTACTGATTCACGGCGCGGCCGGCGGCGTTGGCAGCTTTGCCGTTCAATTTGCGGCACGCATCGGCGCGCGAGTCGTGTGTACGGCACAAGGTGTCAACGCGAGCTACTTGCGTGCATTGGGTGCGGACGAGGTCATCGACTATCGCGCATCCGACTTCTGGAAGCTCACCGACCATATCGATCTGGTGCTCGACCTCGTGGGCGGTGCCACGCTGGCTCATTCCTGGCAGGTTCTCGCTGAAAACGGCCGCATCGTCAGCGCCGCAGCACCCGACATCATGACCACCGCGCCCGAGGGCAAACGCGGTGTGTGGTTCCAGATGCGGCCCGATTCGGAAAAGCTTGCCGAGATTGCGAATCGGGTTGCGCACGGCGATCTATCCGTGGAAGTTTCGGAGATCGCGGACTTCGCGGAAACCGGCGCCGTCATCGAACGGAACAAAACGGG
>JAATFF010000169.1 GCA_015655335.1 Lysobacterales bacterium | reverse complement strand
CCGCCATGGCGGGCACGCCCCACGCGGTAAACGATCGGCGCATCGATGTCGCCGGCCCGCAGGAAATACGCGTGCAACGAATGCGCCTCACGCGACGTGTCGACCGTTTGTTGGGCAGCGGCCAGCGCTTGGCCCAGCACTTGTCCGCCGAAGACGAAGCGCGTGCCGATATCCCGGCTTTGGCCGCGGAAAAGGTTGTCCTCCAGCCGCTCAGGCTGCAACAGCTCGACCAGTTCCTTGACGTGTGCTTCCCGCATGCAGATGGCTCAAGTTGGCGTAGGGTGGCCCGCGATTATAGGGGCGTCCCGTCTGCGGGATTAGGGGCGGGACCCAATTCGCTTCAGACCGCTGTCCGCAAGCACCTCCGGCCAGGGAAATAGCGGGCCTGGATCCAGCTTGCGGGCCACTTCTTTGCTGGGATCGTCGCTCGCCGGCACGCTCGCCGTGTCCAGATCCTCGTGGCCGGCAATCTCGCGCAGATTTGGATAGTCCGCGCGCAACTGCGCCAGCAGGGCCCGCAGCGAAGCGATTTGGGCGGTCGTGTAGGGTTCGGTCATGGTTTGCTGCCGCGAATCGAACCAGTTCGGATAGCGCCCCCGATTGACCAGTTCAATGCCGATCGACGCCGGGTTGTAGCCGCGGACGTGGTTGGCTACGCGTGTGCCGGGGACGTAGCGGTATACCGCGCCGTCCCGATCAATGTAGTAATGGCCGCTATTGCCGGCGCCGCTTTCATACAACACCTTCTCGCCATATTCGCGGGCAGTGGCCAGGTCAGGCAGTTCAGTGCAATGAATGACCACGAGCGTAACGGCGCTGGCGGGCCGCTCCGGGAGCTTGGCGACGTAGGGCAGGGGCTGGTCGTGAATGGTCAGCATCGGCATGACGCCAGTCTCGCATAGGAGCGTCACTCGGCGCTTCTCAGCACCAGCTCCAGCACCCCGAGCCAACGGCACGCGATGCGTGGAGGCATTGAACACACGTGGGGGGCTATCATGCGCGTCCTGTTGAGCCGCATTCATGGAGGCTGTTATGCCCGGACACGTCATACTTTCCCACGGCTCCGACGCCGGTCCGGACGCCACCAAGGTCAGCGTGCTGGCAAAGATCGCCGAATCGATGGGATGGAGCGCCGAGCGCCCGGATTACCGTGCCGACGATGCACTGGGGCATGCAGGCTCTATCGCACCACGCATCGCGCGCTTGCACGAGCGCATTGCCGCTTGCGCCGCGCCACCGGTGCTGGTGGGTTCGAGCATGGGTTCGTTTGTGTCCGGGCTGGCGTCGCTGGAGTTGCCGGTCGCGGGTCTGTTTCTCCTCGCTACGCCGACGCTAATTCCCGACAATGATCTCGCGTTCGACGTGCGCTTGGACGTTCCGACGTTGTTGATCCACGGTTGGCAGGACGATGTCTGCCCACTCGACGAGATCTACGAGTTCGCTGGCCGTCGCCAGCTTCCTCTGCTGGTGTTGGATGACGACCATCGCCTGGGCGCCCATATCGATGCCATCGGCTGACAATTCGGCTTTTTCCTGGAACAACTGGCGAAGCACGCTTGAGTCACTTTTTTGCGACATGCCCCAAGGGGTTCGAATACCTATTGCGCGATGAGCTGATCGCCCTAGGTGCTGCCGACGTGCACGAAGCGCTTGCCGGCGTGCGCTTTTCCGGCAGCCTTGAAACGGCTTATCGCGCCTGCCTGTGGTCGCGTCTTGCCAGTCGCATCCTGCTGCCGCTGGCCGAATTCGACGCGGCGTCCGATGAAGCCCTTTATGCGGGCGTGCAGGCTATCGACTGGTCGGAACATTTGTCGTCGCACGCCACGCTGGCCGTCGATGCCAATACAACGCAAAGCAAGATCGCGCATAGTCAGTTTCTGGCGCAGCGCGTGAAAGACGCGGTGGTCGATCAATTTCGGCAACGCGATCAAGAGCGTCCCGGGGTGGACACGGAAGAGCCCGATGTTCGTATCAATCTGCGCCTGCGGCGCGATCGTGCCACCGTGTCGATCGATCTGGCCGGTGCGCCACTGCATCGCCGTGGCTGGCGGGAACAACAAGGCGAAGCGCCGCTAAAGGAAAATCTGGCGGTGGCGATGTTGCTGCGCGCAGGATGGCCGGCGATTTACGCGCAAGGCGGTGCGTTACTCGATCCTATGTGCGGGTCAGGTACTTTGCTCATCGAAGGCGCCTTGATGGTGGCTGACGTGGCGCCGGGTCTTCGCCGCACGTATTACGGTTTCCTCGGCTGGAAACAGCACGACATTTCGCTGTGGCGTGGTTTGCTCGATGAGGCACGCAAGCGCGCAGAAACCGGGTTGCCTGCATTGCGCAGTTGTTTCTTCGGTTCCGACTCCGACCCACGCATGGTGCAGACCGCCAAACGCAATGCGCAGGAAGCGGGGGTTGCGGGGTTCTTCACGCTGGATCGTCACGATGCACAACACGTGGCACCGCCACCGGGACTGACTCAAGGACTGGTTATTACCAATCCGCCGTATGGCGAACGATTGGGCGATCGCGAAAGCATGCCGAAGCTCTACCGCATGCTCGGCGAACTGCTGCGCGACCGTTTCACCGGGTGGCGCGCGGCCATCCTTGCGGGTGATGCCGAACTGGGCCGCGCGACCACGCTGCGCGCCGACAAGAAGTACGCGCTCTACAATGGCGCGCTTGAAACGGTGCTGCTGATTTTCGAACTGCATCCGCGTGACGACACGCCGCGCGAAAGGGCGCCACTGTCGCCCGGTGCGCAGATGCTGAAGAACCGGCTCGAGAAAAACGTCAAACATCTAAGCAAGCGTTTGGAACGCGAAGGTATCCACGCGTGGCGTGCCTACGATCAGGATTTGCCCGAATACGCGGCGGCCATCGACGTATATGCCGATACATCCAACACAACGCATTTGCATATTCAGGAATATCGCGCGCCCGCCGAAGTACCCGTCGACGTGGCAAGGACGCGCATGCGCGAGATTGCTCGCGTCGCCAGCGAGGTGTTCGACACACCGCGTGCGCATATCGCGCTCAATACTCGCGAGCGTGGTAAAGGCGGCTCGAAATACGGGCAGTTCGATCAGCGCGGTGAATTCATCGAAGTGGAAGAGGGCGGCCTGAAATTTCTGGTCAATCTTTACGATTATCTGGATACGGGCTTGTTTCTCGACCATCGCCTGGTTCGCGCGAAATTGCGTGAGTTGGCTGCCGGGCGGCGCTTCCTCAATCTTTTTGCCTATACCGCAACGGCCAGTGTTTACGCCGCCGCAGGCAATGCACGCGATACCACTAGTGTGGATCTGTCTGGCACCTATCTGGAGTGGGCTTCGCGCAATCTTGCGCTGAACGGATTTGCCGGCGCGAAACATCGCCTGGTGCAGTCGGATGCTGCGAGTTTCCTGCAGCACTCGCGCGAACATTACGGTTTGATCTATGTCGATCCGCCGACTTTTTCGAACTCCAAACGTGCGGACGATTTCGACGTGCAACGCGACCACGTCAAGCTGCTTTTAGCTTGTGCGGAACGGCTTACCAGCGATGGTGTCATTGTGTTCTCCAACAACTTCCGCCGCTTCACGCTGGATCGGGCGGCGCTGGAAGAACATTTGACAATCGAGAACTGGGGCACCGGAAGCATCCCGTTTGATTTTTCGCGTCGCGCAAATATTCACGATTGCTGGTTGCTGCAGTTGCGCGTAGCT
>JAATFF010000061.1 GCA_015655335.1 Lysobacterales bacterium | reverse complement strand
TGCTCGGGGTCGACACGCACTTCGCCGTGGCCGACCTGCGGGAAGTCTTTGAGGAACGGATGACCGACGAAGCCGTAGTCGGTCAGGATGCGACGCAGATCCGGGTGACCGTCGTAGATGATGCCGTACAGATCGAACGATTCACGCTCGAACCAATTGAGGCCCGGCCACGTATGTACAAGCGATGGCACGACCGGCAGGCTGTCGTCGTCGCAGAACACGCGCACGCGCAGGCGCTGGTTGTATTCGATCGACAACAGATGAAATACGGAAGCAAAGCGACGCGGTTGCGATACGTTGCGCGGACGCTCAGCCCAGGTGAAGCGCCCTTGCGCTTCGCCTTCCACGCCACGCGAGAAACCGGTGCTGGTGACGTCCGTGGTATCCCACTCAGTCTGGCCGTAACCAAGATAGTCGACACCGCACAGGTCAACCGCTTCGGTGAAGCGAAAACCGGGCTCGTCGCGCAACGCGGCCGCCACGGACAACAAGTTGCCCGCAGCGACTTCTGCCGTCGTTTGGCCGTACGCGACGGTGATTTTCAGCAAATCGCCGAATCGCGCGGAAAGGCGCTCGACCAGCGAGTTGGTTTGCGTATCGCTCATGACGGAGCCTTCAGGAACGCGCGATGGTGCTGGTACGACGGATTTTCTTCTGCAACTGCAAAATGCCGTGGATCAACGCCTCGGCCGTGGGCGGGCAGCCCGGCACGTAGATGTCCACCGGCACAATGCGGTCGCAGCCGCGCACCACGGAATAGGAATAGTGGTAGTAACCACCGCCGTTTGCGCAACTGCCCATGGAGATCACCCACTTCGGGTCGGGCATCTGGTCATAAACCTTGCGCAACGCGGGGGCCATTTTGTTGACCAGCGTGCCGGCCACGATCATCACGTCGGACTGGCGCGGGCTCGGGCGAAAAATGACGCCGTAGCGATCCAGATCCAGGCGCGCGGCGCCGGCATGCATCATCTCGACCGCGCAACAAGCGAGACCGAAAGTCATGGGCCACATGGAACCGGTGCGCGCCCAGTTCATCAGGGCGTCGACGCTGGTGGTGGCCCAACCGCGCTGGATGATCGGATTGTCGCCAGCCGGACGCAAGATATCGTCGACCAGATTCAATGGCTGCGGGTTATGCATCACCCGATCGATGGAGGAGATCACTCCCATTCCAGTGCTCCCTTCTTCCACACGTAGGCAAAGCCAATCACCAGCAACAACAGGAACAGCGCCATTTCGATCAGCGCCACGATACCGATGTGCTGGAACACGACCGCCCACGGAAAAAGGAAGGCGATTTCCAGATCGAAAATGATGAAGAGAATGGCAAGGAGGTAATAGCGCACGTCAAATTGCATGCGCGCATCCTCGAAGGCCTCGAAGCCGCACTCGTACGGCGACAGTTTCTCCGACTCGGGGCGACGCGGACCAACCAGCAGGCCGATCGCCAGGAGAGCAATACCAAGGCCAACGGCGACGCCGATGAACAAGAGAACGGGCCAATATTCGGCAAGCACGGTTTAACTTACCTCCGCACCACTTAGGTGCATCAGTGACCGTCGGGGCAAACGGTCCGGAAGTTCGATTCAGCGGGCTGTCCAGCCCTGTACGCTGACGTGCAGAATGCAGGTGCTCGACGATCCACGGGTCGGACCCAGGGATCGCGATATTGTATCAGCGCGCATGGGTAGGCCGACAAGCCTTGTGTGCCGCAACATGGGATATTTCTTGCAATTACATTGCTGCGGCACCGTTCGATACTGCACGGACACCTTCCCTGCCCGGCGCGCGAACAGCCTAATCGCACATTGCGGCGATCGAGTTACATCGTTTGCGTGGCGCGCTCCGAACCCAGCGTACCGGCGAGCAGCGCCTCGATGCGGCTGCGTGCCGCCTCGCCATCGCTCGATTCGTTGAATTGCACGCCGATGCCGGCCGTACGGTTGCCCTGCGCGCCAATCGGGGTGATCCATACGACCTTGCCGGCCACCGAAAGACGCTCGCTTTCGTCGATCAGGCTGATCAACAACACGACTTCATCGCCCAACGAATAGCGCTGCGCCGTCGGCGCGAACAGGCCGCCGTGCTTCAGAAACGGCATATACGCGTTATAGAGCGATGCCGTGTCCTTGAATTTCAACGAGATGATGCCCTGGCGGGCGGCGACCGGGTTCATGCCTACTCCTGTCGTGCGACGCTGCCGGCGAATGGCGAGAATGCATCGTAACCAGCTATCCCTTCTTGCGCAAAGCCGTTCTTGCGAAGCGCGAACGGGACCTCAAAGTGCGTGCCAGCCCCAATGGTCGAAGATCCATGGCGATGGCCAGTCCAGATGAAGCTTCACAAACGCGGGAGTGGGCATGGGTTGGTCCACCGGCCATTGCATCCGATAAGCCCCATCCGGATCGCGAACGAGCGGCGCATCCGGCCAGCGCCAGTCCTTAACCCCGGACGGCGTGGCGACCAGCAGCCGCAACCCGTGCTTTAAAAGCGCAGGCGGTCGCCAGGGCAGACGCAAATCGCCCGTTCCGGTGTCAGCCGCCATATAACGCTCCGGACTAAGCGCCAGCCGCCGCATGCGCCTACCGCTGAGCATCATCTGCGTCTCGTGTTCTGCCAGTGCCTGCAATTTGTGCTGCTGTTGGTCAGCCGAAGCGTCGATCTGGACCGGGTACGCCACTTCATCAGCCGCCTCGTGGACCGGGTAAGCCAGCAGTACTGGAGGCGTATCCATTCCGGTCAGCGCCAAGCGACACAGCACGTGCGCTGCGCCGTGATCGGGATGGCTGTCGCTTAGCGTCGGGCAGCACATGAGCGTTGGCTGGAACTCCTGCACCAACGTACGTACCGCCGCAATGGAATCCGGCGCATCGTCACGCAAGCGACGCGTCACATCCATATCGAGCCATCCAAACGGGTGGAGCACGGAAGCAGGCAAACCCAACTGCGCGATAGCTCGTATCACCTCGTTTCGCCGCCGCGATCCCCAGCGTTGGCGAGCGGCATTGTCGATGCGTAGACGACGCTCCAAATAGCGTTGCGGCCAGGGGTTGTTGTCGCCATCCGTCAGCAGCAATAGCTTGACCGCCCCGCCAGCCGCCACAACGTGCTGAATCAGCAGCCCGCAACCCAAGGTTTCGTCGTCCGGATGCGGAGCCACCACCAACAAGCGGGTCTGCGCGGAAACGAATCCTGGCTGCATCAACGCCAACGTCCCAACAACTCAAGCAACAACAGGTCGCCGCGCAGCGGTCCACGCAAGGCTTCACGCGTGCGGTTTGCTGCGTCGTACCAGGCGCCCAACCCTTCTGCATCGAGCGCACTGGAAAGAGGGCCTGTTTGCGTCGCGGCGCGCGCGCGCAATTCATCGGCTACGGCTTGCGCCGCAAACCACAGGCGTTGTTCTGGCGCGTTGTCGAGCCAACGCCGCCCCATTTCCATCGGATCGCCACGTCCGGAAGCTAGCGCGGCGAGATCCTTGCGGACATCTTGCCGCTGCGCCAATGCGCCCTCTTCGACCCATAGGCGCGCGAGACCCGGATTGCCGCCCGCTGCGGTCAATGCCGCGGGCGCGTCGCGCACGCCTTCGTCTTGTAGCCACTCCAAGGCTTCGGCCTGCGCGGGCAACTGGAAATCAATGCGCTGGCAACGACTGCGGATCGTGGCCGGCATCCGCCACGGCGCGTCGGCTACAAGAACCAGCATGGTCTGCGAAGCGGGCTCTTCCAGTGTTTTGAGCAACGCGTTGGCAGCAGCGGCATTCATCGCGTCGGCGGGATCGATGCTGGCGATCTGCCAGCCACCAAATTGGCTGGAAGTAGCCAATCGCGCCGACAGTTCGCGAATCTGGTCGACCACGATTTCCGAACGCTGCACGCCGTCTTTGCGCAAACCGTAGCTCAAGGCCACGTAGTCGGGATGCGTCCCAGCGTCGAGCAACAGGCAGCTACGGCAGCTGCCGCAGGCATCGCCACCTTGAGCGTGTTGGCACAGAAGTCCGCGCACGAAGCGCTGCAGAAAGTGACGCTTGCCAAGCCCGCGTGGTCCGCACAGCAGCAGTGCATGCGGCAACGCATCGCGTTGGCGACGTGCTTGCAAGCGCGCCCAGTGATCGGCATGCCAAGGAGGGATGTTCATAGGCTCGCCTCGAACAAAGGCTCCGTTGCCGCGATCGCCGCGCGCAAGACCTTGTCCGGCGCTTGGCTAGCGTCGATCACGCGGAAGCGTTGCGGTTCGGCCTCGGCACGTTCGCGATAGACCTGTCGAACACGCTCGAAGAACGCATCGGCTTCGACCTCGATACGGTCCGCCGCGCCACGGCCAGCGGCGCGTGCACGTCCCGTCGATACGGGGACATCGAGCAACAACGTCAAATGGGGTTTCAATCCTGCGCAAGCCCAACGCTCAAGTTCGGCGATGCGCTCGTGCGGCTGCCCGCGCCCTCCGCCCTGATAGGCGTAGCTTGCGTCGACATAGCGGTCGCACAAGACCCATTGCCCAGCATCCAGTGCCGGCAAGATGCGCTCGCGCACTAGTTGTGCGCGCGCCGCGAACATCAGCAACAACTCGCTTTCCGCACTGATATCGGGATTGGCGGGATCAAGCACGATCGAGCGAATCGCCTCGCCCAAACTCGTGCCGCCAGGCTCGCGCACTTGCAAGAGGTTCACGCCTCGTTGCAGCAGGTGATCATGTAGGCCTGCCAGCAACGTGCTCTTGCCGGCGCCTTCGCCACCTTCGAGGGTAATGAAACGTCCGCGCCGATTCATGGGCAGCGCTTCAGCTGGTAACAGGCCACGTTACGGTTCTGCTCTTCCAGCGTGTCGGCGAATACGTGAGTACCATTGCCGCGCGCCACGAAATAGAGCTCGCTACCGGCAGCCGGATGCAAGGCCGCTTCGATCGCCGGCTTGCCGGGCATCGCAATCGGCGTTGGCGGCAGGCCAGGTCGTGTGTATGTGTTGTAGGGTGTATCGGTGGTGAGATCGCTCTTGTGGATGTTGCCGGTGTAGCTGGCGCCCATGCCATAGATCACCGAAGGATCTGTCTGCAGCAACATATTCTTTTGCAGGCGACGGGTGAACACGCCGGCAACCCGAGTGCGCTCGTCAGCGCGTCCGGTTTCCTTCTCGACAATCGAAGCAAGGATCAACGCGTCATAGGGCGTGGCCAACGGCACTTGGGGATCGCGTTGAGCCCACAGTGTCGTCAGTGTTTTTGTCATCGCCGTATGTGCGCGACGCAGTACGTCCAGGTCACTGTCACCTTTTACGTATGCATACGTCTCCGGCAGGAAACGCCCTTCGGGTTTTTCGTCCGGCGCACCGATCTTTTGCATGATCGTGGCGTCATCAAGGCCGGTGGTGTCGTGTTGCAATTTGTCGGCCTTGGCCAAGGCCTGCAATACATCGCGGAAGGTCCAGCCGTCGACGATCGTGACGTCGCGCTGAAGTACCTTGCCCTCCGCCATGTTGGTCAGCAGCTGCTGCGGCGTGATGCCCGGTGCAATGGCGTACTCACCCGCGTGTAACCGCCCAGCGACACGCATCCGCTCGGCGAGCAGGCGCCAATACAACGGCGCGGCGGTACTCAGGCCTTGGCCGCGAAGCTGATGCACGATGTCCTTGAAACTGGTGCCACGCCCGATCTCGATGCTGTCGCCCGTGGCACTGACACGCAGAGGGGTCGCACCGAAGCGTGTGAAATCGCGCCAGAACCACGCGGTGGTACCAACGAATGCCAGCAACAGCACCAATAGAATGAGGCGCCATGACACGCGCCCGAGGTTTGCACCGCTTTGTTTCATGCCTGCTCCGTCGGGAATCCTAGATTGCGCCAACGCTGTTGCATGGCACGTGTCACCGGGCCGGGAGCGTACACGGTATCGCCCACGGCCTGCACCGGCAGAATGCCGCGAATGCTGGAGCTGAGGAAGAGCTCGGAGGCACGCAAGCAATCGCAGAGCGGCAAATCGCGGACCCGACAGTCGCCGAGCGCCTCCAGCACCGCGGCACGCGCCACACCCGCCACGCCGCAGCGATCCACGGCCGGGGTCACGGGCACACCATCGATGACGGCAAACAGATTGGCTGCCGTGGCGCATATGGCGTTGCCATGCTGGTCACACACCATGCCTTCGCCGATCGAGGAATCGCTCCACTCCGCGCGAGCCAGCACTTGCTCCAGGCGATTGAGATGTTTGATGCCGGCCAGCAGTGGCTGATCGGCGAGCATGGTTTGGCATCGATGCATACGAATGCCATCGGAGTAGAGCGCCGACGATATCGCCGGCATGGCGAACGCAGCGACGATACGCGTAGTTCTTGCCATCGCAGGCGGTGCATAACCCCGCTCGCCAACACCGCGGGTTAGCGTGATGCGTACTACCGATTGTTCAAAATCACCGCTGACTTGCAAAGCTTCTTGCCATAGCTGCCGCGGGTCGGGTGCAGGTATGCGCAAACGCTCGCAGCCAGCGAGCATGCGTTGCATGTGTCTGGCCCACAAGGGCGCTTTGTCGGCTACAAACCTAACTGTTTCGAACAAACCGTCGCCGTAGCTCAGCCCGCGATCAAGCGCCGACACGCTATCGTGCGGATGACCGTTGATCAGCATCATCAGCCGGCCATTCCCAAAGCTCGCAACATACCGCGAGCCTTGGCGCGCGTCTCGTCCAACTCTTTCATCGCGACGGAATCAGCCACGATGCCAGCGCCCGCACGCAGGCTTACTTGGTTGCCATTCAACGTCAGTGTGCGAATCAGAATATTCAAGTCGAGGTCGCCATTGCGATCGAGGTAACCCAGCGCACCGGTATAGGCGCCTCGCGATGTATCTTCCAGCGATGCAATGATCTCCATACAGCGCACCTTGGGGCAACCGGTGATCGTGCCGCCCGGGAAAGTCGCGGCGATGACCTGCCCCGGCGTCACACCCTCGCGCAAATGACCGCGCACGTTTGAAACGATGTGATGCACGTGCGCGTAGCTTTCCACCATCATTAGCTCGTTCACTTCGACCGAGCCCGCACGGCAGACGCGACCGAGATCGTTGCGCTCCAGATCGATCAGCATCACATGCTCGGCGCGTTCTTTTGGATGAGCGCTGAGTTCGCGAATGCGCGCCAGATCGTCGTCGCCCGCGATGCGTGGTCGCGTGCCGGCAATCGGCCGCGTTTGCGCCATGCCACGGCGCACTTCGACGAGGCGCTCGGGCGATGAACTGACAATCGCCCAATCGTTGTGTTGCAGCAAACCCGCAAAGGGCGCGGGGTTGGCGCGACGTAACGCACTATAAAGACTGGCCGCCGCCGGTGCCTCGGCAAAACGCGCGCGCCATGCACGCGAGAGATTGGCCTGGAACACATCGCCGGCATGCAGGTGTTCGTGGATGCGTTCCACTCCTTCTAGAAATAAGGAGGGTTCGTCTTCCTCGACGGCTTCAGGTATCGCGAGTGGCGCGATGAAAGAGGTGACAGCAAGATCTGCTTCCATCGACTCAAGCAGCGATTCTTGCCCTGTTTCGGCGACAAGGATGGTGCAGTCGCGCAGATGGTCCACGATGATCGCCGCTGGACAACGGACTGCCAGCGCTACGGGCAAGTGGTCCGAGTGACGCAGGCGAAGCGTGGGCTCGATTTCTGCCGCCAGTTCATACGCCAGCAGTAGCACCCAGCCCCCATGAAACGGCAATCCGTCATCGGTGCCTTGCGCAGTACGTTCCGCGCGCCATGCGGCATCGAGTGCATCAAGAAAACCACCGGAACGCACTTGCACGCTGGCGTCACGCACATGACCGTCGGACGCAAGCGTCAACGCGTTTTGCGGGAACGCAAAAAGTATGTCGTAGCGCGCATGCGCACTTCCACGCGTGACGCTCTCGAGCAAGGCGGGATAACGCTCCGGAAATGCAGCGGCCGGCGCGAGCAGATCGCGCCGGCCGGCGAGCGTACGACTGATGCAGCTCACTAGATGCGTCGGAAAGCGAGCGTGCCGTTGGTTCCGCCGAAGCCGAATGAGTTGGAGATCACAATCTCAATCTTCGCCTCACGCGCCGTATGCGGCACGAAATCGAGATCGCAACCTTCACCCGGTTCATCGAGATTGATGGTCGGCGGCAACACCTGGTCGCGCATCGCCAGGATGCTGAAGATCGCTTCCACGCCGCCCGCAGCGCCCAACAAATGACCGGTGGTCGATTTGGTCGAGCTCATCGCCAGCTTGTAGGCGTGGTCACCGAACACCCGCTTGGCAGCCAGCACTTCGCCGAGGTCACCCAGCGGCGTCGATGTGCCGTGCGCGTTGATGTATTGGACATCGGTGGGGTTGATGGCGCCATCACGCAATGCCGCTTCCATACAACGTGCAGCACCTTCGCCACCCTCGCTGGGTGCGGTGATGTGGTACGCGTCGCCGCTCATGCCAAAACCGACCAGCTCCGCGTAAATGCGCGCGCCGCGGGCTTTGGCTTGTTCGTATTCCTCAAGCACCAGCACGCCGGCGCCGTCGGACAGCACGAAACCATCGCGACCCTTGTCCCACGGACGGCTCGCCTTGTGTGGCTCGTCGTTGCGTGTGGACATGGCCTTGGCCGAACAGAAACCCGCCATCGCCGTACCCGTGGTCGCGAACTCAGCGCCGCCGGCGATCATCACATCCGCATCGCCGTACTGGATCATGCGCGCGGCCAGGCCGATGTTGTGAGTAGCCGTGGTGCACGCCGTAACGCATGCGATGTTCGGGCCTTTCAGGCCGAACATGATGGACAAATGACCCGACACCATGTTGATGATCGAACTGGGCACGAAGAAAGGCGACACGCGACGCGGCCCCTTTTCATGCAGCTCGATTGACGTGTCTTCGATGGTGTTGAGGCCGCCGATACCGGCACCCACCGCCACACCGATGCGCGGTGCGTTGGCCTCCGTCACTTCCAGTCCGGAATCGCGCAAGGCTTGCGTGCCCGCAGCGATACCGTAGTGGATAAAAGGATCCATCTTTTTGACGTCTTTGGGCGGCATCCATTGCACGGGGTCGAAGTCACGCACCTGGCCCGCGATGCGGGTGGCGTATGCAGTGGCGTCAAAATGGGTCACCGAGCCGATGCCGCTAACACCCTTCAGGATGTTGTCCCAGGCGGTGGCGATGTCATTACCGACCGGCGAGATGATTCCCATGCCGGTCACTACCACTCGTCGTTTGCTCATGGATGTATTTCCTTGCTGGTTCGGGAAGGATCTGCCCTTAGGGCATCACCCTCCGCAAATCGCGATACGCGTCGCCCCGGCACACCATACGGGATCGGACGTTGCAAATTGCAGAAACGAAAACTGCGCCGATATGGCGCAGCTTCCGGTATCGCTACGTGATTGCACGGGACGCGGTGTGCGTCGCCTGCCACGAGAGATCATTCCTTGGTGTGGGCCCGAATGTAATCGACAGCCTGCTGCACGGTGGTGATCTTCTCGGCATCCTCGTCGGGAATTTCAGTTTCGAATTCCTCTTCGAGCGCCATGACCAGTTCGACCGTGTCCAGCGAATCCGCGCCCAGATCGTCCACGAACGAAGCGTTCGCCGTGACCTCATCTTCCTTCACGCCCAGCTGCTCGACGACGATTTTCTTGACGCGTTCTTCGATGGTGCTCATGTTGCCTTTACCTCCCAAGGGGTGTGTTCGTCTTGCCTGGCTTTAGGCCGGCAAAGTCTGCGGCATTGTAGTGGCTAAGCCGCGAAGCCGCCAATTATATGCCAGGTGATACAAACCGCCACAGTGCCCGCGCCGGCGCGAAAGCGCCGATTGTCGCCTAAAACGGGCGCCATGACGACTTTTTCATCTCTGCAGGCCCAGATGGGGCCGTAAAAATTCAAACGGTGTAATGGAGCGTGCCGGTTCTTGCGACCGAAGCTTGTGTCGCCGGCGCCCTTTTCAAGGCATGTACATGCCGCCGTTCACATGCAAAGTCTCGCCGGTGATATAGCCCGCTGCGGGCGAAGCAAGAAAGCCCACCGCCTTGGCGATATCGCTGGCATCGCCCAGCCGACCCAACGCAATTTGGCCCAGCAGGGCTTGCTTGGATTCTTCCGGCAGGCCGCGCGTCATGTCGGTATCGATAAAGCCTGGAGCTACCACGTTGACCGTGATGCCACGCGAGCCGATTTCGCGCGCCAGCGATTTGGAGAACGCGATGATGCCAGCCTTCGCTGCGGCGTAATTGGACTGCCCCGGATTGCCGGTCAGACCGATCACCGAGGCGATCGAGATGATGCGACCCTTGCGTGCCTTCATCATGCCGCGCATCACCGCTTTGGAAGTGCGATAGACCGAGGTGAGATTGGTGTCGAGAATGGCTTGCCAGTCTTCATCGCGCATGCGCATCAGCAACTGATCACGCGTAATGCCTGCGTTGTTGACCAGGATCGACACGGCGCCAAATTGCTTGGCGATGTCGTCGATCAGCGCTTCGACCGCCGCGCCATCGGTGACATTGAGGACGCGTCCGTGACCGCCGCGCGCGGCGAGTCGTTCACCAATCGCCGTTGCGCCCGCTTCAGTGGTCGCCGTACCGATGACGGTGGCGCCCATCGCAGCCAATTCGTCGGCAATCGCGGCGCCGATGCCGCGACTGGCACCGGTGACCAGTACCACTTCACCTTGCAATGTGCTCATTTTTCGATTTCCTTCAATGAAGCAAGATTCGAACTATCGGGGCGATGTTCAAGCCCATTCGTTGCGTGCAGCATCGAGATCGGCCGGCGTGCCGATCGCGCGCGCCTCAACGCTCTTATCGATGCGTTTGATCAGACCCGCCAGCACTTTGCCCGGGCCGCATTCGGCGATACGCGTTGCACCACCGGTGACCAGCGCCTGCACGCATTGCGTCCAGCGCACTGGCAGATACAACTGACGCTGCAACGCACCGCGAATATCGTCCAACGAGGTGTAGTTGCGCGCCTCGGCATTTTGTACAACCGGAATAGTCGGCAGCTGCCATGTAATCGACGTCATGCGTTCGCCAAGCTTGTCGGCGGCTTCGCGCATCAGCGCGCTATGCGACGGCACGGAAACGGCCAATTTCACCGCCTTCTTGACGCCTAGCTCGGCGAGCCGGGCTAACGCTCTATCCACCGCGTCGACGTGACCGGCAATCACCAGCTGCCCGGGCGAATTGAAGTTGGCCGGCGCCACGATCTGTCCTCGCGCAACCTCGACACATACGGCGGCGATCTGCTCATCGTCACCGCCGAGAATCGCCGCCATAGCGCCCACACCAGCTGGCACGGCAGCCTGCATCAGACGGCCGCGTTCGGCCACAAGGGCCGCGGCATCGTGCAACGACAAGGCGCCTGCGCAAACCAGCGCGCTGTACTCGCCCAGACTGTGCCCGGACAACTGCGCCGGTTGCG
The DNA here is from genome assembly GCA_015655335.1 of Lysobacterales bacterium. Taxonomy (GTDB): domain Bacteria; phylum Pseudomonadota; class Gammaproteobacteria; order Xanthomonadales; family Rhodanobacteraceae; genus Dyella_B. Next base: position 16,204 of record JAATFF010000061.1, on the reverse strand, counting down.
CACCGCCTTGCTTCTGCCATACGCGCCATACGGCCACGCTGGCCGCCAACAAGGCAGGCTGAGTGTTCTCGGTACGATTGAGCTGATCTTCCGGACCGTGCTGGCTCAACGCCCACAGATCGACGCCCGCACCTTGCGAGGCTTCGTCGAAGGTAGCCTTCACATCGCCATAGGCAGCGGCCAGATCGGCAAGCATGCCGACCGATTGCGAGCCCTGGCCCGGGAAAACGAAAGCTAGCGAAGCGGAGCTCATGGAGAGAGGATTTTCCTCAAGGTGAAAGGCGCAATGGTGCCAGTATCTGCGCGCATACGCAGCCGTATTCGTGAATGGCCAACAAAACCATCACCACGCAAATGTGTCCCCATAGCGGGAAAGATTCCATGGAAAACGGGAGTCTATACAGCGTCGAGCACCCTGGCGCCAAACACGAACGAGGCCGTCACGATCTTGCCTGCACGCACCTGGTAGATGCCTATCAAATCCATGCGCCCGGGACCTTCTGGAAAGCTGCGGGTGACGCTCTCGTGATCGATCACCATGTCGCCCAGCACGACTCGCTTGAGAAGCTGGGCATGCAGATTGGGCTCCGCAAAACGCGACATGGCCCTCACCCGGATCTCGGCATGCCCGGACGCCAGCAATGTCGCGGGATGCTCAAACTGTTGCGCATCCGCAGCGTAGGTATCTAGCCATGCGTCGAGATCGTGAGCGTTGTAGGCGTCCAGTTGTCGCTGGACGACTTGTTCGGGCGTATTCACGCAGTGCAAGCCGAGCGGAAATCAATAACGCAGCAGTGCCGAAGCCCACGTAAAGCCGCCGCCGAAAGCTTCCAGCAGCAGGTTCTGGCCGCGCTTGACCTTGCCCGAACGTACCGCGCTATCTAGCGCCAGCGGCACCGAACCGGACGACGTGTTGGCGTGCTTATCGACGGTGACGATCACCTGATCCATCGGCATGTTCAAACGCTTGGCCGTGGCTTCGATGATGCGCAGGTTGGCTTGATGCGGAATCAGCCAATCCAGTTGTGAGGCATCCATGCCGGCTGCCTCGAGCGTTTCCTCGACCCGCGAGTCGAGTGTCTTCACCGCTACCTTGAACACTTCGCGGCCCGACATGCGAATACGCACGCCGTGATTGGGCTCATCCTTGAAACCAACGGAGACACCCACCGGGTTGTACAACAGCTCTTTGTGGCCGCCATCGGCATGCAGACAGGTCGCGTAGATGCCTGGTTCGCTGGAAGCCTCCAACACCACGGCACCGGCACCGTCGCCGAACAGCACGCAAGTTTCGCGCTCGGTCCAGTCAACCATGCGAGTGAGTGTTTCGGCGCCGATCACCAACACCTTCTTCGACTGCCCGCTACGAATGAACTTGTCCGCCACGCCCAAGGCGTAAACGAAACCGGAGCACGCCGCATTCACGTCGAACGCGGCGCAACCGTTGGCGCCAAGTCGGTGCTGCACAAGGCAAGCCGTCGACGGAAAAATGATATCCGGCGTAGTGGTGCCCAGAATGATCAGGTCCAGCTCGGCCGCTTTGACGCCAGCGGCATCGAGTGCGCGCTGCGCAGCCAAGGTGGCCAGATCGCCGGTGGTCTCCCCTTCGGCCACGACATGGCGCTGACGGATACCGGTACGGGTGTAGATCCATTCATCGCTGGTATCGACGAATTTTTCCAGATCGGCATTGGTCAGGACGCGCTCCGGCAGCGCGCTGCCGGTGGCCATGATGCGGGAGTAGATCTGTGCCATTGAATATCCATCAGCAAGCGGAGGGTGCTTCACGCCATCCGCCATGCGGGTGACCCGACGCACCAGAACCGCAACGTTACGTTGCCGGACGCCGGAACGCAAAGCGGCGCGTTACCGCGCCGCCATGCGAAACCGAATCCCAGAACCTTAAAGGCTCGTTGGGACGGCTCAGTCTTCTTCGACGACCGAAACGGTGGTCTCGATCACTTTCTTGCCGCGGTAGTAACCGTCGGCCGTCACGTGATGACGACGATGCACTTCGCCACTGGTCGGATCGGTGCCCAGCTGCACGGTGCTCAGTTTGTCGTGCGAACGACGCATGCCGCGGGTGGACGGGGTTTTGCGGCTCTTGGCAACGGCCATGATGGTTCTCCAGCTGAATCAGTTTTTCTTGAGTTCGCGCAACACCGCGAACGGGTTATTGGGACGCGCTTCGGTGGGTGCTTCTTCCACCGGCGTGTGGGTTACTTCTTCGGGCAATGCGCTGTCCGGATTGACCGGAACCAGCGGCAGTACCAACAGCAATTCGTCCTCGATCACATCGATCGGGCTCAGTTTATCGTCCTCGGCAACCAGCAGCGGCTCGCACCCCTCCGGTAACGCGGACTCCTCGCGCTCGGAACGGATCAAGCCCAACCGACTGTTTACCGTCACCGGCAGAACGAACGGGTCAAGCGAGCGCTGGCAAACCAGCCACAAAGGCGCCTGAACACGAACGTCGACATAGGCCGTGCCGTACTCGTCCCGACCAAAATCGAGCTCGTACTGCGCCACACCTGCATCATCCGCCAGCACTTCGCGCAAACGAGGCATTGCGGCGATGGGCAGTGACCCTTGGAACGAACGCCGCGCAGAAACCATGCGCCAAGCGTCCACGGACTCTGGCAGTGTCGCGGACATAACCGAGAAATAGTAAGTTTTCAGCCAGTTGAAGTCAACCGCAAACCTTGGGGGCCGCCTCTATGCCCTCTGGCTGCAAACGGCGTCACTAAGCGAATCAGGCGGCTTTGCCTGAATCAGGCGCATACGGCAGACTGCGCCCTATCCCCGCCTGAGCCGCACACTAAGTGAACATCTACCTGACGTTCGGCCTGGCCATCCTGTGCATTTTACTGATTGTGGCCCTGGCTGGCGCCTTCCAGCTGCGCCGGGTGACCCTACGGGCCACGAGCCTCCGGCGCTTGCTGGACCTCGCCGACCGGCTGGAAGCCGATCTGAAGTCCTGCCGGGCTCGTCTGCAGCAGGCCCATGCGGTGATGTCCCTCAACCCCGATTCACCGGCCGCCAGCGAACAAGAGGCCGACCACGCCGTTGACGCCGGCCTGCGCGCGCTGCTGCAGCAACGCATTTGGATCCGCGATCACGCCCCCACGGCGAGTCAGAGCGAACTGGATGCCGCAACCCAGGCCATGGACCAGACGCGCGAACGGCTGCGCCCCTTGCTGCAGGCCCTGGGCCAGGCCCAAAGCGAACTGGACAGCGCCATGAGAGAACACATCCGGCAGGATTCACCGCAGTGACCGCTCGGCAGCTGGTGCTCGGGTCCATGTCACGATACCGGGCCGAGCTGCTACGCCGGCTGGGCGTGACTTTCGAAATGCGGGCACCGGGCACGATAGAGAACGTGATCGCTGGCGAGACGCCGGTCGACAGGGCAATGAGGCTGGCCTCTGCCAAGGCGGCAGATGCCGGCGCGGAATATCCTGATGCGCTGGTGATCGGCTCCGACCAGGTCGCCGAACTCGATGGCACGCTATTGGATAAGCCGGGCTCTTCCGAGCGCGCACATGCGCAACTTTCGGCATGTTCCGGGCATGCGGTTCATTTCCACACGGCCCTATGCCTGCTCGATACGCGTACGGGGCGCCCTTACACGCATATCGACCTCACCCGCGTACATTTCCGAACACTCCAGGCGGCAGAAATAACGCGCTACATCGAACGCGAGCAGCCATTGGATTGCGCCGGCAGCTTCAAATGCGAAGGTTTGGGCATCAGTCTCTTCGAGCGCATCGAAAACAGCGATCCGACCGCCTTGGTCGGCCTGCCGCTGATCGCGCTTGCCAGGTTGTTGCGTAACGCTGGCGTCGACGCGCCGTAATTACTCTTCTTCCGCCGCCGCGGCATCGCGCCACGCGACGCAATCGTCTGGACGAGCGGTGTCCGCCGGCACCACCCCGGCAACCTGCCCTCGATAAAACGCAACACTCTTGCGGTGGTCGAAGAGGCTCAGTCGTTGCACAGGCTGCAGATTTTCCACACGCCTGCATAGCGAACCCAACCATGATGCGCGCTCACGCTCTCGCAACGCGCGCTCGTCGACAACGAGCAGTATGGAAGCGCCTGGGTGCTCTCGGCGCAGTGCCGCTTCATCGATGTTCCATAACGCCACTTGCGGCGCGCGTCCGTATTTCACATTCAAGGGATTGTCGAGGGTATAGACGATACGCTGTCCGTCGAACTGAAAATCGAGTTCGGCGGCCATCATGAAGTTGTCCGCTACCAGAATCGCCGGCTGTGCGATCAACTGTGTCTTCGCTACATCGGCACTTTCTTGCCACCCGATGAAACTGGTCGGAATCGCACTCGCCGCGCCCAACCATCGAGCACTGGCCGGATAGGCAGCCACGCCGAGATAAAGCAACCCAGCCCCTTGCGCCAGCAGTGCCAGTCCCGCTGCTGCCACGGCAAAAATGCGCCAGGCGCGCGCAACATTGGCATCGCGCAGCCACACGGGAAGCGCTGCCAACAGAGGTAGATATCCAGGCAGCGGCCAATGCACACGGAAACGCTGATCGTCGGCGAAAAGCCCCGCCACAAAATAGACGACGATAAAGGTCAGTGACAGCAGCGCGATCAGATCCCACGGCCCACTTTCACGGCGGCGGCGCCAGCAATACCAAGCCGTCCAAAGCAAGCAGACATACAGCAATGGTGTACAGGTGATGGCCTGTTCTAACGGCTGCACCAGCGTATCGGCGTGGAAGCGCCATGGATTGCGCTCTATCAACTGGAATGCCAGCGCAGCGCCATGCTGCTGCCAGTTGGAAATGACCAATGGCACCAGCCCGACCGCGGCAACCAGCATGGCCAACCACCATCCGCCGCGTGTCCATTGCAGCCGGCCGCGCGGCGTCAGCAAGAACAACAGCAATCCCGCGATCATGAACATCGCCGCGCGGTAGTGACTCATCCAACACACCGCCAACGCCACGCCCAGCAGCAGCCAATCCCGCCACCGGTTTTCTTCCATCGCATCTAGCAACGCGAGCATCGCCACGGCACCACCGACGGTGAGTGGCACATCAGGCATCGCCATCACACCGAGACTGCCTGCCAACGGGAGACATAGGCAAAGCAAGCCGGCTTGCCAGCCCACGCGTGCATCGAAAGCGCGTCGACCGAATGCCACCAGCAACCAGGGCAAGAGACTGCCCAGCAGCAGAAATGGCCAGCGCATACCCAGCAATCCATGCCCGGCGACGCTCTCGCCTAACCGGATCAGCCAGGCGGTGAGTGGCGGCAGATCGCTGTAGCCCCACGCAAGGTGCCTGCTTTCCTGCCAGTAGAAGGCTTCATCGCCGAACGGTTGCAGCTTCGCGGCAAGTACCAGCTTCACCCCAAGTAGACATAGGAAGACCGTGACGAATGCCGCTCGCCAGCGCGCGAGGCCGGCGACTACACTGACGTCGGTCTCCCTATCTGTCCTCGCCTTCCACAAACTCATGTCAGCCATCACTCCGCTTCGTGATGAAAACCTGCAGCAGCGTCTCCACGCCGCCATCGCTCAGGTCAATCGAGTACTTCTCGGCAAGGTGCGTCAAGTCAAACTGGCCTTCACCTGTTTGGTTGCTGGCGGCCACCTTTTGCTTGAAGACGTCCCTGGTGTCGGCAAGACCACGCTTGCGCATGCACTCGCTGCGAGCTTCGCGCTCGATTTCCAGCGCGTGCAGTTCACCAGCGACCTGCTGCCGTCCGACATTATCGGGGTCAGCATGTACGAGCGCGAGACGGGGCAATTCCGCTTCCATCCCGGCCCGGTGTTCGCAGGGCTGTTGCTGGCCGACGAAATCAACCGCGCGACGCCGAAAACCCAGAGCGCGCTGCTGGAAGCGATGGCCGAACGCCAAGTCACCGTCGATGGCCAGTCGCATATCTTGCCTGATCCGTTCTTCGTGGTTGCCACCCAGAATCCGTTGGATCTTGCGGGCACCTTCCCCTTGCCCGACTCGCAGCTCGATCGTTTCATGCTGCGCGTTTCCCTCGACTATCCCGATGCCAGCGCCGAACGCGAACTGCTCACCGGCAGCGACCGGCGCGACTTGTTGACACGGCTTACACCGCAACTGGATGCAGCCAGCCTGACGGCACTGTATCGGCAAACACAGGCGATTACGGCCAGTCCCGCGTTGCTCGATTACCTTCAGGCCCTGCTGATCGCCAGCCGCCGGCACCCGGATATACGGGTAGGCCTCTCGCCTCGCGCGGGTCTTTCGTTGCTCGCCGCAGCGCGCGCGTGGGCCATGCTCAGCGATCGCGGCCATGTTCTGCCGGAAGATATCCAGGCGTTGTTTGTGCCGCTGGCCGCGCATCGCCTGGTGGCAGCGCGTGGCGCCAGCGGCGAAACCCTGGCGCGCACCTTGTTGAGCGAAGTCGCCGTCGACTGATGCAAGCGCAACTCAAGCGCCTGCAACAATGGGCCGAACGTCGGTTGCCGGCGCTGACACGTCATCGCCGGCTCGAAGAGTTGCCGATCGAACTGCATCGACGGCGCATCTACATCGTACCCACGGGTTTCGGCGTGGCCTTTACCGTGCTGCTCTTGGTGATGCTGGTCGGCAGCCTCAACTATTCGAACAATGCCGCGTTGCTGCTTACATGCCTGCTTGGCGCAGCCACGTCCATCAGCATGCTCGTGGCGTTTCGCACATTGAATGGATTGCGTGTGCATGGCTTGCGAGCCGGTCATGCGATCGCGGGAAAACCGATCGATGTTACGTTCGATTTTCAAGCCGCGCGGCTGCGCCAAGCGGTTCGACTCGATATCGTCGGCAGCAGTCACGCGTTCGACGTTAGCGGCCGAACCGATGTCACCGTAAGCATTCCCACGGAGCAGCGCGGTTGGTTGACGCTGCCGCGCTTTCGCATCTGGACGACTTGGCCGCTGGGTCTGTTCCGTGCGTGGAGCTGGTCGCGTCCCAACTATGCGGTGCTGGTATGGCCGCAACCGGAACTTGCCGGTCCTGCTCCCGAACTACTTGCCGAAGATAACCGGCGGCAACGGTTGCACCGCGGCGAAGACCTGGCCTCGCTACGCGATTATCGCAGCGGCGATTCGATGCGCCATATAGCGTGGAAAGCCAGCGCGCGTCACGAAGCGTTGCTAGTGAAAGACTACGAACAACCCGAAGCACGGAAGGAATGGCAGCTTGATTGGCGACATGTACGCGGCCTGGACAACGAGGCACGCATCGCACGCCTCGCCCGTTGGCTGGGCGAGGCTCAGATGCAGGGACGCTTATACAGTTTGTGGCTGCCCAGCGAAGCGATCGACCTCGGCAGCGGCCCTGCTCACTACGCACGCTGCATGAGCGCGCTGGCATTGCTGCCATGATGGGGCGTGAACCAACCGCGCGCCATCGCCGTGCGCAAGAGCGGGTGAGCGACCGCACATTCGACCTGATGACCGTAACGACGGCGTTCGTATTGGCCGTTCACGCAAATCATTTGCCGTGGTGGTTGAGCGGCGCGCTCATCGTCGCGCTTGCATTGCGCTGGTGGCAACGCAAACAACATGCCGGTCGCGTGCCGGCGTGGCTGAAAGTGCCGATGCTGGTCGTCCTCGTCGCGGTCGTCACGCTCGATTACGGCAACATTTTCGGCCGGGAACCCGGCTCTGCATTGGCGGCAGGGCTATTGGTACTCAAGCTGACCGAAAGCGAATCGCCGCGCGATGCGCGTGTCGCCGCAGCGTTCGCCTGCTTTTTGTTGATGGCGGCGCTTTTGTTTGGACAGGGCCTGATTGCAACGGTGGCCGTCGCGATCGGACTGTTGCCGGCCTTGACGACTTGGCGTTCTCTCGAACCCACGCAAGCGACCCCTTCACTATCGCGCCAGCTGTTGCCTGCGCTTGGATTGCTTGCCGTGTCGTTACCTCTTGCGCTCACCGCGTTCGCATTGGTGCCGCGACTGAGCTCACCGCTTTGGGGTACATCCAACACGCAAGCAGCCCGAACCGGCCTCAGCGACGACATGTCGCCCAGCGACTTCACCGAACTGCTTACCGATGACAGTCCGGCCATGCGCGTGAGCTTCGATGGACCGCCACCACCCAACGGTCAGCGCTATTTCCGCGCGTACGTGATGTGGGACTACGACGGCAAGGACTGGAATCGAAACGCTGCGGGTGTAAGCCATTCATTACCCATCGACGCCACCGGCTCCATCGGCTACCGCATTAGCCTGGAACCTACGCACCAGCACGTGCTTCCGACGCTCGACCTGCCCTTGCAAGCACCCGAACAATCTCAAATGCGCTCGGATGGCGAAGTATTTGCGGACAAAACCGTCGATGAGGTATTCGATTACACGCTCCGCTCGGCGGTGCACTACCGGTTTCAGGTTGATCTCGACCCTGCCACGCGTCTGCGCGCCTTACAGCTTCCCGAGGGCTTCGACCCGCGTACGCATGCATTGGCCGCCGAACTACGGCAACGCTTTGGTGGCAATGACGTCGGCATCATCCAGGCTGCGCTGAACCGATTTCACGATGGCGGCTTCAGCTACACCCTGTTGCCCGCTCCCCTCGGGCGCGACGCTGTCGACGATTTTCTATTCAACACACGCGAAGGTTTTTGCGAACACTACGCATCTTCTTTCACCGTATTAATGCGTGCTGCGGGGATTCCTGCACGCGTGGTCACCGGTTATCAGGGCGGTTTCTGGAACGTCCTGGGCCAATACCTGCTGGTCCGTAATGCCGATGCACACGCCTGGAGCGAGGTCTGGCTAACGGGGCGTGGTTGGGTGCGCGTGGATCCCACCGCGGCAGTGCGGCCTCAGCGCATCAATCTTGGCGCATCCAGCGCTGCCGGAGACCAGCTCCCCTGGTACCAATCGGGCGTGCTGGAATCCCTTCGCAACCACTGGGACATCGTCAACCGAATGTGGAACCAAGGCGTTATCGGTTTCGACGCATTGCGCCAGCGCGGACTGCTAACCCCCTTCGGCGTTCGCGACATCGACACCGGCATGCTGGAAAGGCTGCTGGCTATCAGTATTGCGTTGTTTGGTGCCGTCGGATTGTCGTGGGCGCTGTGGCGTCGACCGGAGGGTGATCCCGCCCTTGCGGCCATGCGCGCGCTGGAGCGCAAGCTTGCTGGCGCAGGGATCGCCCGCGGTCGTAGCGAAGGGCCGCAGAACTACCTTCGCCGCGCGATTCGTGCGATGCCCGGACGGCGCATGGAACTGGACCATTTGATGAGGTGCTATATCGAACTGCGCTACGCCACTGTCGAACCCTCCCCTGAATCCTTGCGCGCTTTCCGGCAGGCAGTGCGGAATTTCCAACCGCACCGCGTGGTCTAATCAGAGCGCAACGCTGTAGCATGTATCCGCCCACGATGGAGAAAAACATCATGTCTCCCCTCAACCGAATTCTCAGCCTTGCAGCGGCGTCTACCCTGTTGGCCGCTTGCGCGACGGTGCCCCAACCGTTACAGGGCAGCTACGCGGCCAACGTCACGTCGCTTAGCGCCCAACAAAGCAGCGCCAACGGCACGCAAGTGCGCTGGGGTGGCGAAATCATCAGTACCGAACCGGGTCAACAGTCGACCTGTTTCTACGTATTGGGCCATCCGCTGGACGACCAGGCACGCCCTGTCCGCTCCGGCAGCAACGACAGCCAGGGTCGTTTCGTCGCTTGCCGTTCGGGCTTCTACGATCCGGAAGTGTTCGCGCGCGGTCGTGAGATCACGGTAACCGGCACGATCCAGGGCACGATGTCTCGCAAGGTGGGCGATTACGATTACGCCTATCCGCGCGTCGAAGCGAATGTGGTCTACCTGTGGCCGAAACGTCCGCTCATGGTGAACTATCCGTACGGACCGGGTTGGTATGACCCCTTCTGGGGCCCGTACTGGGGTGGTCCGTATTGGGGCGGCTGGGGTGGCGGCTGGTACGGTCCGCGAGTGATTGTCGTGCGACACCGTTAACAGACTCACTTCACATATAAAAAAACGCCGGCATATGCCGGCGTTTTTTTATATGTGCTTCACCGATCAGCCAGGCGGCCAAGTAAGTCGGCGCCCAGCCAGCAAGTGCACGTGCAGATGGAATACTGTCTGGCCACCGTGCTCGTTGCAATTGACGACGGTGCGATAGCCGTCTTTGTCAAAACCTTCGCGCTTGGCGTAGTCGGCTGCCGCAAGCAGCAACTTGCCCAACAGTTCGGCGTCCGATGCAACCGCATCGTTCAACGTCGCGATCGATCGCTTCGGGATGAACAACACATGCACTGGGGCCTGTGGATTGAGATCCCGGAACGCCAACAAGTCATCGTTCTCGTAAACGATGTCGGCCGGAATTTCGCGACGGACGATCTTGCCGAAAATGGTGTCACCCATGAATTTCTTCCTCCGTGGTGGCCAGTCAGTCCAACGATTGTCGGCTGCCGAATGCGTGCGCCAGCGTACCTCGGTCGACATATTCCAGTTCGCCGCCCAGTGGAACGCCATGCGCCAATCGTGTCGGCCGAATGTCTGCGGCGCGGGCCAACTGGGCCAGATAGTGTGCGGTCGCCTCGCCTTCCACGGTGGGGTTGGTCGCAAGAATCAACTCTTCGACTTCGCCTTCGCCCAAGCGCTCGCTCAATAAGCCCAGGCCAAGTTCTTCGGGCCCAAGACCATCTAAAGGCGAAAGGCGTCCCATCAAAACGAAATACTGCCCGCGGTAACCCGTCGCCTGCTCAATGGCAGCCAGATCGGTGGGCGACTCGACCACGCACAGCAGATGGCGATCGCGGCTTGGGCTCGCACAGATGGCGCACACGGATGTCTCGCTGAAATTGCGGCAGCGCGTGCAATGTCCGATTTTCTGCATGGCCTGCTGCAATACCGCAGCGAGTTTCAGACCGCGCTCGCGTTCGCGCTCCAGCAAGTGGAACGCCATGCGCTGCGCGCTCTTACCCCCCACACCGGGCAGGCAACGCAACGCTTCAATCAGTTCGTTGAGGAGTGGAGAGCCGCTCATGATTCAGTCGAAGGTACCAAGGTGCGAGGGCCGATCAGCTAACGCGCAGGACAACACGCGCTCACCTAACGTCTCCTCTATCAAAACGGCATCTTGAAGCCGGGTGGCAAGTTCATGCCGGAGGTGACGCCACCGAGCTTGTTCTTGCTCGCCTCGGCGACCTTGTTCACCGCATCGTTGATGGCGGCAGCCACGAGGTCTTCAGCCATTTCCGGGTCGTCGGCGAACAGCTTGCGATCGATCTGCACGCGACGCACTTCGTGCGCACCGCTCATGACGACGCTGACCAAGCCACCGCCGGAACTACCGGTGACTTCGAGCTTGGCAATTTCTTCTTGCGCGCGCTTCATGTCTTCCTGCATGCGCTGCGCTTGCTGCATCAGCTGGCCAAGTTGTCCTCTCATGACATGTACTCCGAAATATCAGGATTCGATAGGTTTAATGGATTGCGGTACGACGCGCGCACCGAATTCGCGCTTCAGCGCTTGCACCAGCGGATCGCCGTCGATGGACTCTTCGGCTGCCGATTGCGCTGCGCTGCGTGCGCTGGCCGCGCGTGCGGCCGGTGTGTGAGTCGCGCCCTGACTGTCGCTTACAAAGCGCAGTCGTATCGGCTCACCCATGACTTCGCTGACGCGATCGGCAATCTGGCTCACCATGGGCTCCACGGCCAGATGCATGTGCGTTGGCTGCAATGCAAGCACCAGCGTGTTGCCATCCCGACCGCGAAGCGCCGAGTTCTGTGCCAGCTGTCCGAGTGGGCCGCGCAGATCGGCGCGCTGGATCAACGCCTCCCAATCGGGCATACCGCCGGCATCCGCGACTCGCGGCGTGGTCACCGGAGCAGCGGCTTCGTGCATCGATGCCGACGGAGGGCGCGGCGCCGCAAACGGAGTGTTTTGGACGGGAGCCGATGCAGGCGGTGTCACTGGCGCGGGACGCTGCGGTGATGGCGCCGAATGCGGCCTTCCCGATGGCGTGGGCGCGGCATCGTCAGGGGGACGAAACGCCAGCATGCGCAGCAACGCCATCTCAAATCCGGTACGCGCGTCGGGTGCGATTGCCAAATCGCGGCGCCCGGTCGTGGCGATCTGGTAGTAGAGCTGCACATCTTCGGCAGCCAACCGTTCGGCGAGGCTCACTAAAACGCCATCGTCGCCGTCATGGTTTTCCGGTTGATAGCCGGGGACCAGCTGGATCAGTTGGATGCGATGCAGCGATGCGGCAATGTCGTCCAGCACGCCGCCGAAATCCGGTGAGAACGATGCAATACGCAAGGCCTCAGCCATCAAGGCCTCGCCGCTACCCACCGCCAGCGCATCCAGCACGCCAAGCACCTGCCCGCGCTCGACGCTGCCGAGCATCGCTCTGACGTCGTCCGCCTTCAGCGAACCGCCGCCATAGGCAATGGATTGATCCAGCAGCGACAATCCGTCGCGCAGCGAACCATCGGCAGCGCGAGCGAGTTCGCCGATCGCCGAATCTTCGTACTCGATATGTTCGGCACCCAAAATGTGGCGCATCTGACCGGCAATCTGATCGGGCAGCAAGCGTTTCAAATTGAAGCGCAGGCAACGCGAGAGCACAGTCACCGGCAGCTTCTGCGGATCGGTGGTGGCGAGCAGAAACTTCACATGCGGCGGCGGCTCTTCCAGCGTCTTCAACAGCGCGTTGAAGGCCGGCTTGGAAAGCATGTGCACTTCGTCGACCAGATACACCTTGAAGCGTCCGCGCGCCGGAGCGTATTGCGCGTTCTCGATCACTTCGCGCACATCGTCCACACCGGTGTTGCTGGCCGCATCGATTTCCAGCAGATCCACGAAACGGCCCGCGTCGACCGCGGTACAGACCGCGCATTCGCCGCACGGATCGGCCGACTCGCCGCGCTCGCAGTTGAGCGACTTGGCGAAGATGCGCGCAATCGTCGTCTTGCCCACGCCGCGCGTGCCGGTGAACAGATAGGCGTGATGCATGCGCCCGCTATCCAGGGCGTTGGTCAAAGCGCGTACAACGTGTTCCTGCCCGACGAGTTCAGCGAACTTGCGGGGGCGCCACTTTCGCGCGAGTACCTGATAGGACATGCGTCAAAGCCAGTTGGGGCAGAACCCGATTGTGCCAAGTCGGTCAAGCCAAGTCATGCGAACCTGACGACATCCGCAAAAGGCGGCGGCCCCGCCAGCCACACCCCGGCACCCGAATCATCCGCTACCGTTGCTTCCTTCCGGACCTGGCGGGGTTTGCGAACTATCGTCGCGGGGGGACCGACGGGGCCACCATAGAGGTGGGCATCGAAGCCCATATTGGACGCCAAATTAAGCGCTGTCGCCCATCTCGCTGTATTTGGCGGAGAGAGAGGGATTCGAACCCTCGATACGGGGATAAGCCGTATACACACTTTCCAGGCGTGCTCCTTCAACCACTCGGACATCTCTCCGCACGCGGTAAACCGCATTGCCGTCAGACCACCGGCAAAGAAGCGGAAGGATAACGGGTGCCTCCGATCCAGACAAGAGAGCGACGGGTTCAGCCGGCATCCGGGCGTGGCGGAGGCGGCGTCGCCAGAGCAACGCGCTCGCCCGTACCAGCGATCTGGTATCCGCGCGCGACCAGCGCTGCACCGTCGGCAACGCTGCCGTAGTGATACAGAACCAGACGCGCACGCAGATCTGCATCGTATTCGCGCTCGATATCGTCGATCCCGGTGTGAGAAGGATTGCCGACCAAGCCGCAATCGTGAGCGATCAAGGCGTGTTCACCCGCGTAATGAGCGAGCATTTCCGGAATCGGACGCGTGTCGCCGGTGAAGACAAAGCTTCCCTGCAACGCCAAACCGAATGATGTGCCGGGTCGATGATGCCGGGTAGCAAATACATCGAACCACAGTCCGTCGAGCCAGAAGCCGCGCGAGCAAGGCACCAGCCGGAACGCTTCCCAATAATTGACGCCGCCTTCGGCGAGCACACCCGGGTAATCCGCAACCCGCGCCTGCAACCACGGAACCAGCGCGGCATGCGTGAACACCCGCGTTTGCCCGCGCAAGGCCTCGTTGAACCACAGTCGGGTAAACAGTCGCTCCAGGCCGCCTACGTGATCCATATGCGTATGCGTGATGTAGATGGCGCGAGGCGGCTCGCCATACGCGGCAAGATAGCGATCCAGCGTGTCCGGGCCGCAGTCGATCAGCAACAGCGGCTTGCCGTCGCGTTCAAGTACAGCAGACGATGATCCCAACTCCACCGCATGCGCGGCGCCGGTCCCTAGAAAATGGAGATGCCAGTTCATGCGCTCAGCGTACGCTCATAGCCATACATCAGGGGTACCCAGATCGCTTGGTCGAATGCGGCCTCACCCTGCGACGCGGCACCCAGTTTGATTAGAGAGCGGCGCAACCGCTGCAGGTTCGCCATGCGCCAGCCCTGCCCCGGTGCGCGCAGGCGGCCGCGGTCGAAATCGATCAGGTAAAGCGCGGCCTGGGCCACCAGTATGTTGTGTGCGTTGAGATCGGCATGCCACACGCCCGCGCGATGAAAACGCGCCACCAGGGCACCGACTTCCTGCGCAAGCTCCGCGTCCCACCGATCGGAGGCAAGGCATTCGGCCAAGGTCTGCGTATCGGCGATGCGGCGTGTCATCAGATCGGCGCGATAGTGAAGCCCGATGCGCTGATAGCGGGCCGCCACCACTGTCGGCGCGGGCAACTCAAGTCGCGCCAGGGTTTGCAGCAAACGGAATTCGGCGAAGCTGCGCGTTCGATCGGCGCCGGTCCACAGGTAGCGATCGCCCATCAACGCAGCGACCATGCCGCCTCGCCGGTAATGGCGCAGCACGCACTCGCCAGCGGGGGTGGCGATCACCGCGATACCGCCCCGGCCGCCAGCCTGCGTGCTCAGCGCACCGCGACCATGCCAATATGCGGGGTCGAACCAGTCGCCATCGACTTGTGGCGACACCGTGGCGTCGAACAGAATCGCACCTTCGGCGTCCTGGCGCAGTTGCTCTTGCATCGGTGCTGCCGCGGCTCCGTCTTGGTTCATCGCCTGGCGATTCTACATGTCCGATCCCGCTTCGATCTGCCTGC
The DNA here is from genome assembly GCA_015655335.1 of Lysobacterales bacterium. GTDB lineage: Bacteria > Pseudomonadota > Gammaproteobacteria > Xanthomonadales > Rhodanobacteraceae > Dyella_B. The sequence continues at coordinate 1,122 of JAATFF010000061.1, read as the reverse complement.
TACGCACGTCCGCCATTGGCGATGTCACCCATGTGGTGCCGCTCGTGCGTACCCTGCAGCGCGCGTGGCCGCAGACGGCCCTGACCTGGTTCGTCGGCAAGCTGGAACGCAAGATCGTCGGCGATCTGCCCGGGGTGGAGTTCATCACGTTCGACAAGAGCGCCGGATGGGCCGGCATGCGTGAGGTCAATGCCGCCCTGCGCGGACGGCAGTTCGATGCGTTGCTGCACATGCAAGTGGCCTTGCGCTCAAACCTGCTGAGCCTGGGCATCACGGCACGGCGACGGATCGGCTACGACCGCGCACGCGCCAAGGATCTACACGGCCTGGTGGTCAACGAACGCATCCCCGCCCGCACCGGCGAACATGTCCTGGACGCGATCGGCAGCTTTTGCGAACCCCTGGGCCTGAAACAGACCGATGTACGCTGGGATATCCCGATTCCCGACGACGCCCATGCCTGGGCTGCCGAACAATGGCCCGATGGCCCGCCGACACTGTTAGTCAGCCCGACGTCCAGCCATGCCCTTCGCAACTGGCAGCCGCAGCGTTATGCCGCCGTCATGGATCATGCGATGAATCGCGGCTGGCGAGTCGCGCTGATCGGCGGCCCGTCGCCCGGCGAACGCAGCATGGCCGATGCCGTGCTCGCCGCTTGTCGGCAAGCACCATTGGACTTCACCGGCAAGGACACGCTCAAGAAGCTGATGGCGATGTTCTGCCGCACGCAGCTGTTGCTTACGCCGGATTCGGGCCCCATGCACATGGCCAACTCGGTCGGCGTGAAAGTGCTGGGACTGCACGCTGCCAGCAATCCGGCGCGCTCGGGTCCCTATTCGGATCGACGCTGGTGCGTGGACAAATATGACGATGCCGCACGCAAGTATCTCGGCAAACCAGCCAGCGAGATTCCTTGGGGAAGCAAGATCGAACACGCCGGCGTGATGGATTTGATCGAGATCGACGATGTCATCGAGCACTTCGAGGCGGCCGCGGCGACATTCACTGCCTGAGTTGCTTCACGGTATCGGGCATGCGTACCGCTTATTTCTGCCGGTAATCCTGATACGACTTTTCTTCGACGAGCTGCGAACCCAGCTTCAGGTTGATTTCGCGCTTCAC
>JAATFF010000121.1 GCA_015655335.1 Lysobacterales bacterium | reverse complement strand
CGCATCGGTATAGAGAAAACCGAGCATGTGATCGAAAGAGCGGTTCTCCAGCATGAGTACGACGATGTGATTGATCGTTGATAATGAGTTGGCTTTCGTAGACATGTCAGGCTGCCCTCTGTCCCTGGGAGATAAGGTCGCATTTCGCCACGTCGTGTGTTGTGATTCCATCAACGACGCCGGTGCCCGATAAATTAACGGCTCACTGTGACAGTTAAAGCCCTCCGGTCCACCAACTGCCTGAGCTTCTTTCGAGGGCTAAATTTAGTTGAGATAGCGCGAAGGCTGGTTTTCTCGGCCGTCCCACTTACGGTTCGTCCGACATCTGCGCTTCGTTTCTCTCAGGTCTCATCGAGATAAGGCGCCATGATGTCGGCCAACCAATCCATGAAAATCTGCACGCGCGCGGAAACATTTCGTCGCTGCGCATAGAGCAGTGAGACCGGCATGGGCTCCGCCCGATACTGCGGGAGCGCCTCAACCAGCGCCCCGTCCTGGATCATTTGCCAAACACCCGCTTGGGGCACCTGGACAATGCCTAGCCCCGCAAGACAACCGGCCTCGTAAGCTTCGACACTGTTGACGGTGAAGACGCCTTGCATCGGCACATAACGGCAGACCGAACCATCCAGATATTCGAAACCGGGCGATCGCTGACCCAGCGTCGAGACGTAATGGATGAGCTTGTGATTCGTCAGATCGCTCAATGTACGCGGCATGCCGTATTCATTGAGATACGCGGGACTGGCGCAGTTGATAATGCGGAGTCGTCCCAGCGTCCGTGCGACCAGACTGGAATCCTCCAGCGTACCCACGCGCACGACACAGTCGAATCCTTCGCCAACCACGTCCACGCGACGATCGGTGCAGCTCAGCTCTACTTCGATTTGCGGATGCTCGCGGATAAATTGCGGCAAGCGCGGAATCACCTGATGTCGGGCGATGCGACTGTTCATGTCCACGCGCAAACGCCCACGCAGAGACTGCGGCGCATGCTGGAACATGGCTTCGAGCTCATCCATATCCGCCAGCAAGCTTTTGCAGCGCTCGTAGAAACGCTGCCCATCCTGGGTCATCTGCACTTTGCGTGTGGTCCGATGCAATAGCTGCGTTCCCAACTGCCCCTCCAGTTGCTGCACGGCAACCGAGGTGCTGGCTTTGGGTAGCCCCAGGCTGTCGGCGGCCTTGGTAAAACTGGCCAATTCGGCAACCCGCACGAAGATATGCATGGCATCGATCCGATTCATGAAACCCCGCACGGCTAGATGTCGATTGATTGTTCGTTATTTACGAACACACATCTCATGATCCGTCGATTTATGCGCCCTGTACAGATCAATATGCTGATCAGGTTGATTCCACTTCCCTAGGACAGAGACAACCCATGAGCACACAGACGCCCATCGCATTGATCACCGGCGGTAGCCGAGGCCTCGGCAAAAGCATGGCCCTGAAGCTGGCCGAACACGGCACCGACGTGGTGCTGACCTATCGCTCCAACCAGGCCGAGGCAGAGGCTGTGGTGGCCGCGATCCAGAAGCTTGGCCGCCGTGCGACAGCCCTACCGCTGGACGTCGGCAAGGCCGCCAGCTTCAAGGCATTTGCCGAACAGTTACGCGCCACTCTGCAGCAACACTGGCAACGCGGCCAGTTCGACTATCTCGTCAACAACGCCGGTATCGGCATTCACGCCAGCTTCGCCGAAACCACCGAGGCGCAGTTTGACGAACTGGTGAACATCCACCTCAAAGGCGCGTTCTTCCTAACGCAAACCTTGCTGCCGCTGATTGCCGACGGTGGCCGTATCCTGAACGTAGCGAGCGGCCTCGCACGCTTTGCCCTGCCCGGCTATGCCGCGTACGCTTCGATGAAAGGCGCGATCGAAGTGCTCACTCGTTACCTTGCCAAAGAGCTCGGTTCACGCGGCATTGCTGTCAACACGCTCGCACCGGGCGCCATCGAGACCGATTTCGGCGGTGGCGTGGTGCGAGACAATGCTGACGTGAACGCCTACGTCGCCTCGCAGACGGCGCTGGGCAGGGTCGGTAAGCCCGATGACATCGGTGGTGTAGTGGCGTCGTTGCTCTCGAAAGACAGTGGCTGGATTAACGGCCAGCGCATCGAAGCATCAGGCGGAATGTTTATTTAAGAAACGGCGCGTGACATACGCGCTTTACCGCGCCGGGGCTCCGTCGCGTAAAGCGCGTTGTCACAACAATCGGCACCTACGCGCGCTTCCCGGAACGGTGTACCTTCAGAGGTCTGCTGAAACCAGTACTTATCTCGGGAGCCAGCCGTGGTCAGCTATAAACCGAACGACACGACGCCCAGCCGCGAGCAAGCATTGCACTCCTTGTATGAGGCAGCAGAGCTGGAGCACTGCCTTATGTGCACCTATCTGTACGCGGCGTTTTCGCTCAAATCCTCACTGGAAGAAGGCCTGACTGCCGACCAGCTCAGTGCGGTGAATCGCTGGCGCCGCAGCATCGTGCAAGTGGCGATCGAAGAGATGGGACATCTCACGTCGGTCTGGAACATCACCGTTGCGCTCGGCGGCGCGCCGCGTGTGGGGCGGTCGAACTTCCCGCTCGATCCGGGCTATCTGCCCGCCGGTGTGGTGGTGAAATTGGCGCCGTTCAACATGGCGACATTGCAACATTTCATTTATCTGGAAAGACCCGCCGATTCGACCGAGCCGGACGGCGAGGGTTTCGCGCCAGAACGCACTTTTGTAAGAGGCGTGGATGGTCCGCGTCTCACACCAATGGGCATGGATTACGACACGGTAGGTACCTTCTACGAAAAGCTCAGCGAAGGTATGCGCAAACTGGTCCAAACGCATGGTGAGGCTGGCGCGTTGTGCGGCGATCCGGCGCTGCAGCTATCCGGTGACGATGTCGCCCTGCCGGGCGCCAAAACGGTAATTTGCTCCAAAACCGCGCTGGCTGCGTTCAACGCGATCATCACGCAAGGCGAAGGCGCACAACATAATTCCAAAGACTCGCACTATCAGAAATTCGCGAAGATACGCACGGAATACCAAGCGTTGCTTGCGGCCGATCCATCCTTTGTGCCGGCGTTTCCGGCAGCCACTAATCCAGTGATGCGTCGGCCACCGCGTCCGGAAGGTCGTGTGTGGATTGAAGATGCGCGCGCCATTGCGACGGTGGATCTTGCCAACAGCGCCTACGGACTGATGCAACGCCTGCTCGCCTACACGTACGCCGTGCCCGCGCAAGATCCCGACAAAGCGTTGGCGCTGGATCTTGCTATCGGCTTGATGCATGCATTGGTGCCGTTGGCCGAACGCGCCGCACGCTTGCCGGCTGGTCCGTCGAACCCGGGATGCCATGCCGGCATTTCATTTATCACCGTGCGCGACTCATCCGCGCTGCCGCCTGGGCCTGGAGCGCGTCGTTTTTTCTGCGAACGCTTCCAGCAATTGGCGGAAGCTGCGATACGCATGCATGAGACCGGCGACGTACGCACCACTCTGGCGTCTTCGATTTTTTCGAAGCTTGCACAAAGCGCAGCGCAAGGCTTCGACCTTTCCAGGCCGGCGCCTTCTGCGACTGCGCCCGTGTCACCGCCAGCTTCCGTCGCACAGGCACCTACACCGCCATCCACGCAAGAAGGCATCGAACAGGTCGAAGGTGAAAAACTTACCCTGCTGTACGAAACCAAACGATGCATCCACGCGCGCTTCTGCGTGACCGGCGCACCCACCGTGTTCCTCGCTAACGTGCAAGGCCCGTGGATTCATCCCGATACGATGGATGTCGAACGGCTGGTGGACATCGCTCACGCGTGCCCCTCTGGCGCGATTCGCTACAAGCGTCGCGACGGTCGCCCTGATGAATCTGCACCACCCGTCAACCTCGCCACCATACGCGAAGCAGGTCCGTATGCGTTTCGTGGCGATCTGCGTCTCCGTGGCATACCTGCCGGTTATCGCGCCACGTTGTGTCGCTGCGGTGCGTCGAAGAACAAACCTTTCTGTGATGGCTCGCATCACGATGTGGGCTTCAACGCCACCGGCGAACCACCAACCGGAACAGCCGACGCATTGGCCGTTCGCGATGGACCGCTACATATCGAACCGCAAACCAATGGCCCGCTGAAGGTGCGCGGTAATCTGGAAATCACGAGCGGCACCGGGCGCGTGGTGACACGAGTCACGAGCACCTATCTATGTCGATGCGGACACAGCCAGAACAAACCGTTCTGCGATGGAAGCCACGCCAAGGTGGGATTCGTTGCCGATTGATCGCGGCAACTCATGCGGAGGACGAAAGCGGTGCAACCGCCTTCGTCCTCCGCTCAGTGCATCAACGCATGATACCCGTGTGACCCAGCGAATAACGTCCGGGCTGCGGCCATACCGCCAGGCCGTGCGGTTCCATGCCGACCTTGATGATCTTCACTTTGCCAGTTGCGGTGTCGAAGGCATACACGACGTCGTCGAAACGACCCGATAGCCACAACCATTTGCCGTCGGCGGTGACGTTGCCCATGTCCGGACTGCCGCCACCTGGAATCGGCCAGTTGGCGACAACCTTGCGCGTGGCGAAATCGATCACCGATACGCTACCGGGCCCGTTGCGCGGTCCATGTACCTTGTTGGAGCCACGATTGGCGACATAAAGCTTGGTGCCGTCACGGCTTGGATACAGGCCATGCGTGCCCACGCCGGTCTTGATGAAACCGATCTGCTTGAAACTGTCGCCGTCGATCAGATAAACGCCGTCGGCCATCATGTCGGCCACGTAGAACACTTTGCCGTCGGGCGAGACGCGAATGTCCTGCGGCATGCCGCGCTTGCTGAGCTGGAGATAGCCGACGACCTTGCGGTTGACGAAATCAATCTTGGCCAAGGTGCCGTCAAATTCGCAGGTGAAGATGGCGTACTTGCCGTCGATCGAAAAATCGGCGTGATTGATGCCCTTGCAGTTGGGTGCCTCAAGGATCGACTTCAGCGCCATCGTATGCGCGTCGCGGAAATCGAGTCGCGCCTTCGATTCGACAACGACCACCGCTTCCTTGCCGTCCGGCGTGAAGTACATGTTGTACGGACCGGTGACCGGAATCGCATCGCCCGGCTTGCTAGTTTTCGGATCGATCGGCGTAAGGCTGCCATCGGAACGGTGCTCGGCATTGTTGGTGACCCACAGTGTCTGCAGATCCCACGAAGGCACTACGTGCTGAGGACTGTGGCCCACAGGAAATTTGCCGACCACTTTGAACGTTGCCGGATCGATGACGTATACATCGTTCGAACGCAGATTAGGTACATAAATGCGCGGCAATGCGCCGGCAACAGCAGGACTGAAATCATTGAAGCCCGCGTTGCTGTACATGTTGTGCACATTCGTCACCGGCGGCATGCCGGGAACGGTCGTTACGGTTTGCGCCATCGCAGCGGTGGTGACGCAAAGACCTACCAGGACGGCGCCAGCATGCGAAGCAAGACGCCCAAAATATTCAAATTTCACAGCAAATTCCCGTATCAGAGACAAGGCAACGAAAACCGATCACACGCAAGGCGATGTCATCGCCCCGCTGTATCTTCCCGGATGGCATCGACCGTGCGCGAAACTATAACATCCACGCCCCATTGGCCCAGTTCAGCGGTCGAACGCCGTGGATCGCCGCCATAAACACCGTCCGCCGAACCCAGTTTCGCGCTCGCGCGTAGCTGAGTCACCCGCACCATCTGCGGGGCCACCGCCAGTTGCAGAGACGTATCGGCCAGCCCGGCATGCGTGCCGATTTCATCGTCGCGGAACCCTTTCTGGCGAAGGATCTGGGCATAGCCTTCGGACGAAGCGTCGTAATACGCCGGCGGCAGAAATGCTCGCGCGTGAGAGGTTGCCCAAGTCTTGTTGAGATGCGCCACCACTTGCTTCAGGTCATTCTGATAGCCGCCGTGATCGCCGAGAAAAACGATGTTCCGAAAACCGTGTACGGCAAAACTGTTGGCCGCGGATTCAAGCAACTTTTCGAAGACATCGTCCGGGATGGTGATCGTGCCCGGAAATCGCATATGGGATGTGGGTGGCGCGTAGCCACCTTCCGGTACATACGCTACGACCGGCGCGACTAACGCATTGCCCAGTTTTTCCGCGATTTTCTGGGACAGATATTCCGCCCGCACATTGTGCTTGCCCACCGCTACGAAAGGCCCGCTTTGTTCGGTGCCGCCGATGGGAATGATGACCGTGGTCTTGCCCGCACGAATTTGGTCGCGCAGCTCGGTCCAGGTGAGATTTTGGAGCAACACCGTGGATGGTGTTTGCGCAAACGAAACATGCGCGACGGCAAGCAACACAGCGGACGCGAAAAAGCGTCGAAAGAGGTGGCGCATCATCAAGGGCCTGGCAGCGACAGCGATGGAATGTGGAGAACAATGGCGCACTATGGTTGCACGCCATGTCCGCATCTGCATCCTCTGTCGCCGCGCTGCCCGCGTTTTGCCTCATTCGTTCTCGGGTATGGCCTTGCGAAAGATCCCTTCCCAATACGCCATGCGTTCCGAATACGCTTCGCGCACCGATTCGGGTTGATCGTCCTGAAGGCTGCGCACGTGGGTGATCGGCAAGGTCGCGGACGCCATCAGCCGCCACATATCAGCCGCCGCCTTCAAATGGGAATGGGACGCCACCAAGGCAGCAATCACCTGCTGATCCACCATCTGCTGCGCGCTCAGTGCCATCAGGCCTTCCAACGCCATATCGGTACGTTGGGAAAGGAACGCCACCGCATCGCCCCAATTGTTGAAGCTGACTTCCATGGACGTCTCCTTCTTTGGATGGGGACGATCTGGAGCCTATCACCAAGCCGTGTACGGCTCTGTCTTCGAAATGTCTATTCACATTTCTTTGCAATCGGGCATCAGGGTTCCCCATCCCAATAATCGACGCTGTTCGGCGCCCGTTGAACAACATGCAGTCGCGAGCCGTCCTGCTTGGTTGCCAGGGCCGCGTACTTTCCTGAATCGGGATACTCGACCACTTCGGGCGTCTCGCGCGTACCGATGGAGAGATATTTCAGTGGCGCCGCGGACGTATTGATGATCTGGTGCGGATATTCCGGTCCAGGCGGAATAAAAATAACGTCCCCAGTCTGGATCGGCAGCATCTCGCCGGCAACACGCAGTGTTCCAGCGCCTTCCAGCACGATGAACATCTCTTCTTGCGCGTAGTGAAAGTGATACGGACACGAGCGCTTGCCGGGTGCCACCGTATCGATTGACGCGCCTAACTTACTCGCCGCCGTTCCCGTCGCCAGACGTGCGCACACCGTGTCGTAAAGGGGATCGCGAACTTGGTGCTCGGTGTGCGCCGTGTTGAAATTCCGTATGAGCTTTTCGGCTAGCGCGCGGGCTTGTTGGGTCATCATGCGTTTCCATGGGTTAGCGAAGCTGACTGTCTTTGCTTCCGCGCCGGTTGTAAATGGCGGCGCTGCGTTCGGCATCTTGTGCTTCCTGGCAATTCACGCACAAGCGCACGCCAGGTACCGCTTTGCGCCGTGCAGCGGGAATGGGCGCATCGCAAGCTTCGCAATGCGTCAGGCCGGGGCCTTTCTTCAACTGGCGACGCGCACGCTGGACAGCGTCGTTGACCGTGGCGTCGATCTGGTCCTGAACAGCACCGTCGCCAGTCCAACCGGTAGCCATGGAAATCTCCTGAAACCGTTGACGATGAAAGGGGTGGTTTTGTTACCCATACACCCGCCGATTTGGGGCTCAAAACCACAAAATCCAAGGCTACATGGCGATGCGAGGATGACTTGTCCCTAACGAATCCGGCATTACGACGATTGCTTGCGGATGTGCTTGCGCGCGCTTACCCGACAGGCCATGCATTGAACAAGATGCAGGCCACCCCCGAACGGCAACGTTTTCATTGGTGCAAAAAAGATTACATTATTAATCATAATCAATTACTTAAATTGCATTTACATGTTTGTTTCCGCGTTGAAAGCGGCTTCGCCCCTTATCGTCCTGCCGCTTTCGGTCGGACTATCGCCCATGCGTCACAGTCGTCTCATACCGTCGTCGATATCGGCCGCATATAGGTGCCTTCGTAGCGAGATATGATGGCGGCCGCCCCACGGCCATTCCGCAGCATAAAAGCTGAGGGATCGCAGCAGGAGCACTGCATTAGCGAACGATCTATAGGGGGTAGTTGGATGTCTAGCGTCATCGAATTTCTGGAAAAAATGGGCAGCGAAGCGCAATGGCGCGAGGCGTCCCAAAGCGACGTAGAGATTGCATTGGCCGAAGCGCAAATCGAGGCGCCTTTTTGCGAGGCGATCTTGACCAGGGACACGTCCAAACTGGAGGTGTTACTGCAAAAGACGCCACTCTTTAGCATCATGGTTCCTGGCGCTCCGGATGAAGAAGAGGAAGAAGGCGAGGAAGACGAAGACGACGATGCTGGCGAGAAGCCGAAGCCAAAAGGTGCTCGCGACTCGCTGGCCCAATCTTCGTTCGTGCAGGCATAAGCACGTCGATGCGCACAACCGGCAACATGCGCCGGAGATGTTTGGCAGGAGCCGCATGGCTCTTCTGCCTGCTGGCGGGCGTGGCGCTTGCTGCCACGCCCCCATCGAGCGACCCTTCGGAGCTACTTGCTCACGCCGACGCCATCAAGACCGTCGACAATGTCGCATTCGCCAAATTGCTTGAACAGCTCGACAAAAGCTCAGCCCATTTCTCTCAAGCTCAGAAGTGGGATCTGCGTTATCTGGAAGCGTGGCAGGTGGCCTACAGCGGCGATGTCACCAAGGCTAGGCCGTTGCTGGAAACCATCATCAAGCAAACGCCGGACGCGGCGATCCGGATGCACGCAACAGCTGCACTCATCAACATCCTGGGCTTCGGGCATCACTATGAAGAAGCATTTTCGCGTCTAGACCAAGCGCTGGACGATCTACCTCGGATCACCGACAAAAATGCGCGATTCCACCTGATGGGCGAAGCGGCGCAGTTGCTGATCGACGCAGGACAGTACGATCTCGCCACCAACTACGCCGACCAGATCATTGCCGACTATCCCAGCGGCAGGAACGGCTGTATTGGCATGTATATGAAAATACACGCCAACTTTCTCAGCGGCCGCATGCGTCCACTGGATCCGCTGCGGCTTAGAGCACTGCATGCATGCGCCGATGCTGGCGAGAATTTGATGGCCGATGCCATACGTCGCGATATGGCGAATTTCGCTATCCAGCAAGACAAGACATCGGAGGCGATCAATCTGCTCGAGGGCAGCTACGTCAATGTCGTCAGTTATCGATACCTGGAGTTGACCTCCGAATACGATGCGCTGCTAGCGCAGGCGTATTGGAAAGCGAACGATGCGCTGCGTGCGGAGAAGTTTGCACTGGATACCGTCGACATCGCTTCGAAAAGCGACTTCACACAACCGCTCAGCACCGCTTACGAACTGCTCTATCAGATCGACCGCGAAAAAGGCGATCTACGCGACGCGCTCGACTATCACGAAAAGTACATGGCGGCGGACAAAGGCCATCTGGACGATCTTCGCGAGAAAGCGCTGGCCTACCAGCTGGCAAAGCAGCAGGTCGATGCCAAAAAAGTACAGGTCGATGAGCTAAATAAACAAAACCAGATTCTGCAACTGCAACAGGCGCTCGATCACAAGGCGGTGGTCACCAGCCGGCTCTATATCTCTCTGTTGCTGCTCACGCTGGCGTCGATAGGTTTTCTGCTTTATCGACTCAAGCGTTCTCAATTGCGTTTCATGCGCCTGGCCCGGCGGGATGGTCTTACCGGCATCTTCAATCGCCAGCATTTCGTCGACGAAGCAGAACAGGCACTGCGCTACGCGGCAAAGTCCATGCGAAGCTGCTGTCTCATCCTCATCGACATGGACCATTTCAAACTCGTCAACGACACCCACGGACATATCGTTGGCGACCACGTCCTCAAGCGCGCCGTTACTGTGTGCCAACATCATCTGCGTTCTTGTGACGTTTTCGGTCGCCTGGGCGGTGAAGAGTTCGGCATTCTTTTACCCGAATGCACGATATCTCACGCAGTAGATCGCGCCGAACAGATTCGATCGGCCATCAACGCGACGCCAGGCGATGGTTCGCGCGATATCACGATCTCCGCCAGTTTTGGCATTGCATCGACCGATCATCACGGCTATGACTTACGCCAACTCTTGATCGCGGCAGACGATGCGCTCTACCGAGCCAAGCGAGATGGACGCAATCGCGTCGTGGTGAGCGAAGCAGATTTCGATCCTGCATCCGCCAGTCCATCGCGAAGCCATCAAGCCGCGGCAAACGATGTCGCCAAGCATGACGAGCCATGCGCCGACACCGCCGACTAGTGCCGCAAGCGCACCGCGTCCACCGATGACTGCAACCGTTAACGACCGCCAGTGGTATCTGTATCTGATCGAATGCCGCGACGGTTCGTTCTACGCCGGCATCACCAACAACCTCACGGCGCGCTATGAAGCGCACGTTGCAGGTCGCGGTGCGCGCTACACACGCGCGCATCCACCCTTACGATTGATCGGTGCACGGCCGTACGACAACCGCGCGGCAGCTTCGCGCGCGTAGTGGGAAATCAAAAGGCTTCCTAAACAGAGGAAAATCGCCTACCTGCAGACGTAACGGCCTTACGGCGGTCAAGCATCAAAGGTCGCGCATCCACACCTGGCCGACCATGTCGTGACCAAAGCTGTGATGACGCTCTTCCGACACCAGCTCGAATCCCGCCGCCTGGTAGATACGACGGGCGGAAACCAATATGTCGTTGGTCCACAGCATCATCTTTACGTAGCCGGAGCTCTTTGCGAAAGCAAGACATTCATCCACCAGCCGTTTTCCTATGCCCAGGCCTCGCCCTTTGGGATCGACCAGCAAGCAACGTAACTGCGCGATAGACGAATCTTGCGCATGGTGCACGACGAACACACAACCGACGCGCTCGCCATCGACCTCGGCAATCCAGCATCGCTCCGTGGAAGGATCGTGCTTGGTAGCGAACTGCGCGAACAGCGTAGCGACCAACGCCTCAAATTCTTCGTTCCATCCGAATTCGTCGGCATAAAGCTGACCGTGTCGTTCAATGGCCCAACCGATGTCTCCAACGCGGTGCGTGCGAATAACAACGGCGCTGCCATCATTGTCCGAAGACAATAAGCGCCGCACTTCTTTCATCGATGCCAGCAATTGACCACGCTGCGGTTCCGACAATCGGGACAGTACGGACGCAGTGAGTTGGTGCGATGCCTGATCGAGTACACGAAAAGCCTTTCGGCCTTCGTTTGTCAGGGAGAGCATCCACTGTCGGCCATCCTGGTTTGAAGGCGCGCGCTCGACCAATCCCTGCGAGACGAAATGCTGGACGATGCGACTGAGATAGCCCGCATCGAGGCCAAGTACTTCGCCGATCTCGCCGGCCGTAACAGCCTTGCGAGTGCCGAGCTCGAACAGCACCCGTGCCTGTGTGAGCGAAAAAGGGCTGGCCAGAAGCCCTTCTTCGAGGACGCCGATCTGACGCGTGTAGAAACGATTGAAGCCGCGGACGGCTCCCACTTGTTCACCGAGCAAATCGGAAGCAGACATGGCACACCTCGTAAAGCCAGGTGAGGAGTATGCGCTAATAGTTGACTGCGTCAACTTTCTATCGCCCTGAAATATGAAGTTAACCTTTGCAGTTTTCCTTCATATAGGCCAGAATGCCGGACCGTGAGTACCCAGCAAACCGATCCCAACGCAGCGCACGTCATGGTTCTAGCCGGAGAACTTCGCGTTCTCCTCGGCCAACTGAAGCGGCGTTTGCGCGATGAGTCGCGCGCGGGCGACCTCACCCTGTCCCAGCAATCCGTGTTGGGCCGACTGGATCGCGATGGCCCCTCGACCGTGACCGCACTTGCGCGTGCCGAAGGCGTGCGCCCGCAATCCATGGGCGCCACGATCTCGTCGCTGCAAGCGGCCGGACTCGTTGAAGGCTCGCCGCATCCAACGGATGGACGGCAAACACTCCTCTCCACGACGCCTGCTTGCCGCGAATGGATCAGCGCACGCCGAGCGGCATTGGACGATTGGTTATTCCGAGCCATTCGTGCACATCTCGCGCCAGCCGAGCAGGAAGAACTCGCCCGCGCGGTTCACTTGCTCAAGCGTCTCGTCAATTCGTAATGGGCGAGTCGATTAACCGTTCAATTCAGAGGAGTGCTTGACGATGCTTGGGTCTTACTACATCTCATATTTTTTTGCCGGCGTTTTCCTCACCAACGCGATTCCACACTTTGTCAGTGGCGTGATGGGAAAGCCCTTTCAGAGTCCCTTTGCCAAACCGCCTGGCGAAGGGTTTTCTTCTTCGACAATCAACGTGATGTGGGGCTTCTTCAATGCAGTAGTGGGTTATGTGCTGATTTACCATGTGGGTAATTTCGATCTACGCACTACCGATGAAGTCGTCGCGTTGGGATTGGGCGCTCTTATCATGGGCGTCGTGATGGCGCGCAGATTCGGACGGTTTAACGGCGGCAATTCACCCGGAAATCCATGAACGATCCGATGCAGGGCACTTTTCGCTCATTGCGAGGTTTCAACTATCGCGTATGGGCTGCAGGCGGAATCGTGTCAAATATCGGCACGTGGATGCAGCGCATTGCGCAGGATTGGCTCGTCCTCACCCAACTCACTCACAACAATGCGGCAGCGGTCGGCGTGGTCATGGCGCTGCAATTCGGTCCGCAGATTCTCCTGTTGCCGCTGACTGGCTTTACTGCCGATCATGTCGACCGGCGAAAACTGCTGTACGCCACCCAAGCGGCGCTGGGCATATTGGCGCTCGCATTGGGCGTGCTGACGATTACCGGACTTGTGCAGCTGTGGCAGGTGTATGTATTCGCGTTGCTGCTCGGATGCGTCACTGCATTCGATGCGCCGGCGCGCCAGACCTTCGTTTCCGACCTGGTCGGCGAGGCCGATCTGTCGAATGCGGTGGCGTTGAATTCCACGTCGTTCAACGCAGCGCGCATGATCGGTCCCGCTATCGCCGGCTTACTCATCGCGGCCGTGGGATGCGGGTGGGTGTTCGCGATCAACGCGGTCTCGTTTGCTGCGGTGCTGTGCTCGTTGAGCTTCCTCCGTGTGCACGAACTTCATCCGCGGCATAAGGCACTTCGCACGCGTGGCAGCCTCGTCGAAGGTTTTTTGTATGTGTGGCGACGCCCGGATATGAAAGCGGTGCTACTCATGCTCTTTCTGATCGGCACCTTCGGGCTTAACTTTCCGATCTTCATATCGACCATGGCGGTCACTGTCTTCCATGCCGGCGCAGGTCGATATGGATTATTGACATCGACGATGGCGATCGGATCGGTGATCGGTGCACTTCTCGCCGCCAGGCGCGCAAAACCGCGCGTCCCGCTTCTGCTTGCGGCAGCTGCGCTATTCGGGCTTGCCGTGGCCGTGGCCGCGATCCTGCCCAACTATTGGGTCTTCGGTTTGGTGCTGATCGTCATCGGCGTATCCGCGCAGACATTCACCACGTCCACCAACAGCTTCATGCAACTCACCACCGAACCGGCCATGCGCGGTCGCGTCGTGGCCATCTTCCTCGCCATCGCCATGGGCGGCACACCTATCGGCGCACCGATCGTTGGCTGGGTCGCCGATACGTTCGGCCCGCGCTGGGCGCTCGGCGTCGGGGCTGCCGCAGGTTTGCTCGCCGCGGTAGTGGGTGTCCGCTATCTCGTGAAATACCATCGCTTGCGCGTGTTCATCGATGCAGGACGTCTTCGCCTCGGCATGGACGATGTCGACTTTACGGATGATTCAAAAAGCAAGAAGCCAGAGCTACCACCCCTCGAGCAAACCTCACCGTAAGCTAGCTGAGCACCCTACTTTCGGTCCCGAACTCGCACCACCATGCGTTCGACGGCGTCGATAACAAGGTCAGTGCGATCCTTCATCACTTGGTGGCTACTACCTTTGGCGAACACTGCCTGTCGCGCGGGCGAAGCTGCGACGAAACTGGCATGCGTTTGCCTCATCGCGGCGACTTCCTGCGGCGTATCCACCCAGGTCTTTTCGGCCACGATGTCGATGACCGGCAACGTCAACGGAATGCTCACCGAACGCACGCGCTTAGCCGTTTCCGAATACGCCTGCATCAGTGGAATCATCACCCGCGCAAGCTCGGGTTTGGCGCGTTGCAATGCGCCGAACTGCGGCGTGTACACCGCCTGTATTCGCTTGACCTCAGTGTCGTCGAAAAAACCGGGAAGATTTGCATCGACAAAGACAATGCCAGCAACGCGGTGATCGTTCGCCGCCATCAGCATGCTTACAAAACCGCCATAGGAATGCGCTACCAGCACGATGGGGCCACTGACTCCGCACTGACGCAGCGCCTGTTCGAGTGCAGTCACTTCGTTGTCGATGCTATAGGGGCCTGGCTTAGGATCGCTTTGTCCCAACCCCGCACGATCGTAAAGTACCGTGCGCACACCGCTATGCTGACGAACCTCAGGCTCGACCTTCATCCACACCGATGCATCATCGCCGCCGCCGTTCTCGAAAACGACCGTGGGCTCTCCTTCACCCGCAACTTGCATCCAGACTCGGTAACCACCTACATCGACGCGCGCCGGCGAACACGTCGCGGCGGCAGCACACGCA
Source organism: Lysobacterales bacterium (assembly GCA_015655335.1). Taxonomy (GTDB): domain Bacteria; phylum Pseudomonadota; class Gammaproteobacteria; order Xanthomonadales; family Rhodanobacteraceae; genus Dyella_B. Next base: position 30,467 of record JAATFF010000121.1, on the reverse strand, counting down.
TTGAATAAAAACATCAGCATCAACCCCAGCGTGATGCCTGTTGCCGATTTGGAAGTAACGGTCGAGTTCATGGCTGAATTCCCGTTGCGACTTCGAACGGAAGCTTACGCGCAACGGGGCATCAACAAAGCATGTCTCTTGGCACAGCCGCCAGCAGCCCAAGCCCCATCCGCGGCATCTGCACGGACCTTTGCCGTTCCCGGTTCCCGCACAGAAATCCGATCGCTTCAAGGCGATAAGCACTCCGGTGGTTGAACACGCCTCGGCTGTCCGTGCCGCGCCCGGACATCGTCCGCGGACAGCCCGCCAGCCGTAGCCGCGATCAGCGAAATGGCTTAGCAACGCGATCGCCAGTGCATTTAAACCCTTGGCATGGGCTTTGCCATCTATAACCTCGAACGCTTCATTTCCTTACCCACGGAGAATGGTCATGAAATTCGAGAGCCTGATGCTGAAGAGCCTTTTCACCGCCTGCATGTTGGTCTGCGTGCTGACCATGGGCGCGATGCTCACTGCCAAAACAACGGTGCCGAATGTGGCAGCCGCTCATGCACCTGCGGTAACCATCGCTAACTCGGCCGGTTGATCAGCAAAAAAAATGATTCCGATTCTTCCGCGACGGATCCCTTGCGGATAAAAAGGCCCGGGTTGAATCCCGGGCCTCTAAAGCGAGCTAGACGCTTTTTTTGCGATCTGCGTCTATAACGACTATTGCGCCAATGTCGTGATCAGCCCCACTTTCGGACTGCCCCAACCTGTCACCAAGTCATAGCCGGTCACGGCGGAATAACTGCCGGACTTGCCGCTGGTGATGTCGTGGAAGTCAGTCGTAAAGGTGGATGTCAATGCGCCGCCCGACTCGTTCTCCGGATAGACGGTCGCGTTGAAGTTGCCGATCCGCGCGCCACCGTTGGCGACGGATTGTTGATTGACCAGCGCGATGTATGCCGCCCACATGGGCGCGGCGAAACTGGTGCCGCCGTAATCGTTGGCAAGGCACGTGGTTTGATCCGAACAGGTGTAGAAGGTGAAGTTGGCGTTGGCCGAAACATCCGGGCCATTGCGATACGTGGTCGAACCCTTGTTGCTTGAATTGATGATGCCGCTAGCCTTTTGCCACGAAGGAATGGCGATCTTGTCGGGCGAAATGCCGCCACCGCTGTCGACCCATGCCGTTTCCGACTTCCACGCTCCCCCCGCGCTGGCGGTCGTCAGATCGGTGCCACCGACGGAAATCACATACGCATCGTCAGCCGGCCAGGCTTCATTTCTCGACGACCACGTCGAACTGTCACCGGATGCGGCGAAGAACGTCTGGCCTTGAGCGGCCATCTTCTCGAAGTACGGATCGAGCGTGGACGGATCATCCGGCGTCCAGCCCCACGAACAGCCAATGGTGGATGGCAGCGGGCTGTGAGTCGTCATGGCGCTGATGATGGCGGTATCGGTGGAACCGATATACACCACCAGGCTGCTAAGGCCCGGGGCCATGCCGAGGGCTTGAGTCATGTCGAGCGTCTGCTCGGTGTCGTCGCAGTCACCGCCCGACCTTGAATCGACGCAAGCCGTGCTGGTGCCGTCGGTCGACAGCAGCGTCACCGGGACATTGTTGGTTTGATGCACGTTCTTGTAGTAGGTGGTCAGATCCGCCAGATCGGTGCCTTCATACTCGAACAATCCCAGGTTCTCACCCGCACCGGTAAGCGCTGTGCCGCCGTAATACACAGCACGCATATCGCTGCCCAGGAACGAGGCAGAAGGACCCGAGCCCGTCGTCGCATGAGAGACGACGGCATCGGGACTGATGCCGTGAGCCTGCGCATAGTCGCTCTTCTTGACGAGCAACGGATGCGGGATCGAATAGTTGTTTAAACCGGAGACATGCCACAGCGGAATCGCCAGCGAGGTGGTGGGCTCACGATCTGCGCTGAAAAAGACGCGATTTTCCGTGGGATGCTGATACGTATGCATCTTGACGTTGAAAGCCGCTTCAACCGCAGAAACAGGGCCTGCCACTTGGACGTCCATACCATCGCGGCTACCGCCAGTGATCGTCAGTCCGTTTCTGCCGAGGTATTGAACGACGGTGTCATAGTCATTCTGGGTTGGGCCGAATTTCGCGGTGAACTGTGCAGGTGTCAGGTAGTGGCGAAAATTAGCGCTCGCCGGATTAGTGACATCGGCCACAAACGCGTCGAGGCCAGCCTGATCGCGCACTGGCAAAACGACATCCAGACTCATCATTTGATTAGCAGCAAGGCTACCGACCTGCTTCGCCGTACCTTGACTCACCGCGTCCCGCAGGTGATGCGTGTAAACTTGCGCGGCCTGAGCCGCAGTGGTTGCGCCGAATGCCATGGCAACGGCAAGCGCGAGCGAACACGCTTTTCGAGCAAAGCGCGAATCCCCATTTCCCAGATTTCCAGTCGCATCGAATCTAATCATTGGTAATTACCCCATTGGTAGGAATTGAGCGGATTTTGGCGCGCACACTAACCCTCCGCAGTTGTTCACAGCGGTGTTGAGAAGGCGTGCGCTACCGTCGCAAAGCCGTCGAAACGACTTCGCGTTCTCACTTACTCACTACGATCCCCGTACATCACAGCGATGGTCGCTGTTGCGGCTATTGATGATTGCGTGCCGCTCTACTCGACGAGTCGTTGTTTCCAAGGCACTGAAGAATGACACGAAGAAACAAGGCTTTTTTGATCGACATCACATCACAAGACTTAGACCGATCTAAAGGAAGCGATACCCCTCGCAACGCTTCTATAGACATATCTTCATCGCATGGAATGCGTGAAACGAAAGTGATGCCTAAGAACTCACGCAACGTATACACCGCAACAAATTGCGTTTTGGTCCCATTCGGTTATCGATCCGAAATAGGAAAAGAAAAACGACGCCAAGCGAATGGCTTCGTTGTTGAAAAAGCCGGATTAACGTTATTGCATTCGTGATCGGCAAGTGAAATGACTCGATCCGTATTTCTGCTTTGATAGTTGGCGTACTGGCACATCGAACCTTGCGCATCGAGGAATCCGAGCAGATCGACTCTCCGTCTTCACGACATCCCCATGCACTGTCCGTTGTCCGTGCCCTGTCCGGACACATCGTCCGCGGACACGCATCCACGTGGGAAAGTTTTTAAAGAAATGGCTATGCACTGCGGTTTTCCACACATGAGCATCGTTGGCACGGGCTTTGCCATCTATCTCTCGAGAGCTTCATTTCCTGACCTACGGAGAACCGCCATGAAATTCGAGACTTTGATGTTGCAAAGCCTTTTCGCTGTTTGCCTGCTCGTCTGCGTGCTGACGTTCGGCGCCATGCTCACCACGTCGTCAGCTGCACCGAACGCCGTGGCAAATCATGCACCCGTCGCAGCATCGAACAGCTCGGCCTCTTGAACGATCGACACGAACCGAGAACTTTTCACGCCAATCGTTTTACGCGTCGTAAACGCTCTGGCATTAGCCCTGACCTGCACACCTGTTCTCTGCGTTGACGCCACACGGCCGATGCCTCCATCGGCCGTGATCGGCGCCATGCTATCGCCCGACTATTGGATGCAAAAGAAAGCCGCATCGAACGAGATCATTTTCAGCGGTGCGCAAGTCGACGCACAAAATGCACGCATGCTCCAGCCCAACCCAAACTCGCACGACTTGCAAAAAATCGGACCGCCCTTGCGCGTGCGCAAATCGAAAGCTGAATCGGCAAGGCCACCAAGCGTCCAAGTAAGCCACTCTTTCACGAAAACGATCCGATGATTCCGACATCGGTCATCGATGCCATTGTCGCCAACGCCACCCTGGACAAAATTCCTGACAGTACGTCCACGCGCACCTTCCGGCTGATGGGTTAGGGCACCGCGAGCCTTCGGTCCCAGCAAGACCACGCTTTCGCCGCCAGCGATGCCTGCCTCTTGCGGCCCAATGGATGAAAGAAATGGACCTTTTTAGTCACCTCGCTTCGGCAAAGTGCCTATCCGCAGCACACCCGGAATCTGCGCTATCGCAGGGATCGTCCCCCTGCCCCTCGGTAACTTGCTGCCGCCAAAAGCAAGATGCTCCTCCGTGCCGATTCGACCGGCCTTGGCTCAATTCCTGCTTACTCTTCCAGGGTCGTTGCGGAATGACGTGAAGTCGCATACACAGCATGTTGACACGATGTGATGCGGTGCTCGAGGGGGAACGGTGGCAAGGCGCAAAGAAAGCGGCATAGATGTAGTTTCCAGGTTGCCTTGGCCGGCCTGTATTGCCCTGGGCATCGCCGGCTACATCAGTGTGCGCTACGTGCTTGCCTGGTTTCTGTTCGCCCTCGGCGGCCCCGTTGGGCAGGCGCTTGGACAGCAGCTCCGCCAAGGCTCCAGCACGGCGGTCGCGTGGCTGCTGCTGGGCATGTGCTGGGTCGCCGCGTTGATTTCCTACATGGACAGCCGGCGGCGCTCGCAATTGCTGGACACACAAACCAATCTGAATAGCCTGAGTGCCATCGATTGGCGCGAATTCGAAATGTTGGTTGGCGAAGCGTTTCGCCGGCAAGGCTATAACGTGCAAGAAACCGGCTTAGGCGGTGCGGATGGCGGTGTCGATCTGATACTGCGCAAAGACAGCGCCATGACCCTGGTGCAGTGCAAGCAATGGCGCACCAAGCTGGTGGACGTCCGCGTGGTGCGCGAAATGTACGGATTGCTTGGCCACCATCATGCCGATGCCGTCAAGATCGTGGCTATCGGCAGCTACACCGATGCCGCCGAACAATTTGTGCAAGGCAAGCCCATCGAACTGATTCATGGCAGTGCATTGCTCGACATGGTGCGGGAAAGTCAAAGGACCACCGCGTCAAAACACAAGCCCGTGAAAAATACCGAAGCATTCAGCGGCTTCGAACCCATTTGCCCGGCGTGCGGTCGCTCGATGGTGCCGCGGGCGAATCGACGGTCGGGGAAAACGTTTTGGGGTTGCTCCGGCTATCCGGCGTGCCGGAGTACCCGGGTAGCGTGACGATCGATGGCAGCTCGGCGTGAACGCAAACGCTCGGCTGAATTTTGGCAAGTTGAGGTCACGCGTTGCGCGACGTTCCGGCGTTATCGGGGAACCGGGCAATCGCTTGTTGCGCCGCTTCTTCAAAGGAATTGGCAATCTGATTGACCGCGGCATAGGCCTCCCGCGCCTCGGGTACGGCCAGCAACTCCGGCAGCAGCAAGCCAATCAGACACGCGTCGGGAAAACGACCACGCATATCGGCGGACACGGTATCGCCCTGCTCCCACTCCTTACTCGGCGACGCACTCACTACGTACACCATCGACACACTGTTGGGCGTTGCTTCCGGATGCGGTTCCGCAGCGTAGGCGTCGATATCCTCGACCGATAGATGGCGAGCATCGATGTTCAGATCGCGCAGGATGCGGGCGAGGATTTCCGTGGCCAGATCGTCCATCGGGCCGCCTATCTCCACGCAAAGCACGATCGATCCTGGCGCTACGGCGAGCGGCCCTTGCCATCGTCCACTCACACTCTCGCGTCGCTGGCGCAGAACACGGCCAAGACTGGAGTCGCTCAACACCGACGCACGCGGCTTCCAGCGCGCCCCGTTGCGCGTCTCGTTACCGAGGGATTCGATGACCCTTACGATGGCACTGCGTAATTTGACCTGTTGCGCAGGACCGATCATCCCTTGCGACAAGTCAATTCGGCCAAGCTGCAAGGCCGGCAGCAAGACCACGTCGCAGTAGGCGGCGAAGGTTCGGCGCTTCAGGAACACGTGCGCGCTGGCAATGATCTCATCGGAGTCACCCGATAGCGCGCGTTGGTAAAAGCGCTGCGGCATGGTGAGTGCCGGCATGTCGCCTAGCAGAATGTCCAGCAAGCTCAACGCCTTCACGTGGCGACCCGCAACCACGAGGCATAGCGTCAACGGTGTGGACACGACCAATCCGATCGGTCCCCACAACCAGCTCCAGAAGATCGCCGCTACCACAACGGCGAGCGGCGAGAGTCCGGTGTTGTGCCCATACAACTGCGGCTCGACGACTTCCGCGACAATCATCTCCACCACCACATAGAGCGCGATGGTCATAAGCATCAACGACCAGCCTGGACTGACGGCCGCCGCCAACACCGTGGCAAGAATCGCCACCAGCCAAACGCCCACATAGGGAACGAATCGCATCACCACCGTGAGCGTGGCCCACAATGGCGCGTTGGGCAGGCCGATGATCTTCAGTCCCACAAAGATCAGCACGCCGACGCCAAAATTGACGGCGAACTGCGAAACGAAAAAACGCGAAAGCCGCTCACTGGCATCGTTGATGGCCGCGGTTGTCGCGCGCAAATCGGCACCGCCGGCAAGTCGGATAAAGCGATCCCGCAAGGCCTCATGTTCGAGCAGCACAAAGATAAGCACGACCAGCACGATGCCCGCCGTCTCCAAAGGCGTCCAGATCGAAGAAAAAACGCGTGTAACCACTTCCATGGGACTGACCCGCGCGGCATGCACTTCCACCGGCACGAGATGCGTGGACGAGGCGAGTTCCTGACGCGCATCCGATGTAGCCGATGCGTCGGCTTCGGTATCGCCGAATTGATTCATCATCTTGCCGGCTTCGCCTTGCATCGCCGCCATGCGACCCAGGGACATCGCACGCAGGGTCCGTGCCTTCGCGTCAATGGTCGCCTCGTATTGCGGGAGGCTCTTGGCCATGTTCACGACCTGCGAACCGATCGTGGTCGCCAGCCCCACTACTAACAGCGCCAACGCAAGCACCGCGATCAATACGGAAAATCCATGCCCTAGCCCGATCCTGCGCAAAATACGGATCAACGGAGCAATCAGCAAGCTCAGCAGCAGCGCGAGCGTAATCGGAATCAACACATCCCTGCCGAAATAAAGCAGGGCCAACACCGTCCCGCTCGCAACAATGGTAAGCGCGCGATGTCTTGCGGTAACAACGGGCAATGGATCGGTATCGGGCGACATCGAACGGCTCCAGACCTCTGCGGTGAGACACCTAGGGCTTGACGAAAGTACTGCTGGACGCAAGCGCGTGACATGCGACGCGCACGCCGTCGCAAGCCTTACCTTAGCAGGCTGCCGCGATACTTTACCTACCCTTTCGAGACCACCGGCGTGCGCCGCCATCCCAAAGGGAATCAGGCCCGACCACCCCGGGTTTCATATCCTGACGAAATAGGGGATGGCGATCAGCACAATGCCCAATCCAATCATTAGCACGGTGCTGGAAACGAAATAGGGAAACACAATGAGTGCCATACCGCATACCAACGGAACCGCGACTCGCTGCTTCTTGCCATATATGACAAAGCCCATCCCTATCGACCCAAGGAGTAAGCCCAAAAAAAGCGAAGATGCACTCATAGACATATCATCACGGCGAGTGGTGGGGAGTGATTTCGACGACCGTGCCGACGATGAATATGTCCGTTGAGAAGGGATATAGCAACCGATTAGGGCACAGTATGAAAAATGCCCAGCGGCGATCTAGGGCTTTTAGGGAGTAGTTGTCCGATCGTCATAAACCCTGCTCAAAATACCCCGCAAGCCAATTTGAAATAATAAAACGTGCAGGCAAAAAAGATGTCGGCAACCACAACCCATCCAACGCCAGACCGAACCGCCATCACGGACTCCGTCGGCCGTTCGTTCGCCGCCGCTATCGTCACGATGCTGGCCACGCTCGCCACACTCGCATGCGCCATGGCCATCGACCCCGAGCCCGGTCCCGGCGTGCTCGCCGTGGTGCTATGCCTGTCGTTTTCGCGCAGCCATCTCGACCACGACCTGCGCGGCCGGCTCGAAGCCGCGTTCGCGCTACCTTTGGTCGGTCTCGTTGCAACGGGTGTCGGCTGGTTGCTACATCGCGCACCGTGGGCCGGTGCGATCGTATTTGTAGCAGGTATGTCCTTATCGATCTGGATGCGTCAGTTCGGCTCATTGGCGCGTCGTGCTGGTTCGCTCATCGCACTGCCATTAGTCGCGATTCTCACGACGCCCTACATACCGACCAAACATGCCGGGCCACTGATGGCGATTTCTGTACCCATCATCGTCGCACTACTGGCGTTGGTGTGGGTTGCGGCCCTTCAAGCCTTGGCGCGCCGGCTTCGCCTACTGCCGCCGTTGCGCGAGCCCATGGCAACAGCCATAGTACCGAAGCAAGAAAGCTCGTTGCATCCGTCCGCCAGCACGCGAATGGCCATTCAAATGGCCGTCGCTCTCGGCGTATCGTTCCTGATCGGTTATGTGTTTTTCGCCGAACGCTGGGCATGGATCGTACTCACCGCCTTTATCGTCAACAGTGGCAACCGAGGTCGGCTGGATGTCGCCTACAAGAGCGTATTGCGTGTGATGGGCGCCGCTGGCGGCACCATCGTTGCATTGACGCTTACGCTTCATATCGGTTCCCACGATGCGACCACCGTCGTCTTGATACTTGTATCGGTATTCCTCGGCCTCTGGTTGCGTCCATTCAACTATGCGTGGTGGGCGCTGTTCATCACCATGGCGCTTGCGTTGCTGCAGGGCTTTCGCGGACCGTCGGCGCAAAATATTTTGGGGCTACGCCTGGAAGAAATCGTCATCGGCGCGGTCATCGGCGTTATCTGCGCATGGCTGATTTACCCGGTTCGGTCGACAGCCGTTTTAAGGCGACGCATCGCAGACGCGCTGGCGGCCCTATCCGAAGCGCTCGATCCGGCTAACCCGACGCGAACGCCGCACACCTTCACTGCGGCTGTCGCTTCCGTGGAGCAAGTCGCCCCTGCGTTCAAGGCAAGCCGCCTGGTCGCGCGACGATTCACGCCAGCGCACCCCGCGGATTGGGTCGACGCATTGCTCGCTTGCCACACTCCCGCCATCGCATTGATCCATCGTGGCGAAACGCCCGGTCATGTACGCAAGGCTGTGGGCGCTGCGCGCAAAGCGATACGTGAATCTGAAGGACTGCTTCCTGCGTTGCAAGCGTTGCACGGCGCATTGATTCATCAAGACGATTGAAACAAGTCCCGTCTTTTCATTGGACATCGATTTCTTTCCGTAGCCCGATTCATCGATTCAGGCCCGTGTCTGATCGTGCGACATCCACTTTTCATGAAACACTTCTGTTTCCTCATCCGCAGGAAACATGGATTCGATGCGAAGTTCTTGCGCGGCAACACATTGCGGCGCGCCGACGCTGGTCACCATCGAAAAATAACTGAGGATCTTGCCGTCTTTATTAAATCCCATGGGAATCATGGGCAGATTCGGTGCTGACCCCACCGATCCATGCAATCGCCACGATGCATCAACGCCTGGGTAAGCAAACAATTCCTCGAGCAGATCATGCGTTCGTTCGTCCAGAACGCGCCCGACCGTTTCTCGATAGACGCGCTGGATGAGACTTCTGGCGACCATTTCCCAATCCACGACGAACGGCCGCATCCCATCGGGATCGAACATGAGATGCAGCATATTGCGTGGCCCGGCACGCGCTGCCATGTCGATGAACCATCCGAAAAAGCGCGGCGATGATTCGTTGGTGGTCAGCACGTTCCAATAGCGATCCATCACGATGGCGGGAAATGGATCGTGTTGGCGAAGCATGCGGTCTAGCGCGTGCGTAATGCCTTGCATCTCCTCCGCATTCCAGGGCGCTTCCGAGTAGATCGGCGCATAACCGGCGGCCAGGAAGACTGCGTTCCGCTCGCGCAGCGGAACATCCAGCGACTGAACAATGCTCGTCAACGTCTGGCGGCTTGGCGCACTTCGACCACTTTCAATAAAGCTCAAATGGCGCTGCGAAATACCGGCATCCAGCGCCAACACCAGTTGGCTGGTGCCGCGCACCTCCCGCCAGTGACGCAGCAGGTATCCCAAATCGTCGGAAGGATGTTTCTGGTCCGTACGAACAGTGCCCATTTGACTCTTCCTCGTACACGCAGCCAACGATACCAACGATAACCGCCTGACTCATGAGATGCGCTTGCTAATTTCGCAAATCACCTGCGCCGAAAGCCGCTCGTCAGAGCGGCCTCCCGGTGACAGCCCACCAAAGATTCAGGCTCTTGAGGCATGCCAGCGATATGCCTCAAAGGCATCCTCCAGCGGCGGCTTGGTGACATTACCGCAGTAGTTGGTGATGGTGGACGCGGCAACGATGGCGATAACCTCCAAGAGATGATCCTTGCCGAAACCGGCATTGAGAAATGCCGACACATCTAGATCGTTGAGATGCCCGCGTTTTTCGATGAGCGTTCGTGCCAGCGTGGACAAAGCGGCGTTCTTCGCCATCTGAGGAACCCGGCGTTCGCGAATCGCGTCGACATCCGCCGCGTCAACACCTTCTTTCACGGCCAGGAAGGAATGGAACGCCACGGCCCAGGAACACGCATTGGTAACGGCATTGGTAAGCAGGACGATTTGAACCTGTTCTTCGGAAAAGCTGCCGCCGTGAACGTTGCCGAAAAGCCCGACAAGGCTACCGATCAAGACGGGCGACGTAGCCATGGCACCCGCAATGTTCGGAATGATGCCAAATGCACTTTGCAGTGCCTCAAGAGACGGCTTGGACTGCACAGGCGCGGATTCGATCGTATAGATGGGGAAAGCTGACACGGGTTGTCCTCTTTGAATGGGCGCATCGGAATCGATGGCGGTATAGCCACCCTATTCAATCGAGTTCGACAAACCAATTACCTGAAAGGTAATCAACCGATCACTTGATGGGCTGCGGGGTTCATTGGCTCTCACCGAAGTACAGCGTATGTCCTTGATCATCCTTGATGACGAACTCTCGAGTCCCCCAATCCGTTTCATGCACGTCCTTCACCAAGCGCATCCCTCTACTTTTTAAGGCCTCCGCCATGGCTGAAACATCATCTGTCTGAAGATAGAGATGGAAGTTTTCATTCTTATCCACGAATTCAATGGAAGGATCTTTCTCATCGACGAGCTTTAGGTGGAAGACCTTATCCCCTGCGCGTATACCCGCGTAAAAATCCTGATATCGAAACTCCAGGGTGAATCCAAGCTTCGTGGTGTAGAAGCTTATCGACGCAACGATGTCTGTCGTCCACAATTGCGCAATGACATTCGAGATCCGCATATCTGCTCCATTAGCTGCCAGCTATCGAGTCTTTTCGACAACCGCATTTTCGACATCCACTTGGGGTTAAAAGCACACGTTCCCAACTTGCCAGTGAACAACCCCGGAACAAGGTCCGCAAACGGACTGGAGAATATCCGCATATCGCACTGTCCGCTGTCCGCACTATGTCCGGACAACGCGGTGTATGTCCGCGGACAGTCAACGGCTCCATGCAGCCACTCTAGAAATGGCTTAGCAATGCGATTTCCAGGGATTTTCAGCCTTGGCATGAGCCTTGCTCTATCTATCTCGAAAGCTTCATTTCATCCCTTACGGAGAAACATCATGAAATTCGAGACTCTGATGCTGAATAGCCTTTTTGCCGCTTGTGTGCTGGTTTGCGTCATGACGCTTGGCGCCATGATCTAAGGAGAATCGTCATGAAATTCGAAACCCTGATGCTAAAAAGTCTTTTTACCGCTTGCGTACTGATCTGCGTGATGACACTAGGTGCGATGCTGTAAATCGTAAGGCCGAATGCGCAGCAGCCATGTACCGGAGATTGCTGGCGCTTCGAAAACAAATCGAAAACCGTTCAGCGTTCCGCGGTTCTATGTACGACTCGCACCCCATCCGCGATGTGCTCGCGCAACCACCGATACGCAGGATCGTGATGAGCACGCCCATGCCAGAGCATGGCCATATAGATAGCGGGGTCAGACTGGCTCCTAAAAGCTCGCGCTGATCCCGTCCGCCCGCCGATCAAACGGCAGGAAACACCGGGACAAGTACGCAAGGCCATCGGAGTGGCACGCAAAGCGTTACGCGAATCTGAGAGATCGTTACCCGCTTTGCGCGGCGTTGCACGATTCACCGATACATCAAAACAGTTGAGGCCGAGGGAACACCCTCGGCCTCAACGCTTACTCAACTTCAGCTACGAATAATCCCGAACTATCAGTCCGATTCGGTAAACGAAACCGAAGGCGTCGAACCACCCGAAGCCGTGCAGCTGCCCAGGGTCAGGTTGTTGGTTTCGCCGGTGCTACCGGTATTGGCTTCGCAGGTCGGTGCCGTAGTGGAACCATCGGTCGCGGCGATGTTCACCTTGATCGAGACACCGCTCGTGTTGAACGCTGCTTGCGAACCGCCAGCATCGCCAACGATGTTGTACTCAACCTGGTTCCATACACTCGCGATATCCAGGGTGCTGTCTTTCTGGCTGGTGCTGTAGGCAGTGCCATCATAGGTAACAACTGTCGTGTCGTTACCGCCGGTAGCGGCGGTGCCGGTCAACGTCACGCTACCCAGATCCAGGGGCGAAATGTCTGCAATCGAAGTGGCAGCGCTGTTCTTGTAGCAATCGCCTTCGCCGTCGCTTCCGAAGCCGCTCGGGCAACGGCTGCTGCCGTAGCCGATCAGCCAGTCCTGCATGAACACGGCGCCCTTACCCTCGACTTCATAGTCGGTCGCATAGATGAATTGCTGCCACACGACGCAGCCGGAGTGGCCTTTGCACGCGGCGGTGGTGTTGTTGAAGCTCGTGTTCATCTGCAGCGTGTATTCGTTCGGCCCGACGATGCCATCGCTCTCTTCACCGCCGAACGGTACGTTGACACCCTTCTCGGAGGTCACGCCACTGTAGGTCGGGAAGCTACCCACCGCCTTGGTAATCAGACTGGTGGTGTTCAAGGTGTAGTCGTTGCCGTTACCGGTGGTTTGTTCCTGACCGAAAACGATCCGGCGAGGCACCGTGTGTGCGCGCGGAGCCAGTTGGTGGCAAGCGGTCGGTTCCCACACGACGCTGGGATAGGTGGCCTGGAAGCAACCTTCCGCCGGCGTGGCGATCTGTGCAATGTCATGACGCCAGGAAGCCTTGGCCGACTGCTCCATGACGCCATCAGCAGCAAAAACAGCCGGAGCGCACGCGGCGCTCAAAAGACCGGCTACGAGCACAAACTTTAACTTTGCTTGCATTACGTTTCTCCCCAGATATGTAAATAGCAAACGGTTTACGACCTTGGACTATCCAAGAGCCGCGACACTCACAGCAACGACTTACGTCCGTGTAAGCAACACAGCTGGATCCTCTACAGCAGAGGCCTCCTCCCAAACACATCACAGTGCGCAAACGTTTTACGGACTCTCATCGCGCTCATTAAATTCTGCGGCCGCGCCATTTACCTACTCCCAGGCTGCGTTCCACACGTTGCCCATCTGTTTGGCACAGCCTTACACCGCGGCTGCGCCATCGCCGGCGTAGCCGAAACAAATAAGGCGTAGCTATGGTTTTTCCCGCCTATCGCTAAAAAGAAAAAACGAACACTGAAAAGCAAACCTTCATGACGTCTCCTTCACACCTTATGTGACGCATCAATACCCTCCGCACTGAATCCGAATTGCTCGGCCAGTTCTCGGGAGAATGCGTATCTAGGTGTATAGAAAACGTGATACTTGATGTACGCATAAGCATTCGCGCAATGAAACATTGCGCGAAACTGACACGCGGTATTTTTAAAACGATCTAGTGCGAACGCGATCACATTTTTCGGCGATCGCTTGCTGCGTGGGGATCAAAAACTGCGTTATCTCCGCGGTGATTTATCGCACAACGCAAAACCGGCCCTTAGCTTTTGCGTAGGCTCTTCCTCTGATCGATGGCTGCGATAGACCGATAGACAGACGTCGAAGACAGCGCCTTTGTGGCTAACGAACGGGGAAAAGGGAAATCGACAATAAGCATCGCGACCACCTTAGAAAGGAAGCGATGGAACAGAAAATAGAAAGAGTCACCGTAACGACGGACACACCTAATCGGAGCCCAACCCAATCCCAACCTTCTTTTCGCCGCTATCATTCAGCCGCGACCGAGTACTTATCGAACATGAAACCCGAAGATCTGCAGCGACTAGTCACCGTCACCATGCCTTACGGCAAGTACCAGGGGCGCGTGATCGCTGACCTGCCCGGCGCCTATCTGGCCTGGTTTGCCCGCAAAGGTTTCCCAGCCGGTGAGCTGGGCAACTTGTTGGCATTGATGCTTGAGCTCGATCACAACGGACTGAAACCGCTGCTCGATCCTCTGCGAAGGCGCTAGCGTGGCCTTCACTCTTTATGCTGGCACCAGCTACCGGATCAGCTTGGGATTGCCCTAAGGCAACCACAGAGCAAGTGCAATCGGGCCGGTTAAGAAAAATCCAATCCTATAAAAACTCAACCCGACATCGCGCTTTGCAGCGGCTGGCTTGCCAGGCGGATATGACGCGTTTTCACCAACAGGCTATGGACGAGCACGACTTCACCCGCAGGCCATGAGATGGGCGCGATCCGCTCGAAGGGAGTCGTGGATGCGTTGTAGGCCACAGTCATATGCGGCTCGAAAGAACCGCGAGTCCACTGCCCCAAGGCCGACGCACGAAGGTGCATGGCCAATTGCGTATGCAACGCGCGAAGTTCTTCGTTTCCTTCGCTTGCGGTAAGCACGAGCGGACCGCTCGGCTGACGATGGCTGAAGCTGCCAATTTGATCGAAGCGAATGGTGAAAGGCTTCGCCGCCAACGCTGATAGTGCTTGAGTCGCGCTCGTTACCAACCCGGGTGGCAGCTCGGTGTAATCGCCCAGGTGAAATACCGTGACGTGAAGGCGGCTAGCTTCCGTCGCACCAGATATCGAGCGATGGTCGGCAAGATGCGCGGCGGCACGTGTCGCCAGCTGCTCAGCATGATGCGCATCGGGGAATATCGCCAGAAAAAGTCGATCGTTGGGCTGTGCGGGCTCGAAGCCTGGCAATGATCCTTGGGACATTACTTTTTTTCTTGGTGGCCGGTTGCTGAATGTAGCTAAAGAGAGACGCGCACTAAAGAGGAAAGGAAAATGACTCTGATCGGTTTAAGGCCGTTAGATCGACGTGGGCGTGCGCAAATAGGTGAAGCTCGTTCCGTTTTTCGCATACCAAACAAACACGCTGCTTTCACAGTCGATGACTTTCCATCAGCAGTTCACGGGGGAATCTTGGGTTCATATCGGTTTCGTGCATAGACCGCTCTACGAGCGGTCACTCGGCTGTCATGCGCTGCGGGCGTTCCTTCGCTATTTGTCACAACAAGGAGTTTGACCTATGGCATTTCCAACCGCAGTCAATTCGCAAATCACCGACGCCGTTACGCAAGCGAACGTCAAAGTATTAGCCGATGCGCCAGCCATGGACATGGGCTCGATCTACCAAACGCTTGCCCATGCCCTGGGTATCGCGATGGAGAACGCCACGGCCAACCAGCAATCGGCCAATCAGGTCGCGCAGGCGGTTGTTACGCGCTGCGTCGAGTCGCTGCTCGGCTCGGCCGACAAATAAGGAGAAACAACCATGGCATTTCCGACCTCCGTCAATGATCAGATCACCGACGCCGTCACCCAGTCCAACGTGAAGGTACTTGGAGACGCCCCCGCCATCGCGATGGGCGCGATCTACCAGGCCGCCGCGCAGGCCGCCGGCCTTGCAGCACAAAACGCCGTATCCAATCAGCAGAATGTCAACGAACTTGCGATCGCTGTCATGACACGCTGCGTCAACGCCCTCACCGTCCCGCCACGGAAGTAGTCCCGTGGCCGAGAAAACGGAAGTCAACAGCCAAATCAACGATGCGGTGACGCAGGTCAACGAGACCGTCATCGGCTCGTCCGAAGCGTTGGCACGGGCCATGGCCGACCAGGTGATGGCCCAAGCCATCGGGCTGGCATTGCAGAACGCCGTGGCGCAACAGCAGCAGCTCTACATCCTACGCAGCGCTGTCACCGCCGCCGCCACTCGCGCGATTCTTGACGCGAGCCCGGAAGACGCCCTGCGCTTCGCTAGCGAAGTTCTGAAGACCGATGACATCGAAAAAACACTTGAGCGTCTCAGCGCGCTGGCGAAAAGCACCGTCGTCGAAAAGCCAAAAAAGGGGAAGTAACGATGGGCAACGACGAAAACCAACCCGAACCCACCCCTACGACCGACGACGTCACGGCACAGATCGAGCGCACGCGCGCCGATTTGGTTGCGGCCATCACGGCCGGGCATCAGAAAGCCGATGAAGCGATGAAAGCGGCCGAAGATGCTGTGGCGCAGGCAGTGCACGGCGCGTCGAAAGCGGTGCTTCTTGCACAGCAGGCGGTGAAGAAACCTGACGCGTAGCTTGGCAACATAGGTTCATCGTTGCTCTCTGCATGTTCGGCGATAAGCGCCCCCAGCCACGCAAAGCTAAACGATCCGGGCACCTTGGACGCGCCCTTCCCTGAGTCTGCTTCCACCGCTGCAGCAGACGCCGCATGCGACATCCCTTCCATGGCCGCCCCCTGTCCTGTATTCGGCCGATGCGATAGGCGAATCGTGAGGCTCAGTCCGGCGAGCGTCAAGACAACTTGCTTGACTCGCCGGCCGTGTTGATGTGATCGGATAGCTCCGCGAATGCGTTTTGAATAGACGCCACATGCGGCGCGAAGTCGCGCTCCGGATCGAAGGAGGCGTCTTCTCGGATGATGCCTTCCGGCAACCAGATCCCTGGCGCTGTTGGAACCACGCGCATCTTCACCGCTCCAGCCACCTGCCTTAGCTGCTCGGCGCATTTGCCGCCACCGTGTCCGCCGTACGTCACGATAGCGGCGGGTTTGTCGCGCCATTCGTGATAAAGGTGGTCAATCGCGTTTTTTACGACGGCCGGGTAGCCCCAGTTGTACTGAGGTGTGACAAAGACGACGGCGTCTGCGCTCTCGATCTTTTCGCTCCAGGCGCGGCTATGGGCCTGGGCGTAGGGCACACCTTTCGCGGGAATGGCCGGCTCGTCGTCCATGGGTAGCGGCCAATTCGCGAGATCAACCACTTCGCAGTCGAGATCGGTGCAGCCTTGCCCTATCAGCGCGACCCATTCCGTTATTTTTGGGCAGATCCGGCTGGCGCGTGTGCTTCCCATTATCAAAAGCACGTTTTTTCTATTTCCCATGGCCACACCTATTTACGTGTATGATACATGCATCGTAAATCAACCCATGACCGGTGTAAAGCATGTACGATACACGTAATCTGGACGCCATAGCGTCCGCGCTCATCGAATTGACCGGTTATCTGAACAGCCCGCGCCAGGACGACGTATTGTTGAATGAGGCTGGCATATCTCTGGATCGCGCGCTGTTTCCCTTACTAGTACGGCTCAGCTCCGCACCAAGCATGGGTGTCGCGCAGCTTGCGGATCGCGTAGGCCGCGATCCCTCCACAGTCAGCCGCCAACTCGCCAAACTCGAAGAGCTACGCCTGATCAAACGCCCTCCGACCAACGAAGACATGCGCGTGCGCGAGGCGACCATCACCAAGACTGGATTACGCGCCGTTGCAGCCATCACCGGGGCACGGCGAAAGCTGCTTCATCAGCTGGTTGAAGATTGGTCGAAAGAGGAACGCGCGATGTTCCCGAAACTCGTGCAAAAACTTGCCGATGCGATGAGGGCCAAGCACGAAGAGGTGCGCGAAATACACACTTACCGCGGCAGATCAAAAAAATAAGAAAGGAGCCACTCCGCCTCGTCTTGCGCGGTCCCTGTTTTTCCTTCTAACTCAGCCTCAGTCATTTCCTTTGTAAAGCAGGAAATCGCCCTGACGCTGTTTTTTCGGCTCAACGACGATGGAAGCAGCCAGCTGCTTGGCCATGTCTTCCAACATGTCGTCGGGCGTTGTGAGATGGGTCTTCGAATTCTCTTGATAGGTATAAGTCACCAACGCTTGCCCGTTCTTGACGCTCAGAACACGCACTGAGATAGCGGCGCGATCGGAGTGCAATGCTATGTGCCCGGTGCGGTAATAATCCTGTACTTCGCCGTTGATGACATATCGGTAGCCTTTTTTATTGGCGTAAGCGACCGCTGCATCGTCAGTGAGCTGTGCATTGGCTGCAACGGGCCTTGGCAGCGAGACGGCATGCAAACCTGGCTTTTGCGAAAGTACGCGGATAAAGATTGAACCCGCCTTCGAGCCGGAACCATCGCAATCGGACTGATTCACGATATCGCAATCCTTGAACATCACCACGGCAACCGTGCCCCCGTGGGGAACGCGATGTTTTACCGTGATGGATGCGTCGTCGGTAGCGCATCCGGCCAACAGTATAACCGTTGCCAACAGTGCGTATGTACGCATGGTCATGACTGACTCTCTCCAGGCTTTGAAAGTGCTATCGCTACGGGACGAGAAAGGATACCAAACTGCTTTTTTGCGCAGCAAAAAGCAATCAAGTTCTTTTCAGTAAAAGACAAGCTTGCCAGAGATGGGATAGCGCGACATAGGGCGCGCAAATTATTGCGGCGATCACGCTGGCGGCACAAAACCTAGTTCAGTCGGCGAATGCACGGGAGTCGTGCTCACATCAACGCGCGCCAACTCGAAACCCCCAAAATGGCCACCATGACTTTCAGCCCAGACGCATGTCGGACGAGTGGAAAGCAAGCCTCAAGTCAATGGCCAGGATAAGCCATCAACATCACAGGCAACCGTATAGATCGTGTTGACTGCATTACGACTTTCACATGAGGCAAGTAACCCTTCTCTGCTAATTTAAACCAATCATCGCCGTCGACCATCCAAAAGACCGTGGCACTTCTTTGGAATGGGATGGGCGAATCCAGGCGTTCATGGAAGACACGCTGTAGTCAATAAGGAAAGCGAGTACATCGGCAGCCATCCCCACTTCAACAAGGCTGCTTTGACATCGATAGTCGAACCAATCACTGCGCAAGCAGCTGAAAGGCTTTGGCGCGTCTGAAACCCCACAAATTTATGAGCACAAGCATGAAAATCAATCAAAAATCCCAAGTCAATCGCCACTCGAAGCACGAGTTCCGCTTCGCGTTTAAGCTCATGTCCGCCATTGCGATAGGTGCCATTGGCGCCATGACGTTCAGCGCTGCTCACGCGCAGGAGACCGACTCCCACATATTCGGCAAGGCCCCGGCTGGAACCGTCGTCAAAGCCCATAGCGACACCGGCCTTACCCGTCATGGCACCGTTGGCAGCAACGGCCGCTACAACTTACCCTCGTTGCCGCCGGGAACCTATCTCGTGTCGCTGGAAAAGGACGGCAAGGCGGTTGCCAGCCAGCCTAACATTGGGGTCTTTGTGGGCCCGGCACCCCAAGTGGATTTTGCCTGCGACAACGATCAGTGCTCAGCAATACGCGTTCACTAATCGCGCAAATGGCGGCTCGGAAGTAACGGGGTTGGGTTGAGTGAAAAACTCGATCTAACCCCGCCTGCTTTTTAAAGAAAAGGAGTCAGGGGCATTTCTCTCTTGAGAAAAGCCCCTGACTCTTTTTTTTGCGATTGTCGATTTTGGTGAACATCATTCGTCAAGACATGTGAGTGGCCCCAATCATCGTCGACGCAATAGGGAGAAGATCACCGTGAAGAAGTATCTGCTCACCATGTATCACCCTGACACAGATGGCGGTGTGCCGCCACGTGACGTGCTGGATAAGATCATGCGGGACGTACGGGACATCCGTGAGGACATGAAGGCCTCTGGGGTTTGGGTCTACTCTGGTGGACTGGATTCGCCGAACACTGCGACCGTGTTACGGCTGCGCGGCCGCGACATGATCACGACGGATGGGCCTTTTGTGGAATCGAAGGAACATATCGGCGGCCTTACGATCGTCCAGGTTCCCGATCTGGACGTTGCGCTGGTATGGGCTCGGAAACTGGTTCAGGCGACTGGCCTTCCAGTTGAAGTGCGGCCGTTCCTGGAGCAGAGCGCTAGCTAATTTTGACTTAGTCAAATAATAGGCTTAACGCCTTCGCTCATAGGTAAAGATCGATTGCAATGTTCCGCGATATTGCCCGACATCACCGATGAAACGTTCGAGAAATAGTGATTGAGCTGGCCTGACCGCCTTTCGGGTGATCAAGCCGCAATCCACTTACGGACGGATGGTAGGCAATGGCAATATTTTATGCAGTTGTAGAGGATGACCCGCTCGATGGCGGCGGTCGAGTTTTGACGGGAAATCGTCGCGGGACGGTTCTTGGCCCGGATGGTAGACAGCGTCGAATGGCGTTCCTTGGTGACAAGGCTTGGTGCGATACGTGCAAGAGTCTTGGCGAAATCGTCGCCTCGCCGGGTTCACCACAACAAAGACGAATTTTCGATGCGACGATTGGTCATCGACAGGCGTTAAGCGAAGATCTCGTCCTATGCAAATGCGCCAAGCATCCCCGAATCATTCCAATGTACGGGCGCAAATTCAGCATAACCGTCAATAGCGCCACTGGGATCGCACAAACAGTCACTGCAAATAGTCCAATTGCGACTACCGATCCCGTAACCGATGATCTCGATGAAATCATTGAGCAAGGCTTCTCGTTGCTCAACGACGGAACAACTCCTGTGGATGGATACCACTACGATCTTTACAGCGATGGCGTCCTACATACCCATAGGGGCTCATATTTAAACGGAGAGACGGAAAGCGTTCAAGGACAGACAACTTTGAGGCTCGTCACATGGATTGAACGAGATTCAGCGAGTCAAGACGCATGAATGACCCATATCCTTTCAGCGAGCCAGATTCGGGCACTTCTCAATACGATCCATCTGGCGCTCTGCTCACGGCCCCACTAGACGCACAAACGAGGCAGCTTGCGGCCATGGCCTACGGGGAAGCGTCGACTCAAAACAACCCCGACGAGATGATGGCGCTCGCGAGTGTTCTCGTAAGACAGCGCGATGCGCGCGGCTATCCTGATATAGCGACATTTGCAGCTAAGGAACGTTCGTTTTCATACGTTGTGAGTGACGGCAATGTGCGCTATCAGTCATTAATGAAAGCGTCCGACAAGGAGATAGCAAATAATGTTGGTATGCAAGCGGCTGTAGCCGCTGCCAAAAACGCACTGAGTGGCGGCCCAGATAAATCTAATGGCGCATACTTTTGGGATGGTGCGGACATCAAGACGAACTATGCGTACCACGCAAAGGTCAAGAGAGGGATAAAGATCACAAATCCGAGCCACAACATATACAAGATCAAAGATTCTACTAAGCTTGTTATTCAATATAGGTATACAAAGACAAAGAACAAGAAAACGGGAAAAATTGCGGTTAAGCAGGAGGAGACCAGTCGATACGATCATCTATATGAATCGACTGCTGGGATTGGAGGGACGATTTTCTGGAAATTTGGTCAAGAGTACCTAAACGCAACGCACGCAAAGGTTTACAAATGAAGAGGCTCATTTTCGCCGTTGTGTTGCTGGCAATACCTTGCATCGTGTTTGCCACACCGCCATCAGAGCAGTTGGTACGTAGTTGCCTACAGGACCGCTCCGCAGTGTCATCGATTGTTGTTCAGGACCTTGACACCACAAAGGTCATAGAAGAAGACGACTATTCCGATGACTTCAACGCGCCTTACTACTTTGAATACGAAGGTGGCGATGTTGGCTACGCGGAGCGAAAGGACTCCAAAGCCCTCATCTTCATGGGAAAGCTTTATCGGCTGTCATCGGCTATCTCACTAGGAGATAACCGTGGGCCACCGACAGATTTCACCCCTAGTCTTGCAGACTGGAGCATCGTTACAGAAGGGGCAAAGCAGTACCTTTGTGTAAGCTTCAATTTTGACGGTCTAGGTCAAAGCGGGGACTTTCAAAACGTCCACGGTGGATATCTTTTGAATATACGGACGAAGGATTTATATTTTTCAGTGCGTAATATTCGTCAGTGATTAGTAAGAAGCGCCTCCGCGCCTATGCCGGGATGACGAACAAAAACGTGAAAAACCGGAGACTCTGCACCCCTTTCGCGTTTCGCTAGCACTAACCACGCAGATCGGGCGGATAGGTAAGCCCAACTTGTTCGCGGATAAGATCAAGGCAAGCCATTAAAGCCAGTGATTCGTTGTGGCTCATGATGGGGCTTTCTATCAAGCCTTCTCTCAGACAACGCGTTACTTCCATCACTTCGTGGCAGTAGCCGTTGCCGATATAAGGGCATGGCACAGTGCGTCCTTCTCCGTTCATTGGCACCACCGTCAGCGACTGGCTTGCATAGAATGGTGCCTCTATCCGCAGATAACCAAGGTCGCCGGCGAGGGTCAATTCCGTTGGCGTTTCCGCGTTGATAGCGCAAGCGCAGGATGACAGAGCGCCGCTTTGATGCCGCAATGTAAAAGCCGTTTGCATGTCGGCGCCGGCGTCGCCCAGTTGGGAGACAGCTGTTACGGAGTCAATCGCGCCGAGAAAATAGGCTGCCAGAGAAAGTGGATAGATACCGACATCCAGCAGCGCGCCGCCACCAAGTTCCCGGTTATACAAACGATGGGTTGGCTCGGCGTTGAAAGAAAACCCGAAATCAGCATGGCATTGTTGTACCCGGCCTATCTCGCCCGACGTTACCATGCGCTTTGCTTCCGCTATCGCAGGAAGGAATCGCGTCCACATCGCCTCCATCAGAAACAGGTTTTTCTGGCGCGCCAGTTCAATCGCAGCGCGCGCTTCGCGCAGATTCATCGTGAACGGCTTTTCGCACAAAACGGCCTTACCCGCCTGCAAACACATCAACGTATTTTCTGCGTGTTGCGGATGCGGGGTTGCGATATAGATAACGTCAACCTCGGTGTCGTCCGCCAGATCCTGATAAGAACCGTGACAACGGCTTACACCGACGTGCTTTCCAAACGCTTGCGCGTTGTCGCTGGTACGCGAAGCAACGGCGGCCAACCTTGCCTCTGGAACATCACGTAAAGCCTCCGCGAATTTGCGCGCAATAGCCCCGGTTCCAAGAATTCCCCAGCGAATGATTTGCTGCACCGTGCACTTCCTCTCATGTTCCACCGTTGACGCATATTAGCGGAGCGTCCCAACGAGAAGCAGCCAAATCGTAGACCGACAGTCAGTCCGTGCGGCTTCATACCAACCGCAGTCGATTTGACTGAATCGATCGTCGCATCTATTGCATTCGCCGGGAAAAAAATCAGGTTGAAAGCACAACCACACACCGCTTTTCTCACGCTCGATCGTCTTCGGTTCGCACCGACGCCTCTGCCAACACCATCTCATAAAGATCAAGACGGCCTTTCGCTCGAGCGCCCCACCAGGAAATGGCGTAGGTTATGAGCAGCAGCATCAGAAGAGCAACGCCCAACCAGTGAACGTGGTCGATCAAACCCTTCCAGTTCCCAAACGACCAATCTTTCAGCTGCAGATACATCGCTACCAGCACTGGCAGGATGCCTAACTTATCCATGCCGCCACTAATCAGGCCGTGGCGGTAAACGAATACGGACTTTCGGTCACGGACATAACGCAAATGAGTGGCGATGACAGGAAGCGGATAACGGCGAATGCCATCCACGATGATGTTGTATTGCACCAGCTGTTGATCCAGCTCTCGCGCAAAGGTTTCGTGCTGATGCCTATAACCAAGCCATGCCTGCCTGGCGTTGCTCGCGAGAAAAGCGACCACAAAAAGCCATTCCAGCACCAGACCGATTTGCAGTAGGCGTAGGCCAAGCTGATTACGTAGCAGCAACGCGCAAAGCGCGCCTAGGGCGCCGGAGAGGATCGCGCAAAGAATGGCGTATCGACCCAGCTTGGTCGTTAGCGGCTCATCGTTGCCCTGCACGTGTTCGGCGATGAGTGCCTCCAGCCACGCAAAGCTAAACGGTACGGACGGCTTGGGTACGCCCTCGCCTATCTGCCCTGCGTCCACTGCCGTAGTGGACGCCGCATGCGACGTTGCTTCCATGGCCGCCCCCTGTATTCGGCCGATGCGATAGGTAGATCGTGAGGCGCGGACGCACGAGCGTCAAGACGCCCGCTTGTTCTATTTAAAATTAGGAAAGCGGCAGGGGAACGAAGCGAGCAAAAGGACGGCAGTAGTTAAAGTGATTTAATTACCGCCCGCCGTCTCTTTTGCGCAAGACGCTGGCTATACGTTGGCCTGAACCCGTCGGGGGAACAACTGGCAGTGTTTGCCTCCCACCGGTGCGGCCCGCTTGCAATACACGTCTACGATGGCAATCGTGCTTTGGGCGGAGTCAGACACCAGCACCCGTTTCGCCACGCCTGGACCGGTAGAGTTGTCGATGGCTAAGGCGACGAGCGGTTGTGGCGCAATACCCATCTTCCGGAGGGCTTCCGATCTCTCGGCCGCCCGCTCCGCTTGTACGTACTGACTGTGGGTGTTGCCGACAAAGGTCTCCAATCCGTAGCCCGTGTGCAAGTCGACGAAGTAGGTCTCGTATTGGCCCGGTGGTGCGGTGACTGTGAAAGTTTGCAGGTTGGTGGCCTGGGTCTCGTCTTGGGCGGCGCTGATGCTGCCGGCACACGCCAGACTGAGCGTGATGGTCGTGGCAATGATCAGGCGTTTCATAAAGAGCTCCAAACGGACGCCTATGTCCGTGAAGGAATTATCTGCTGGGCCAGAGAAACAAAACGGAACAAAAGGCGAAACAAAACGGGTGAGGTTCGTTAAGCGCAATTAATGATCTCCGGACTACACCGATCCCGTTTTGACTTTCCTCCGCTGCCGACGCTTGTCGCGCTCCTGCGTCAACATGGGCATCAGCTCTACGATGTATTTCTTGGCGTGTCCACGCGTATGCATTTGGCGAAAGCGTTGATGCGCTTGATCTCGCCCGATCAGTTCGGCGTGAGCTTTCCTCACTATGTGTAGAAAAGCCATCAAGCTGGTGCCGTCGCGCAAGGGCTCTTCGTCGCGTGGGTCCGGGGAGGATGTCTGGATCATGGTCCGATCCTTTCCGGGCAGTCTACGCGGCACGTTGTTGTGATCAAAGAAAGTAAATCGTTGGCGGTGCGGTCGCGGTCGGTGAGTGGTGACAGCTTGAATAGGCGTTCGATGGATGCAAGCGTCGACGCGTGGTCATAGATGGTGTGATCGACGTAACCACGGGCCACCCAGGGGGACACGACAATTGCTGGGACGCGTACGCCATATACATCGAACCGAAATCCGTTCTTGTTGAGCGTTGAATCCGCACCGTCGTTAGGAGGAGTCGCCACGCCAGGTGTGGCGGAGTCGTAGAAGCCGCCATGCTCGTCGTAGAGGATGACCAGCAGGCTGCTTTCCCACAGCGGCGAGTTGCGGATCGCGTTGTAAACGCTGGCTGCGAGTTGGTCACCGCCCGATAGACTGTCCATGGGATGCTGCGAGCTTCCTCCCGCGTACGTGCCTTGCACGATGTCTCCATAGCCCGGCTCGATGAAGGTGTAACGGGCGTTGTATCCCGCTTTGAGATCGTCTTCGAAATGCGATAGATCATCGACGTCGAAAAAGCTGATGCCCTTGAGTGACGCGACCTGCGGCACATGCCCGAACAACGCGCCCGACTGATCTTGGTACAAGCGGTAGTTGCCCTCACCCAGTGCGTCGAAGATCGAGCCTTTCGGGTAGTGAAAACCATCGCATAACTCCCACACGTCCATTTCGGCAGAGAGCGGCGAATGATCCAGTCCGGCTGACGATGCACCATGCAGGAAATATCGGTTCGGCCACGTTGGGCCAGGCAGCGACGAGTGCCAGCTGTCGCAAAGCACAAACTCGTTCGCCAATTGATATAGCGCAGGCGACCGGGTGCGGGGATCAACACCCTGCATGATCTTGCCCACATCGGCTGCCTGTGGCGGAGTGCCCTCGGTTTGGGAGGTCGCGTAGTTCGAGACGAAGCCGGAATTGTCCACCGCCGGGTAAGCCTGCCCCGTCTGAAAATGGGCGCCAGCGCCGCACAATTGCTCCATCACGTCCGTGAATTCATGCGCGGGATCGGTAGGCATTTGGTCGGGTGCATCACCGCCGAATGGGTACGCGACACCACCATAAGTGTTGACGTTGTTGGACGTCGCAGCTGTGATGCCGGGTATGCCCGACAGCGCAAACAGATGGTCGAATGACCGGTTCTCCAGCATCAGCACGAACACATGCTGGATACGAGCCTGGACGGATGTGGATGCAGTGGTTGGGTTTGCGCTCACAGGGCCTCCCAAAGGATTAGCTTTTGTCTACTTCGTCATCGAATCAATAAGGCTGCTTTCCCTAATTTGGTGCTGCACCCCTTTTTGATAGCGGTGCGCGGAACAGCGTTGGCCGTAATCGTTGATCAGCATACGCCGACAGACGCTGGAAGGAGGCCATGCGAAGGTCGCCGAGTCGGGCGTGGCGTTCTCGTGATACCGAAGCGCCCGACGCTAAGTGAAGTAGCGCGGATCGCATGAGTTACAGCTCATACGATCCGCTAACCACAACTAACTTCTTGGAGTTAATCATGGCTAAGCCCGATGATACGGCACTCGTTTGCCCTCGTCCCGGCCTCAGAGTGCGCACAGCGTATTTCTTCACCGTCGTTTACCCGAAACGATGTCGGGCAATCAGGGCTAACGACTAAACGGGTGATCCCATCCCGACAGTTCTTGCAGGATTTTTCCTGCAGCCCTTCGCGCCGTGCGCAATGTACGGCGTGATCTACGCGTGCACATGCACAGGATCGCGGTTCGCGACCGATCTCATCGCGCAAAGGAACAACGATGAAAGAGAAAGCCCCAGGAGCTTGGCTCACCCTCAACACCAGTTACTACCCTGCACCCATCGGCAACCCGCTCGCGTTGCTGGACGACGCTTATATGTTGTTGGAAAGCGCGCATGGTGTCGTGCAACTCATGCGGGATGCACTACAACTTTCGCCCTGCGTCGACACGCGCGCGCTGACGCTTGCGCTAAAAGGTGTCGAAACGCTTATGGAAATGAGTGCTGGCTCTACCGAAGCGGCGCATGTGCGCTTCGCGGAGATTGGAGACGGTTGGATTGCTAGCCACTGAAGCGCAGGTCAGAGTCATGCTTTAAAAATGACTCTGGCCGCCTTCTCATAAAAGCGCGATCTGCCCCTGTTTTAGCTACTGCTCTCCCCGACCCTTGCTTTTCCTAAGACTCCCTCCACCATCTGGCCATGTTCAACAAAATCAGAGACTGGCGCGTACGACGCATCGTCGCTCGGCACCCGATCGCCGAATCGCTCTGGCGAGACGCGTTGCAGCGATGTACCCCAGCGCGCCGGCTGGGCGCTTCCGACCAAGCCGCGCTGCGCGTGCTGGCAACGCTGTTCCTGGACAACAAGTCGCTGGAGCCGGCCAAGGGGTTGCAACTTGACGACGCCGATCGTGTTTTGCTCGCGACCCATGCTTGCGTACCCATCCTGAAACTGGGCCTCGATTGGTACGACGGTTGGCACAGCGTCATCGTGTACCCGGACGCGTTCATTCCACGTCGTCCAAAAATCGACGCCGCGGGTGTGGTTCACCAGACCGACACCGTATTGGCCGGTGAGGCATGGGGGCGCGGACCGGTGATCCTGTCGTGGGCGGAGGTGTTGAATGGTGGGAAGAAACCGGGGCACAACGTGGTCATCCACGAAATGGCACACAAGCTCGACATGCTCAACGGGGACGCCAATGGCTTTCCGCCGTTGCACCGGCGTATGGATCGCCGCGAGTGGTCGCGGGTCTTTTCAAGCGCATGGGATCGCCTGCAGGATGAGCAACGCAATGGGGCCGACTTGCCGATTGATCCGTATGCCCTTGAAAGCCCGGCCGAGTTCTTTGCGGTTGCCAGTGAGCAATTTTTCGAAGCGCCGACAACCTTGCGCGAGCATTTGCCAGACGTCTATCGGCAGCTCGAGCAATTTTACCGGCAGCATCCGCTCTGAGCGCCCAGTGCTCAAGAATGAACCTAAGAAGGTGCGACAGGCAGCGTGGAAACAAAAGGGACGGAGGTAGTTAGAGTGATTTAATCCGTCCCCTTTTTCCGCTCGCCTTTGATGGTTTCTTTGTTCCAGCGGCGGAGCTGTGCCGGGACCGATGCGTAGTCGCCTTCGTTCAACAGGCGAAGCAAGGTGGACGTGCGGAACTTCGGCTCGCCCTCATTGAACACGAAAGAGATCAGCGCGAAGCGCTGATTGTCGGTGAGCTTCGCCTTGACCGACTTGTCCACGGAAGCAGCCGCACCGGCAGCGTCATGTGCCAACAGGAGTCGTGAGGTTTCTTTGGTGATCGTCAGGCCCGCATGTATCTCGGGGCCTGTATGGCCGACACCGATGGTCCACGTACCGTTTGTATCGGGGTACGCGACTAGCCGCTCGCCCTCGACGGTCACTAGGAACGTCTCTAGGCGAGGATCGATATTTGTTGCGATTTTTACCTCTCAGGGGTGGGTTACGGACGGCCGGGTTTGCGGTAACCTGACGGGACCGTTAAGGGACAATTAGGGGACGGATATGGCTGGTCGCGGAGATCGTCGGCTTACGTGCAAGTGGGTCTTCCACTTGCTGATACTGTTTGTTTGCAGCGCGTTGCATGCGCAGTCGCAGGGGACAGTTACATACGTCTATACAGATCCACAGGGCACGCCGCTTGCCGAAGCGGATGCCAATGGCAACATCACGAAGACGTTTGACTACACGCCATATGGAACAACGGCGTTAGGTACACCGCCCAACGGGCCGGGCTACACCGGGCATGTGAATGACCCGGAGACGAATCTCGTCTACATGCAGGGACGCTATTACGATCATGCGACGGGTCATTTTCTGAGTGTCGATCCAACTGGACCATCAGCGGGCAACGTGTTCACGTACAACCGCTATGCCTACGTTAGTAACAACCCAATTGGGAATGTTGACCCGAATGGAAAGCAGACCATACCGCTTGCAAACGAGTTAGGCACTGACGATCCAGCCTTAATTAATCGAGTGCAGGTTGCGCAGCTAGAGAATGCAGACGCCTTATTAGACGGGGCACGGCAACTGACGGAGCCGCTAGTTGCGGAAGCTCCCGAGCTTGGCGCTATTCCAGCGGGCGTCGGCGCGCTCTCTGATTTCGTGTTTGGGGCATCGAAGGTCGCAGACACAGTAGAGCCAGCCGCCGCGCGTGTGGATCAACTGAAAAGTCTTCTCGATCCCATTGCGCAGAACCATCGGACCATAGCCGTTTTAGACACTACGCAGGGTGTTCGTGTTGTCGGACAGGGAGGCCGAGATTTAAGTCCGGCTCAGCGCGCCACACAACAGGCTGGGGAGATTTTGGCAAGACAGTCCGGTGCACACGGCGAAGTTACAGTGCTAAACCAAGCCGCCAACAGTGGTCTAACACCGTCGTCAATCACAACTTCAAAGGCATTCTGTCCAGCGTGCCAAAATGTGATTCAACAATCGGGTGGAACCATCACAAGCCCCACAACCGCTACATGGCATGCACCGCTACTATGAGCGTTTTGAAATTTGAAGAGTTGGCCTTAGTACAGAAGCTTTCCAAGCTGCCAAGCAAGTCTACTGTCGCATTCGCTTTATGCTGCGCAACGCGACAACTGAATGCTTTTGAGACCTACGCAGATAAATTCGCACCTGAATCGCGTGAAGTGCCCCGCCGCATAATTGACAAGCTTTGGGAGTTCGTAGGTTCCAACAAGGACGATAACAATGCTTGGGCTGACCAACTGGCTGTGGTAGAGGCTCTGTTTCCAGAGGAGCAATACAGTTGGGCACCATTGCATATTTACAGCGAGCATGCACTGTACTCGTTGGCCTACACAGTTCGTTGCCTGATGACCGCCGACGCACAAGAGGCAGGATATGCAGCGCGCATAGCCTATGAGGCAGCGGATCAGGCTGCTCTACGCATCCTAGATGACTCTCGCGGTTCACCGGATATTGAAAAGCTTGTCCTGACTAGCGATGTCGTTCAGAGAGAGCTTCGGCGTCAATCAGATGATTTAAGTGCGTTGGAGAACCATGTACCCGGCATGGTTCTCCAACTCAAGAGTTTGGCATTCACGAATCAGGTACTTAGTGTAGGTGAGATGCTTACCTAAATTCTTGCTCCTAGCCTCAGTAGTTGTCATAGAAGTTAATTCTCGGCGACGAGTACCCAAGCACCGCTTCTTCAAACTTGCGGTACTCCTCCTCCATCAGTTCCTCCATGCGTCGGTCTTCCTCGCGTGTGACATCACGGCTGAGCCATGAAGTCCAATACGATATAGCCATTGCCAGCGCATCCAAGCTGTCATCGTGTCTCAGTGATCCGCGATCACGTGTGATGCGCGTGAGCTGGTGAAATAGCTGAAACTTCGGTTCGTCCTTCTGATCTGCACGGAGCAACGCAGCGTCCACGACAAGGCGATGCTGGTTCAGCACAGGCTCTAGGGTGTCGATGATTCGACGTTCCTTCTGACCGGTGCTGCGTACTTCCTCAACCGTGCATGGGTAGATGCGCCGAAGCACAGGCTCCAGCAACGTGTTGAACATGCCGTCACCGAAGTTGGATTCAACGAGGATCGTCTTGACCTTCG
>JAATFF010000095.1 GCA_015655335.1 Lysobacterales bacterium | reverse complement strand
GGTTGTTTTCGCGCCCACATTCCAGGCATGCCCGTGCTGGACCTGCATGGCGCCAACGATTGCCTGATCTTCATCATCAGCTTCTCGATTCCGCTGTCCGGTTTGTTGATATGGCTGTTGCGGCGTGCCTGTCCGCTGCGTCCTGTGCTGACGGCTGTGCTGGTCGGTCTGGCCAGCGCGGCGGCATCCGCAAGCCTGCTGGAGATCTGCCATAACTTCGACGCCGCCACCGCCGACCTGCTGATGCATGCGATTGCCGTGGCCATCGTGGTGGTCGCCAACACCGTCATGGGTGGACGGCTGCTATCCAGAGCGTAAGCGCGTCCGCGATGTAAACGTACGGGTTACATCGGATCGGAAATACTGTGAATTCCCCACGCAAGGCTGTCGCCATGTCTACCTCGTTGCTGCAGCGTCTTGGCATCGTCCATCCTTTGATCCAGGCGCCGATGGCCGGTCCCAATACACCGGCGCTGGTCGCCGCAGTTAGCCACGCTGGCGGTCTTGGTTCGTTCGGCGCGGGTTATCTCGAGCCGAAGGATATCCTCGACCAATCCGCACAGATCCGCGCGCTGACCGACAAGCCCTTCGCGCTCAACCTGTTCGTGTTGCCCGATACGTTCGAGGCGGATGAATCCGCGGTGGCCCGCATACGTGATCGTCTCGATGCGCTGATGGAACAAGAAGGGCTGTCTGTGCGCACACAGCGGCCGGCTAGTTGGGCACCGGTGTTCTCAGATCAGTTCGCCGCATTGTGCGAAGTGCGTCCTGCCGTCGCCAGTTTTGTTTTCAACCTCATTACGCCGACGCAACTGCGCGAACTGCATCGACGCGATATCTACGTCATCGGTACGGCCACCAGCGTCGCCGAGGCCCGTGCCTGGGCTGAGCTGGGTGCCGATGCCGTATGCGTGCAGGGTGCCGAGGCGGGCGGTCATCGCGGCACCTTCCTGCATGCACCGGAGGAAGCCATGATTGGGCTGTTTGCCCTGTTGCCGCTGGCGGTACGCGCGGTTGGCATTCCGGTGATCGCCGCGGGCGGCATCATGGATGGGCAAGGGATGTTGGCGGCCGAGGTGCTTGGGGCGGCGGCCAGCCAGCTAGGCACCGCTTTCCTGGCCTGTCCAGAATCCGGCGCGGCCCCGGCATGGAAGCGCGATCTGGCCTCAGCGGACGATCATCGCATCGGTACGATCCGCAGCTTTTCCGGCCGCGCCGCGCGGGGACTGCGGAACCGTTATACCCAGGCGATGCAGCCCTTCGAGGCCGAATTGCCGCCTTACCCGATCCTCAACGCGTTGACCGCCCCGCTGCGCCGTGCCGCCGGGCAGGCCGGGCGGGGTGACCTGGTGTCCGAATGGTGCGGGCAGGCCGCCACGTTGGTACGCCCGATGCCCGCCGCCGAACTGGTAAAGGTGCTGATGAACGAGTACCGGGCGGCCCGTCATCAATTTGTCGCTTGACGTGCCGTTACGGTCGGGCGGATATACTTCACCCGCGCCATCCCGCGCAGCCGATACGCCGCGAGGCCCCAACTCTTGACCACCACTCGCCATAACAAGGCCGTCACCACGGCCACCCTGCGTAAGTCCGTCATCGACGCACTTGAAGATCTCAAGGCCAAAGACATCCGCGAAATCGATGTCCGCGGCAAAACCTCCATCGCCGACCTGCTCGTGATTGCTTCCGGCACCTCGGCACGCCACGTCAAATCCATCGCCGACGAAGTGGTCAGGTTCGCCAAAAAGGCGGGCGTGATGCCGCTGGGTGTCGAAGGCGAGCGAGAGGCCGAATGGGTGCTGGTGGATCTGGGCGACGTCATCGTGCACGTGATGCTGCCGCGCATTCGCGAGTTCTACGGCCTGGAACGCCTGTGGACCGTTAACGACCGCGACACCCAGGGCGAAGCCGCCCTCGCAGGTTAAGCAAAACATCGGCATGCGTGCTCGCCTTATCGCCATTGGCGAACGCATGCCCACATGGGTTGCAGAAGGGTTTGCCGAATACCGTAAACGGCTGTCCCATGATTTGCCCCTCGATTTGATCGAACTGAAACCCGGCGCGCGCGGCAAAGGGCGCGACGACGTGCGCGCGATGCAAGACGAAGGCGCCGCGATACTCGCCGCATTGCCGCGCGGTACGCATGTCATCGCACTCGATGGCGGCGGCAAGATGTGGTCCAGCGAAGAGCTTGCCGAGCAACTTGCCAAATGGCGCATGGCTGGACGCGATCTCGCATTTCTCATTGGCGGTCCCGACGGCCACGCATCGGAAGTGCTGGCACGTGCCGATCAAAAATGGTCGCTTGGTGCGCTCACGCTACCGCATATGCTCGTTCGGCTGGTACTGGCGGAGCAGCTTTATCGCGCCACGACTTTGCTCGCGGGCCATCCTTACCATCGCGCTTGACGGCAACTGCGCGAAAGGCTGCTACGCAAGGATCACTGCGTTGCAACTGGAGTCGTTATGAATTTCCAGATTCGTCAGGCCACCATTCGCGATCTCGGCATCGTGGTACCGCTCTTCGACGGCTACCGGCAGTTTTACAAGCAGCCTTCCGATCTTGATCGCGCTCGCTTATTTCTTGCAGAGCGCTTTGCGAATCGCGAATCGCTGGTTCTGCTGGCTTGCGACGATCGTGGCGATGGTTTGGGTTTCACCCAGCTGTATCCACTGTTCTCATCCGTGCGCGCTGTGCGCACCTATCTTCTCAACGATTTGTTCGTGGTGGCCGACACGCGGCGACATGGCGTAGCCAAGGCGTTGCTGATTGCCGCAGCCAATCAGGCGCGCGCGCTGGGAGCCGCGAGCATGTCGCTGGTCACGGCATTGGATAACACGCCTGCGCAGGCTCTTTATGAATCGCTCGGCTGGCGGCGCGATGAAGGGTTTTGCGAATATGGCTTGGTCTTTGAATAGCTACGGCGCTTGAGTCGCCATGGCTTTGCGTAAGTCATTCGCCGTTACCCATGCAAGATTGCCAGTGCCTTCTATCCGGTCACGACGCAAATATGATATATCCGGGTTGAAATCCTAATCCTCGTCGACCGATAGGTGTTGGATGTAGTGAAGGTGATCGCGCATATCCCTTCCCCATGGATGACTATCGCGGTAGGTTCTGCCTATACGTGCGGGCTCCGTGTTTTGTCGGCGACATGAGCGTTCTTCACAGTCGCTTTTCCCATATTCTCTTCAGCCTCATCGCGCTGGTTTCGCTGGTATTTTTTTGGAGTGGATCGGCCTGTGCGTTGGGCGACGATCCATGGGCACCGTTCGAGATTCCCTGGTTCGATAAACTTGGCGTATCCGAAGGCTTGCCGCATTCCATCACTACCGCCGTCGCGCAAGACAGTCGCGGTCTGATCTGGATCGGAACCAAAGGTGGGCTGGTTCGCTACGACGGCTATCGCATGCTGGTGTTCGAACTGGCTCACGGTGACGTAGCGGGTTTGCCCGATACTTACGTACGCAGCCTGTTGGCGTTGCCCCATGGCGGCATGCTAGTGGGCACCAATGACGGCGGGTTAGCCCGTTTCGATCCGACGACCGACACGTTCCACGTCTATCCAGTCGGTACCAATGGCACGTCGGATTCCAAGATCTACGATCTTGCAGGGGATCATGCGAACGGCGTTTGGATCGCGACCGATCGCGGGTTGGATCATCTGGATCTCACTACCGACGCCATTCGCCATCTGAAAACCGATCCAGGCATTGCGCTACGCAATTTCAGCGTTCTGCAAGATCGAGCGGGCAATGTGTGGCTTGGTAACAACAGTGGACTGTATGTGCGCCCGGTAGGGTCGGCGAACTTCATGCGACCGATTCAGACCGACGCGGCCGTCGCACTCGTGTTGGCCAACCAGATATGGGCGATCTATGAAGATCGAGAAGGCCGATTGTGGGTCGGCAGTGGACAAGCTGGGGCGGCGTATCGGGATACCGACGGCCAGTGGCGAAGCGTGCCTGGTTTGCGCGGCGGGGCAAGTAACGTGCAACAACCCACCGTGCGAGATTTCCTTGAGGTTGCGTCGGGCCCGATGTGGATTGCCACCGACGGCATGGGCGTCGTCGAATACACGCCCGGTAGCGGTCATGTACAGGCCATCGACAACGATTCCGCGGTGCCTTCATCGCTACCCGGTGATTCGGTGCGCGCGTTACTGCAGGATCGCGTGGGAAATATTTGGGTTGCGACCGACTTGGGCATTGCGCATACCAATCCGAATGCACGCACCGCTTTCTCGCTGCTGCCTTCGCCGTTGCATCCGAACATGCTCACCAATAACAGCGTGCATGGTATCTACGTGGATGCGCGTGGTCGCATCTGGTTAGGCCTGGGGGCAGGCCGCATCGACGTGATCGATCTCAAGGGCGGCAACATGCTGCATTTACAGCTTGGCGGCAGCCAGGCTTTGCGCGATGTGCAGTCCTTTACCGAAACGGCAGATGGTGTCATCTGGGTCGGTTCCGAGGGGCTGGCGCGCATTGATCCCGACACGCTGGCAATCCTGGGCTCCGTGGTGCCGGCATTGAATGACAAACCGGTGCTAAGTCTTCAATCCGATGGCACCCAACTTCTGATCGGTACCTACGAAGGCGTCTATCGCTACGACACGCGCACTTACGCATTGGATCATTTTCACCACATCGCGAACGATCCAACCAGCCTTGTCAACGACACCGTCCAGCAGATTGCGCGCATCGACGGAAATTGGTGGTACAGCACTGCTCGTGGCATCAGCGTTGCCAGCGATGCCGCAAGCAACCGCGGTTTCGACAATCTGGAACATGTACGCGACGACCCCACCAGCTTGCCGCAGGACTACATCGGCTCGGTTGCCAAGGATTCCAAGGGAAGCGTGTGGGTCAGTACGTTCGGAGGTTTGGGCGTACTCGATCGCTATACGCGTGGCGGCCCTTTTCACTTTCACACGATAGGCGCTGCGCAAGGCTTGAAGAGCGGCAGGGTAAGCACCGTACTGGCCGACGATCATGGGCATCTGTGGGCGAGCATGTCCAATGGCGTGGCGAAGATCGATGGCGATACGCATGCCACGTATAACCTCGGCACACGCGACGGTTTGCACATCGATAGCTACATCAGCATTGCTGCAGCTCGCGCGCCGGGTGGCGAGCTCTTGTTTGGCGGACTCGGTGGGTTAACCGTTATCCGGCCGGATTGGCAGCCGCCTGATGTCGTTGCACCGTTGGCGATCACCTATGCCGCAGTCAACGGCGTCATGGTGTCGTTTGGCAAGCTTCCCGATAACGGCGGGACGATCAAGCTCGATCAACATCGCCACAATCTACGCATCGATTTCTCGTTGCTCGACTACCAGGCGCCGATGGAGGCCTTGTACAGCTATCGCATGGATGGTTTGGACGAGACCTGGACCGATATCCCCAAAGGCGGAATGCCCAGCGCGATTTACACCAGTCTGCCTCACGGTGTCTATAAGTTGCGACTGCGCGTCACAACGCTTGGCATGCAGCCGCGCACGATCGAAACTGACCTGAATGTTGTGGTCAAACCGCATTGGTACGAGACAGCGTTGGCTCGCATCGTCGCGGCACTCCTGGTCATTGCGCTTTTTATCGGGCTGGTTCAATTGCGCACGCTTTATCTGCGGCGTCAGGCGAGGCAGTTGCAACAGCAAATCGACGAGCGTACGCACGATCTTCGCTTGGCCAATCAACGCCTCGATATTCTTGCCAGCAACGATGGGTTAACGGGGGTCTACAACCGCCGCCGTTTTATGGAGTTGGTGGGAGACGAGCACGGGCAAGTTCCGAGCCGTTCGATGTGCATGGCAATCTTCGATCTGGATCGCTTTAAGCAAATCAACGACACCTACGGGCATCAGGCCGGCGATGCAGTCATTCGCGGCGCCGTTGAAGTGATTAAGCAGCACAGTCGACAGGGCGATCTGGTGGGTCGCTATGGCGGTGAAGAATTTGTACTGTGTTTGCCCAAAACCTCCGTGCACGATGCGCAGGAAACCGTTGAACGTATTCGCAAGGTCTTGGCCAGCACGGAAGTGGTTTACGAGGGGCGGTCGCTTTCTGTAACAGTCAGTGTTGGTGTCGCCGAACTCAAACACGACGAGCCTATCGAACAGTGGTTGTCGCGCGCCGACAAGGCATTGTATGAGGCCAAACATAGTGGAAGAAACCGCAGCGTTATCGCGGCGTGATACGCCAACCGCTATGCTTGCCTCCAACACCCTAACGAGAGCAATCCATGCTTTATTTAGCCTCGCAGTCGCCGCGTCGACGTGAGCTGCTGGGGCAACTTGGCGCCACGTTTTCCGTGCTCGATGTGGATGTGCCCGAGCAGCGTGGTGCCGACGAGTCGCCTCAGGATTATGTTCATCGTGTTGCGCGTGACAAGGCGCGTGCGGGTCTTGCGTCGCTTGATGCAACGGGTGGCGGCAACGTTGTCGTGCTCGGCGCGGACACCGAGGTGGTGCTGGATGGTGATGTTTTCGGCAAGCCCAGCCATGCTATGGATGCCGCCGCGATGTTGCGGCGTCTTTCCGGCCGCACGCACGAAGTTATTTCGGCGGTATGGCTGGTGAGCGCTGCTCATGAGTTGAGCGATATCTGTGTCTCGCAAGTGCGTTTTGCGACACTCGATGAAGCCACTATTGCGGCTTACGTCGCTAGCGGTGAACCGTTCGGCAAGGCCGGTGCGTACGCTATCCAGGGGCGCGGTGCGGCGCTGATCGAACACCTTGAAGGCAGTTATTCCGGCGTGATGGGGTTACCGGTGTTCGAGACGGCGCGCTTGCTAGGAAACTTTGGAATCGCGTTTGGCTAACGGATCACGTGGCCGCGAACAAAGCGATAAGCGCAAACAGGTTGTAAATGCTGTGCGCAAGGATCGCCGGCCATAACGAAGCTGATTTCAATCGCAACCAGCACAATGCGGCAGCGAGCAAAATCAGATTGGGCAGCGCATACCACTCAAAATCCAGGCCGCCCAAGTGAACGACGCCGAACAATACGGCGCAAATCGTGACCGATAAACCGGTCGACAGGCGGCGCATCAGCGCGGAGAGCAGTACGCCGCGAAACAGTAGTTCCTCAATCATGGGGCCTACGCTAACGGCGACCATCGCTAGCGGTAGCCGCAGATTGCTTGAGGCGTGTCGGCTGAGTTCCTCGACGTTCTGCGTGACTTCATGCCCGTGCGCCAACCACTGCGTGAGAATGCCTCCCAGCGGCGGCATCACCAATCCAACCAGCAAACCCAGTGCATACCAATTCGCTGCAATGGGTGCGGTCAGTCCAAAGCCGGGCGGTCGTGGCAGCAGCCATAAAACGGGCCACGCGCGGCGAACCATGATCAGCATCATCAGTGCGATCAGCGGCAATGCGATGATGACCAGTAATGCGTTGCTGTCGGGACGCTGCAGCCAGTTCATCACATGCTGTTGTACCTCGGCATGTGAGAGATCAGGATGGCGAAATCTTTCAAACACGCTGGCCGCAAAGCTGACCAATGCCCCAGCCGCCAACTGCAGCAGGAAGTAAAGCAGGATTAGGCCCAGTGCATACAGCACGCCCGGTGCTCGCACCGCGTCTTCAGGGGGTGAGGGCGTTGCCGGCTCACCCGGTTTGATCGGCCAAGCCGCCATGATGCGTGGTCGCTTCAGGCCGTCAACATCGCGCGGCCGAGTCCCAGCATAGCCATCACCAACAAGGCCGCCCAGCCGGCCAGGCCGATCATGTATCCGGGTCCGCGCTTGCTGGCATCGCGCAGGTAGGCCAGCGCATACCAGACCCGACCTACGATCCAAGCCAAGCCCGCGATACCTGCCCACAAGACGTAACCATAATGCGCCGCCAGCCATAGCAAGGGCAGGAACATCACAGTGCTTTCCAGCGTGTTCATCTGCACACGATAAGCGCGCTCGAACGCGGGATGTCCCGCGATAGCCGGGGCTTCGATGCCATACTTCCCCCTCGCCTTGCCCACCGCGTACATGGTGCCGAATTGCAGCAAGACCGTCAGCAGGGTAACCAGGGCGGGCAGATTCTGAATCATGGGTGCGCTCATACGGGCAGGAGATGCCACTGTAGCTTTTTGGTGCCATGCTGTGGGGGATGGCCGGAGGGGCCGGCCGACACTTGACCACGCGCACGTCGGGGGATTTATGGACTGGCAGAAAGGCGAGCAGAGTCAGAACGTCGAGGTCGACAGCGGCAGTGGTGGTGGCGGCCCTCGTTTCGGCGGTGGCGGGCGTCTCGGTATTGGCGGCCTGCTGATCATGGCCCTGCTGGGCTGGATCTTTTTTAAGAACCCGATGGCGCTGCTGGATCAGGGCAGCAATCAGCCGGGTGCCTATGCGCCCAACAGTCAGCCGGCACAGGTGGATCCGCAGCAAAAGTTGTTTGTCGAGAAGATCCTCGGCTCGACCGAAACGACCTGGGGCGACATCTTCAACAGCATGGGTCGTACGTATGCCGATCCCAAGCTGGAGCTCTTCAGCGGCGGCGTAAACACCGCTTGCGGCGCCGCATCCACAGCGGTCGGGCCTTTCTATTGCCCCGGCGATCAGAAGGTTTATCTGGATCTGGATTTTTTCCGGGAACTGGACACGCGTTTTCATTCCAGTGGCGATTTCGCGCGCGCTTACGTCATTGCGCATGAGGTTGGCCACCACGTGCAAAATCAGCTTGGCATATTCGCCAAAGTGAGCCAGCTGCAGCGCCAGGGCGCGCCGATGGAAGGCGCCGATGGCCTATCGGTGCGGCAGGAATTGCAAGCCGATTGCTTTGCCGGCGTGTGGGCAAACCGCACGCAGCAACGTCTGCAATGGCTGCAGCCGGGCGATGTGGAATCGGCGCTCAATGCGGCCAGCCAGATCGGCGACGACACCTTGCAACGCGAGGCGCGCGGTACTGTGGTGCCCGATTCGTTTACGCATGGCACGTCGGCGCAGCGCGTGAAGTGGTTCAAGACCGGATTGCAGAGCGGCGACATTCAACAATGCAATACGTTTAGCGGTCCGGTGTGAACGAGCCTTATGGCCCATCCGTGTTTGCGCTGCGGCGCCTGTTGTGCCCATTTTCGCGTCGCCTTCCATTGGTCGGAAGCCGATGTCGCCATGGGCGGCGAGGTGCCGCCGGCACTCACTGAAAAACTGGATCCGCATCGCCTGGTCATGCGCGGTACGCAGGCGTCCCGTCCGCGCTGCGTGGCATTGGAAGGCGCGGTCGGTCATGACGTGCACTGCGGTATCTATGCGCAGCGTCCTTCCGTGTGTCGTGAAGTGCAGCCGTCGTGGGAATCGGGGATACCGAATTCTCAATGCGATAGAGCGCGTATCGCTCATGGCATGCTGCCACTGACGTCGCAAGATTGGTCCGACTTGCCACGCGCGCTAGCAGATTCCTGAGTCCCGATCAGCGCATGGGCGGTGTCGCCGCATCGTCTTGAAACGCGAGCACGAACTGCTGCAATTCACTTTCGTTGACGTCGGATACGGCAACGTAGCGCATGTCCCTGGAAGTCCAGCGGATGACCGCGTAGCCACGCCACAACGTTGTATCCGGCGGCGAAGCGCTGGACGACACCGGCCAT
Source organism: Lysobacterales bacterium (assembly GCA_015655335.1). Lineage (GTDB taxonomy): Bacteria > Pseudomonadota > Gammaproteobacteria > Xanthomonadales > Rhodanobacteraceae > Dyella_B. The sequence goes on along the minus strand of JAATFF010000095.1, from coordinate 26,542 downwards.
TGATACAGATTGATCACGTGCAGCCGCCGTTTGTAGATCAGCGCGGCCACGCTATGCCCATCAAGTGCATCGAGTCGCCCGCCCACTAACGGGAAACCTTCGCTGGCTAGATCTTTCACCCGAGGCGCAAAGTCGAGCTTGCCATCGAACCACGGTTTCACCGTGTGTTGATCGGTGGAGACGACATCCATCAGATGCTGCGGCTGCATGGAGCGGATATGGCTGGATACTGCATCGTTGATGAGCTGGTTCGTGTCGCTGCTGCGCGGCGAGGACGTATAGACCCACAACGATGTGGCCAATAGCATGGCGGCTGCGAAACCCGCGGCCATCGCGAAGGCGATCGGCGCGCGACGCGACGTCGCGACGCGTACGGGAGAGGCAATCGCTGGCTTCGCTGTCGACCACTGTTCGCGCAACGCATTCGGTGCGCGCCGGTAAAGCGACGGTTGCGTCAGCGCCTTGTGCAGCTGAGTGTAATTGGCGTATTGAGCCGCGCAGCTGGCGCAGCCTTGCATGTGCCGAGTGATCGCCACGCTTTGCGCAGCGTCCAACTCGTCGTCGATATAAGCGTGCAGGAGCAGCCTGGCGTCATTGCACATCATGACGGCGTGCCTCCGTGGAATGGCGGGTCAGCTCGGCTTTCAGGCGTTCGCGCGCGCGGGCGAGTCGCGACATGACCGTTCCGATCTTCTGCCCGGTGATCGCGGCGATTTCCTTATACGAGCATTCTTCGAGCTCGCGTAGCACGATCGCTTCACGCAGCGGGTGCGGCAGGTTTTCCAGCGCCATTTGTAGTGATCCCACATCCAACGCCAGTAGCGCGCGAGCTTCGGGCGTGGGTTGGTCGTCGGTGATCGTGTGGACGTCGTCGTCGAATGCCTCATGCATGCTGTCCGGCGGTGTCTTCGTGCGCAGCGAATAATAGGTATTGCGCACGATGGCGAGCAGCCAGATGCGCGCATCGCCACCGTGAAAACTGTTGAAGTAGCGAAACGCGCGCAGCATCGCTTCTTGCACCACATCCTGCGCATCCGTGTCGTCGCGGGTCAGCCAGCGCGCAAGGTTATAGGCCGCGTCCAGATGCGGCAGCACGCGTTCCTCGAAACGTGTGCTGCCGATGACGTGTGGGTCCGGCGCCATGTTGTGAAAGTCAGCTGGCATAAAAAGTATTACCGCTGTTGCCGCGACTTTATTCCCTCGGCACAAAAGCCGGAATAGGCCGATGGAAAGGCCGGTAGTGCAAAGGAGAGCGGAGCGTCCGCTCCACCCGAATGGAGTAACCGAGCATGCAAGACATCCATGACCATCCGGCCGGCGGCCGGCGCCAGTTCCTCAAATGCATGGCCTGGGCCGGAGCCGGCACCCTGTGGCTGATGAAGAGCGGCGTGCTGCACGCGCAGCCACTAGGCGCTGGCACGTCTGGCACCGCCAAAGACGCCAGTTTCAGCTTTGTGCAGATCAGCGATTCGCATATCGGCTTCCACAAAGCGCCGAACATGGATGTGGCAGCTACGCTGCGTCAGTCGTTGGCGTTGATCAATGCCCAGGGGAGTCGTCCGGCCTTTGTGCTGCATACGGGCGATCTGACGCATCTTTCCAAGCCCGAGGAGTTCGACACCCTCTCTGGGCTGATGCAAGAGGCCCACGTCGGCCGCACTTTTTACGTGCCAGGCGAACATGACGTTATCGGCGACAACGGCGCCGAATTTTTCCGTCGCTTCGGCGAGCGGCAACAGGCGGGCGGTTGGTACAGCTTCGATCAGGGCGGGGTGCATTTCGTCGGCTTGATCAACGTACTCAACCTTCGTGCCGGCGGCCTGGGTTCGTTGGGGGTCGATCAGCTGGCGTGGCTCAAGAACGATCTCGCCGGTCTGTCGCCGGACACGCCGTTAGTGGTCTTCGCGCACATGCCGCTATGGCCGCTGTATCCATCCTGGGGTTGGGGCACGGACGACAGCGCCGAAGCATTGAGTTATTTGCGGCGCTTCGGCTCGGTGAGTGTGTTGAATGGGCATATCCACCAGATTCAGCAGAAAGTGGAGGGAACCATCACGTTCTACACCGCGCGCTCGACCGCCTATCCGCAGCCGCCGCCGGGCGTGGGGCCGGGACCTGGACCTTTGCAAAGCGTGACGGCGGATGCGTTGCATCGTTACCTGGGCATTCGCGATGTGCGGCATGTGCGTGGTGTCGATGCGTTGGCGGTTACCGACGAGGTGCTGTCATGACCGCTGTTGCGGCACTACGTGCGGTGTGCACGCTGATGGTGATGGTGGCGTTGTGCGGCATGGATCGCAGCGCCGTCGCCGCCGATGCTTCGCCGCCGAAGGGCGTGAAGGTTTATCAGGTCGATATACGCAACTTCGCCTTCGCGCCGAAAGCGCTTACCGTGCCGCAAGGCGCCCACGTGGTGTGGACCAATCGCGACGAGGAGCCGCATGTCGTGACCAGCGCAGGTTCGTTGTTTGCTTCGTCCAAGGCGCTGGACACCAGCGACTCTTATGGCGTCACGTTTTCCAAGCCGGGAACCTATACCTATTACTGCTCGATCCATCCCATGATGGTGGGCACCATCATTGTGCAGTGACGACGGCTTTTTGCTCGTCGAAGCGATAGATGTCCATCGCCAGGAAGCCAAGATCGACGCCTGCGTCGATGCGCTGAGCCTTCGGGTGTTTGCCGGCCGCACCCAGCGCCACGTAAAACGGCAGCAGGTGTTCGTCGGTGGGATGGGCGCGTTCGGCGTACGGCGCATGGCTGCGGTAGTCGAGCAGGGCGTCGACGTCACCTGTCGTGAGTTTCTGTTCGATCCATTCGATAAACGGACGCACGTAAGGCGCTTCGCGTTCCTCGCTATAGCCGGCGCGGAAGTCGTGCAGGTTATGCGTGATGCTGCCCGAACCGATGATCAGCACACCTTCGTCGCGCAGCGGTGCAAGTGCCTGTCCAACGGCGTATTGATGCGCCGGTCCAAGGTTGGGCTGAATCGATAAAGGGACCACGGGAATATCCGCCTGCGGATACATAAGGCGCAGCGGAACCCAAGCCCCATGATCCAGACCGTAGGTGGCGTCGAGTGCGGGTGAGAGACCTGCCCGTTCGAGCGACTGCATGACGTGTGCCGAGACAGCGGGCGCTCCAGGCGCTGGATACTGAATCTCGAAAAGCTCGAGCGGAAAACCATAGAAATCATGGATGGTTTCCGGTTGCGCTGCACCGCCCACGGTCGGTTTGTGCGCTAGCCAGTGTGCCGTGGCGATCACGACGGCCTTGGGCCGAGGCAGCGCTGCGGCAAGCTCAGCCAAACGCTTGCCGACCTGCCCTGGGTCCAGGGCGGTCATGGGTGAACCGTGCGATATGTAGAGGCTTGGTAGCGTGCTCATGACGGGCAACTTGTGCGGATCGATACCGCACAAGTATGAGCCGAAGCAGGCGTTTACAGCGGTGAATAGAGCAGAACGCAGTGTCGCCTGGCTGAAACGATCGAAATCTTTACTTGCGCCGCGGAGGCTTTCCGCCACCAGACCCTTGCGGACGCGGTTTGCCGCTGTGACCGCGCGCATGAGCCGGCTTGAACCCGGGCTTGCGTGGCGCGCGTTCGCCAACGTCATCCTCGCTGCCCTTCCACTCGCTGATACGCAGCATTTGCTGATTGACCCAAACCTTTTTCAGGTGCTCAAAGATTTCGCCCGGCATGCCGTCGGGCAGATCAATGAGGCTGTAGTCGTCGCGAATGCTCAGGCGGCCGATGTATTGGCTCTCCAGTCCGGCCTCGTTGGCGATGGCGCCGATGATGTTGCCGGGCTTCACGCCATGTTCGTGGCCCACTTCGATGCGATACGTGCGCTTGCCCGTTTCCGTAGCATGCGGGCGAGCCTGACGTGGCGCGGAATCGCGAGGAGCATCGTCGCGGTGGCGCGGTTCGCGCGCTGGGCGGCGTGTATCGCCGTCATTGCCGTGAGCGGGGCGCGCATCGCGTTCACGCACCTGTTCGCGTTTTGCCGGTGGCTCGAGCAGTAGTGGGCGATCGCCCTGGACGAGACGCGCTAATGCAGCCGCGATTTCGATGGCGGGAATGTTGTGCTCCTGCTCGAACTGCTCGATCAGCTTCTGAAAGTGTTCCAACCCACCGACGGCGAGCGTGTCACTGATGCTTTGCTTGAAACGGGAAACGCGGCGGTCGTTCACGGCTTCGACCGTAGGTAGTTTCATCTCCTCGATCGGCTGGCGCGTGGCGCGTTCGATCGCGCGCAGCATGCCTTTTTCGCGCGGCGTGACGAACAGGATCGCTTCGCCGCTGCGTCCCGCGCGACCGGTACGGCCGATACGGTGCACGTAGCTTTCGGTGTCGTAGGGAATGTCGTAGTTCATCACGTGGCTGATGCGCTCCACGTCCAGGCCGCGCGCTGCGACGTCAGTCGCTACGAGGATGTCGAGCTTGCCTTCCTTGAGCTGCTGGATCACGCGTTCGCGCTGCGGCTGCGCAATGTCGCCATTGATCGCGGCGGCGGCGAGGCCGCGCGCCTGTAACTTTTCGGCGAGTTCTTCGGTGGCCTGCTTGGTGCGCGCGAAGATGATCATCGCGTCGAACGGTTCGGCTTCGAGGATGCGCGTCATCGCATCCAGCTTATGCATGCCGCTCACCCACCAATAGCGCTGGCGGATATTCGCGGCGGTGGTGGTAGCGGCCTTGATAGTGACTTCGACTGGATCCTTCAGATGCTGCTGGGCGATCTTGCGAATCGGTGTGGGCATCGTGGCTGAGAACAACGCCACCTGACGCTGCGGCGGAGTCGCCTGCAGCACCTTTTCGACGTCGTCGATAAAGCCCATGCGCAGCATTTCATCGGCTTCGTCGAGCACGATGAAGCGCAGTTCGGAAAGATCGAGCGTCTTGCGATCCAGATGATCGATGACGCGGCCAGGCGTGCCGACAACCACGTGCACACCGCGGCGTAACGCGTGCAGCTGCGGGCCGTAGCTCTGGCCACCGTAGATGGGAAGTACCTGGAAACCAGGTATATGCGTGGCATAGCGCTGAAAGGCTTCAGCCACCTGGATGGCCAATTCACGCGTCGGCGCCAGCACCAATGCCTGCGGTTTGCCGGCGCGCGCGTCGATGCGCGACAGGATCGGCAATGCGAAGGCGGCCGTCTTGCCGGTGCCGGTCTGCGCCTGGCCCAACACGTCGCGACCTTGCAGCAGGGACGGAATGGTTGCGGCCTGGATCGGCGAGGGCGATTCGTAGCCCACATCGGTCAGTGCTCGCAATACTTCCGGCGTTAGCGCAAGCGCAGAGAAGCCAGCGGGAGCCGGAGTGGTGTCAGGAGACGGGGACGACATGGGGGAGACCTCGACGTGGCATGCACGAGGGCATGCGGGAGAATGGTCACTATTGTAACAGCCTATAGCCGCCATACCCTTATTCATGGGCTTTCCAGTCACCTTGTCATCAGGGAATTCACATGCAAAACCGCTTGAAAGACCGCGTCGCGCTGGTTACAGGTGCCTCCTCGGGCATCGGTGAGGCCACGGCCTTGGCCCTGGCCGAGCAGGGCGCCAAAGTGGCGATTGCCGCACGGCGCAAGGACCGGCTCGAAGGGCTTGCGGCGAAGCTGACCGAGCTTGGCGCCGAGCCGTTGGTACTGGTTGCCGATCTCGCTGACGAAACGGAAGCTCAACGCATCGTGAAAGACACCGAGGCGCATTACGGCCGTCTCGATATTTTGGTGAACAACGCTGGCGTGATGTATCTCGAACCCGTCGCCGAAGCCGACCTTGGCCGCTGGCGCCACATGCTGGAGTTGAACGTATTGAGTCTGATTGCTTCCACGCAGGCCGCGCTGGCCGGCATGCGTGCGCGCCATGACGGACACATCGTGAATGTGTCATCGGTGGCTGGCCGGGTCGCCAATCCTAATTCGGCGGCTTACGCGGCCACCAAGTTCGGCGTGGTGGGTTTTTCCGAATCGCTGCGGCGGGAGGTTTATAAGGACAATATCCGCGTCAGCGTGATCGAGCCGGGCATGGTGGATACGGAGTTGCGCGATCACATCGGCCATGCCGCCACCAAGCAGGCGGTGAATGTGTTTGCCGGCCAAATGCGTCAGCTGCAAGCGGAGGATATTGCCGATGTCATTCTGTTTTGCGTAACGCGGCCAGACTACATGAGCATCAACGAGGTGCTGCTGCGGCCGACCGATCAGGAACGCTGAGCATCGTTGCGCGTTTCCGTATCATTCCCATCCTCGCAACAACCATCCGCGTTATCGCCGGGATGCTGGAGAAAGTGTGAACGTGATGCTGTCCTTGCAAACACCCCGCACACGCATTCGTCTGGCCGACGAAGCGGATGCACCGAAACTGCTGCAATATCGCGTGGAAAATCGCGACCACCTGGCGCCGTGGGAGCCTCTGCACGATACCGAGTACTACACGCTATCGCATTGCATACATTCGATTGCCGATGGGCGTGAGCATGCGCGTCTCGATCGGGGCTATCCCTTGATCGTCTTCGACATCGACGAGCAGGCGATCCTTGCCACCTTCACCTTTGCCAACATCGTGCGTGGTGCGTTTCAGGCGTGCCATCTTGGTTATGGCGTAGCCGCACGCATGCAGGGACAAGGCCTGATGCGTGAGGTGCTGGAGTCAGGCATCGGCGTAGCTTTCGGCGAGTTAGGTCTGCATCGCGTGATGGCCAACTATCTGCCACGCAACGAACGCAGCGCGAAGCTGCTCACACAACTAGGTTTCGAGCGCGAAGGCTACGCCAGGTGCTATCTGCAGATCGCCGGTGTGTGGGAAGACCATGTGCTAACCGCCCGGATTTGTCCGGGCGGTTGAATCGTTGCAGCGATTAGGCTTTCGCAGCCGGGCGGCTGCCGCGCGGACGACGCTTGCGATTGCCCATGGCATGCTCGCCGCCGCCGTTGTTCTGAGCGTGGGCATGCGGGCGATGCGATCCACCTTGGCGTTGACCACCTTGGCGTTGTGGCGGACGAGCCTGACGCTGGCCCTGCTTCGGACGGGGCGCATTGGCATCGAGGCGCAGCGGTGAGGACAGCTCGAAACCGGGCACTTCGTTGATCGCAAGGTCCTGCGCCAACAGTTTGCGGATATCGCGCAGCAAACCGGATTCATCGTGGCTGACCAGTGACAGTGCCAGGCCGTCGGCACCGGCACGGCCGGTACGGCCAATGCGATGCACGTAATCTTCGGCCACCATCGGCAGATCGTAGTTGATCACGATCGGCAGCTGGTCGATGTCGATGCCGCGTGCGGCGATGTCGGTCGCCACCAGCACGGTAACGCGGCCGCTCTTGAAATCGCTGAGCGCACGGGTACGGGCGTTCTGGCTCTTATTGCCGTGAATAGCTGCTGCGCGCAGACCGGAGTGCTCCAGATAACTCACCAGCTTGTCGGCGCCATGCTTCGTACGGCTGAACACCAGCGTCTGGCGACGGCTGTCTTTGCTCAACACGTGCAGTAGCAGGTCGCGCTTGCGGGAAGCATCGACCGGATGCACCTCATGGGTGACCGTGGTGGCGACGCTATTGGCGGGCGCTACGGAAACTTCGCGCGGCGCATGCATGAACTGCATAGCTAGCGACTTGATTTCCGGCGCGAACGTGGCCGAGAACAGCAACGTCTGACGCTGCTTTGGCAACGCGCTGATTATGCGCTTGAGCGAGGGCAGGAAGCCCATGTCGAGCATGCGGTCGGCTTCGTCCAGCACCAGCACTTCGACGCCGCTGAGGTCCAGCGTGCGCTGCTGCATGTGGTCGACCAGACGGCCCGGCGTGGCGATAACGATATCGACGCCGCGACGCAGCGCCTGGATCTGAGGACCCATGCTCACGCCACCGAAGATCGTGGCGCTGCTGACGCGCAGATGTTTGCCGTAGTCGCGCAGGTTGTCGTAGATCTGTGCGGCCAGTTCGCGCGTCGGCGTCAGAATTAATGCGCGCGGACGACGGGTCATGGTTTGCCCGGCCGTGGACAGGTGTTGCAGCAAGGGCAGCGCGAACGCGGCCGTCTTGCCGGTGCCGGTCTGTGCGGCGGCTAGCAGGTCGTGACCTTCCAGCACTACCGGAATGGCGCCGGCCTGAATGGGGGTGGGTTGCGTGTAGCCTTGGTCGGCAAGCGCGCGCAGCAACGCAGGGGCAAGGCCCAGCGATTCGAATGACATGAAATGCTCCTGTGCAACCCGGAGCGTTCATGCAGAACCGCGTTGCTGTATGGGGGTAAGAGGGAACGTATCGCCCGGACGGGCGTGACCCAACGACGAGTATACATGAATAACGCAGGGGCCGTCGGCAGCCCCATTCATCGTGCTAGCCTCCTGCGTTCTCAAACCAGGAGCCTTGCATGTCCACCCTGTCCGCCTTGCGGGAATTGAACCACGAGCAACGGCATACCGTGCTGGCGAGTTTTCTGGGCTGGACGCTTGATGCGTTCGACTATTTCATGTTCACATTTGTGATCGTGGCCATCGCGAACGAGTTCCACGTCGATCGAACGGTAGTCACCTTGGGCGTGTTGCTGACGCTTGCGGCGCGCCCGGTGGGTGCACTTGTGTTTGGACGGCTCGCCGATCGGTACGGACGCCGACCGGTGCTGATGATCGACGTGATCCTGTTTTCGATGTTTGAGCTGGCGACGGCGTTTTCGCCATCGATTACCGTGCTGCTTGCCCTGCGGTTTCTATTTGGCATTGCCATGGGAGGCGAGTGGGGCATTGGTGCGTCCTTGGTCATGGAATCCATTCCGCCGAAATCCCGCGGCTTGGTCTCGGGCCTGCTGCAAAGCGGTTACCCATGCGGCTTCTTTCTCGGCGCACTGGTGAACTGGTTGCTCGTGGATCACATAGGCTGGCGCGGTCTATTCGTGGTGGGTGCGTTGCCGGCGTTGCTGGTGCTGTATATCCGACGCAAGGTGCCGGAGTCGCCGGCTTGGGAGGCGAGCCAGGCCGAGCATGGCAAACGTAGCTTGTTCGAGGCGATGCGCGGTCATTGGAAACTGGCAATTTATCTGATGTGCCTGATGGCGGCGTTCAACATGTTTAGCCATGGTTCGCAGGACATGTATCACACGTTTGAGGAAGTGAACCTGCATCTGCCCACCGGGTCGAGCGCCGCGTTTGTGTTGGTCGCACTGCTGAATCTTGGAGCGTTAGTCGGTGGGATTTTCTTCGGTGCGTGGTCGGAGAAGATCGGCCGTCGTCGCGCCATGATCATTGCCGCGTTGCTCGCCATTCCGGTGATCCCGCTATGGACCTACGGCGGCTCATTCTTGTTGCTGGGTCTGGGCGCCTTTCTGATTCAGGTGATGGTGCAGGGCGCTTGGGGTGTAGTGCCGACCCATCTGAATGAGTTGTCGCCGGACGCGGTGCGCGGCACGCTGCCGGGTTTTGCATATCAGATGGGCAACCTGCTCGCTGCCGGGACAGCAACGGCGCAATCGTGGCTTGCGGGGCGGCCTGGAATGGGGCTGCCGCAAGTGATGTCGCTTTGGATGGCTGTCGTCGCGGTGATGCTGGCGCTGCTGGTCTGGCTGGGGCCGGAGGCGCGTGGTGTGGGCTTCGGCAACGCCCGTAGCTGATAGAATTGCCGCTTTCGTTTCTACCGAGAGATAGGCAATGAAGGCTGGCAAGGACAAGGTCATCGCGTTCCACTACACGCTTACCGTGGACGGCGAGAAGGTGGAAAGCTCGCATGAAAATGGGCAGCCGTTGTGGATTCTGCTGGGCCATGGCCAGCTGATCCCGGGGCTGGAAAAGGCGCTGGAAGAACATGGCGCAGGCGATACGCTGCAGGTCGAGATCCCGGCCGCCGAAGGTTATGGCGAGCGCCAGGAAGGTCAGATCCAGCGCGTGCCGAAGAAATATTTCCAGCAGGGCAATCGCCTCAAGCCTGGCATGGTGACGGTGTTGTCGCTCAAAGAGGGCGGTCAGCGTGCGGTGACGGTGCATAAGGTCGGCATGAGTACGATCGATGTGGATCTCAATCATCCGATGGCCGGCAAGACGCTCAACTTCGACGTCGTGGTTCAAGAAGTGCGCGATGCCACTGCGGAAGAAATCCAGCACGGTCATGCCCATCCGCCGGGCGCCGAAGCGCACTGAGTTCTTTTAGATCACGCACAACGCAACGGCGCCCTAAGGCGCCGTTGTCGTTTCTAGCTGGTGAAGCAAATTAAACCAGGGTGATTTGCACATCGATATTGCCGCGCGTCGCATGCGAGTACGGGCAGATATCACGATGAGCGGTATCGACCAGTTCCTGTGCGACGGCATGGTCGATGCCCGGCAGACTCACTTCAAGCTTCACGGCGATGCCGAAGCCGGTGGGTTCGCGCGGACCGATACCGACGTGTGCTGTCACCGAAGCGTCCTTCAGCGTGACCTTCTTCTCGCGCGCCACATAGCGCACTGCGCCTTCGAAACATGCGGCATAACCGGCAGCGAACAGCTGTTCCGGGTTGCTGCCGAGGCCGCCCGGGCCGCCGAGTTCCTTCGGCACTTTCAGATCGAAATCGAGCACGCCATCGCTGCTGTGGATATGACCTTCGCGGCCGCCTTTAGCGGTAGCGGTGGCGGTATAGAGGACTTTGGTCGGATTGCTCATGGGTTTAGTCTCGCTCGTCGGTGGGTGCGGCCAGTTGGGTCGCTAGGGATTTGAGTTCGTCGCGCAGACGGATGAAGGCGTTTGCGGTCATGCATAGACGTTCGGCCATGCAGCGCGGCACCTCGGCTGCGCGTACATGCAGGTTCTGGCCGGCTTGGGTCAGGGTGATTGCCACTTCGCGCTCGTCGCTTTGCCGACGACGTCGACCCAGCAAGCCAGCTTGTTCCAGCCGTTTGAGTAACGGAGTGAGCGTGCCGGAATCCAATTGCAGGCGTGCGCCGAGTTCTCGCACGGTCAGTCCATCGCGTTCCCACAGCACCAGCATCACCAGGTATTGCGGGTAGGTCAGGCCGAGTGCCTCCAGCAGTGGGCGGTAGGTTGCCGTCATGCGACGCGATGCGGCGTACAGCGCAAAGCAGAGCTGTTCGTCGAGTAGCAGGGTGGGTTCGGGTGCTGCTTTCATGAGCAAAGCATAGTATCAAATTTAATTGTGCACAATATATATTTTGTGAAGGAATGGAAGTTAGACACTTAACAATCGGGATTCAGTCCAGCAGCCGCTTGCCGTAGGCAAAGTGGTCGCGCCAATACGGGCCGTCGATATCGTCCAGGCGTACGGTGCCGCCGCTGTTTGGGGCGTGCACGAAGCGGCCTTTGCCGACGTATACACCGACATGACTGATGCCGCCGCCGATGCTGAAGAAAACCAGGTCGCCGCTCATCAGATCCCCCATGCTGTGAACCTTGAGCCCGTCAATCGAAGCCATGTCGCGAGAGCTGTGCGGCAGGGCGATGTTGGCAGCGTTGCGATAGATGTAATCGACCAGGCCGCTGCAGTCGAAACCACCCGCAGGCGTGTTGCCGCCCCAATGGTAGGGCGTGCCGACTAGGGCCATCGCGCGGAACAGCACGTCGTTGGCGGTACCTATCGAGTTTTCCGGTGCGCGCGCCGGTTCGTCGGCAAGTTCCGAATGCGAAGGCTTGTAGGTCGCCTCGCGGCGCGGGGAGCCGGCACAGGCCGCCAATAACAAAAGCATGGCGATCAGTGCCGCCAGGCGCAGCACATGTCCGAACGATCTGTGTTTGTCCGTATCGTCGTTGCTGGCCTGGGCCATAAAAAACCTCGGCGTGGTTTGCGCCGAGGTTATAGCAAATCAATAGGTTGTAGGGAAGTTCTTAGGGATTAGACGAGGTTGATGGGGCGGAAACGTTGCTAACGGCACAACGATCAGGGCGTTGTAACGTTGATCTCTTGCTGGGACAAGGTTGTGCCCTGAGCATTCCAGGCGCGCAGGCGGTAATGCCCGGGGTAGAGATACAGCACGTTGCGCGCGCCCGGACTGGCAAAGGTGTAGCGGTCGGCAGGAACCGCGTTGTCCGGCTCATTGGGGTAGTAAGCATCGACCACGCAGGGAATCTGTTTTGTGCACAGCTCAGTGCTGATCGGATAGGCAAACCGTTTGCCGCCAAGTGTCAGCCATGATGGCCGTTTGTCGATATCGAAGGGCTCGCGTGGCAGTACGACGATATGGCGCAGGACGTCGAGTTTGAAGTCGAGATTCTTGCTGTCGTTGGTGTCGAGGTCGCGTGCGGCCACGGGCGGGAGAATGACGGTAACGTCGTGTTGTCGGGGATCCGCGCTCCAGATGGTGTCCGTCTGCTGATCGCGCAGGACAATCGGGTTTTGCGAGGAGAAAAGCGAGGCGACCTTGGCGTAAAAACCAAAGTCGAGACCGCCGACGGCCACATCTCGAAATTGCACTTGATCGACGCAAAGAGGGTCGTAGCCGCTCAGGCCCTTGAGTTGCATAGCCATGGGCTTGATATCGTCGCCCAGATTGCCGGGGGCTTTATCGATGTGGGAATAACCGGCGTGCACAAAGAGTTTGGCTTGCGGATCCTTCGCAAATACTTTTTCGTAAAGCGTGTTCGCTTGCTTGGCGTCACGATCATTGATGGATGCCGAATCGGAATCGTAAGGCACGAGGATGTAGCCGAGCCTGATCGCTTGGCGCACGATTTCGCCATAGAGCGGCTCAAGTAAATATTCGCTGCCCGATGTATCGGTCGCGTAGCCGCGATGCATCAGGTCGGTATCCTTGTCGCTGAGAGCTTCAACGGCAAAATAGCGAAAACCCAAGGCCCGCAGGCGCGGCAGCAACGCTAGTGTCAATTCGCGTGTATGCGCATCGTGATGGGCTTCGTTGATCATCACGATATGACGCTGGGCAGCAAGGCTCGCAACAGCATCGGCGGCATTGACGCTATGCCAGGCGTCGGTGTGCGGCAACGGTGTGTTTTTGGGCGGCGCAATGCGATTGTCGAATGGGAACGCGATCACCGCTTCGTTGTACAGGCCCAACTCGCTATCCACGGTAGCCAGCAATTGCTGCGCAAGTAGTTTGTTGTCGCCGTCGAGCACGGGGACGACCGAATTAAGATAGTTGTAGCGAGCTAGGCCGTTCGGTGCGGCTCCGAACTGCTTCAGCAATTCGTTGGTCGAAGGCACAGATGGTTGTGCGTGCGCGCTGGTCGATGCCAGTAGCACGGTCGTGCAAAACAGGCACATCACCTTCACTGGACGCATTGGCATTGGGGAAAATGTCGTGGTTGCGCGACATCAGACTGCGACGATGCGCGGCTTCGCGCAAGTACCAATTTGGGCGGGATCGTTGCCTTTGCTGCAACATGGGCTAAGTAGAGGCATAAGGCGATCCTCAGGATCGCTACAATGGGCCGATGGATGCTTCCCGTAGCGATGTATTGATCCTTGGCGGTGGTGTGATTGGGCTGTCCTGTGCGCTGTATCTGCTCAAGGGCGGCGCCAGTGTGCGAGTGCTGGAGCAGGGGACTCCCGGGTGCGGCAGCTCGCACGGCAACTGCGGCACGATCACCCCCAGCCACGCCGCGCCGTTGGCGATGCCGGGCATGCTGGGCGTAGCCCTGCGCTCGATGCTTCGCGCGGACGCCCCGCTGTATCTCAATCCACGATTCGACGCTCCGCGCTTGCGCTGGCTGTTGGGCTTTGCCCGGCACTGCAACTGGCAGGATTTTCAGCGCGCCGCCCAGGCGCGCTCGGCCATTCTCCAGCGTTCTCGTTGCTTGCTTGGTGATCTGATACACGACGAACAGCTGGACTGCGAGTTTGTCGAGGCGGGCCAGCTCTACGTGTATCGAAGCACGGCAAAGCTAACGGCCGACGTACGACATCACGCGGCACTGCTCGATCGTTTGGGTGTTCCTGTCCAGCGCTTGAGCGGAGAGGAGACCGAAGCGATGGAGCCGGCGCTTAAGCCGGGCGTGCAAGGGGGCTTATTTCATCCCGAGGACGCACGCTTGCGCCCGGACCGCTACGTGGCCGAATTGGCCCGTTTGGTGCGCGAACGTGGCGGCGTGATCGAAACCGGCGCCAAGATCGAACGTTTTGAAACCGACGGGCGCCGTATCGTCCGAGTCGGCACGAATCGCGGCGATTTCGCCGGCGAACGCGTGCTGATGGCGTTGGGCGCTTGGTCGCCACTGCTAGGGCAGCGTCTTGGTTTGCGTCTGCCTATGCAGCCTGGCAAAGGTTATTCGCTGACCTACAGTCGACCGGCGCGTGCACCACGCCATGCACTCGTGCTGCGCGAGGCTGCTGTATGTGTCACCACGTGGGAGAGTGGCTTCCGTCTGGGCAGCACCATGGAGTTCTCCGGTTATGCGGAGGGACTCAATCGCACACGGCTCAATGCACTGCGGCGTGGCGCGGCCGAGGGCTTGCACGAGCCGGAGGGTCCTGAGCTGCAGGAGGAGTGGTGGGGTTGGCGGCCGATGAGCGTGGACGAGATACCGATCATCGGCCCCAGTACGCGATGGTCGAACCTGCATCTGGCCACCGCACACGGTATGTTGGGCGTAAGCATGTCGGCGGCAACCGGCGAATTGGTTGCCGCACAGTTTGGCGGTAAGACTCCCGCGTTCGATCCCATGCCCTACGCGCCGGCACGTTTCGGCTTGTAGTGGCGATGTCGTCCAGCCAGTGCGCGCAGAACGGAGATGAAGAATGAGCGAACGCTTCGATCTGATCGTCTTGGGAGCGGGTTCTGGTGGATTGAGCGTTGCACAGCATGCAACGAGATTGGGCGCGCGGGTGGCGCTATTTGATCCAGATGCACTCGGAGGCACCTGCGTAAACCGTGGCTGCGTGCCGAAGAAGGCCATGTGGTTTGCCGCGCAGATGGCAGACATGCATCGCCTCGCGGCGGATTTCGGCTTCGAAACGACGCCCTTGCGATTGGACTGGGCGCGCTTTCGCCAGTTGCGAGACCGCTACATCGCCGGCATTCGCAGCCGTTATGAAACACGTCTTCACGCGGCCGGCATCCGCGTGATCGCCGAAGCGGCGCACCTGCTTTCGACCGACACGGTGGCGACGGCAACAGGTTTGCGAGCGAGTGCGCCGCAAATTGTGATCGCAACGGGCGCACATCCTCGTCGACTGGATGTGCCGGGCTTCGAACTTGGCATGCTTTCCGATGACATCTTCACGCTCGAGTCGCCGCCGCAGCGCATCGCTATCGTGGGCGGCGGTTACGTGGCGGTGGAATTCGCCTGCGTTCTGCATGCGCTGGGCTGCATGGTGGATCTGTTGGTTCGCGAGGATTTACTGTCCGGCTTCGACATCGAGTTGGTCGAGGTGTTATCGACGCAAATGCAGGCTCATGGCATTCGCGTCGTGCGCAACGCACACGTGACCGCGGCGCGCGGCGAGCCCGGCGCGATCACCCTGGAGACGGCCGATGGTGTTGAATATGGTGCGTTCGACGCGTTGTTGTGGGCTGTCGGGCGCGTCCCGAACAGTGGCGGCATGGGGTTGGAACAAGTCGGTGTCGCCTGCGACGAACGTGGTCATGTGCTGGTCGATGCCTACCAGAACACGAGTGTGCCGGGCATTTGCGCCGTTGGGGACGTGACCGACCGTAAGCCGCTGACGCCGGTTGCCGTTGCCGCGGGCCGCGCGCTGGCTGAGCGGCTGGTCGGCGGTGATCCCGATGCCAAATTCGACGACAGCGCCATTCCCAGTGTGCTCTTTGCCGAGCCGCCGTTGGGCATGGTCGGGCTGACCGAGCGGCAAGCGCGCGCCCGCCACGGCGATGCTGTGAGCGTACACAGCGGACGCCATACGCCGCTACAGTGGATGGTGGCGGGACGTTCGGAACAAAGCGTGATCAAGCTTGTTTGCATTGGGGCCGATCGCAAAGTGGTCGGCATTCACGTGCTGGGACCGGGCAGCGACGAATTGCTGCAAGGTTTTGCGGTGGCCATGCAGAACGGCCTGTATTGGCGCGACCTGAAGGCGGCCATTGCGATTCATCCGACGGCAGCCGAGGAGCTGCTGTTGCTGCATTGAGTGGGAACGGTACAAACTCAGTAGATGGAAACCTTCACCCTTACACGCGGCAGCGCGCCGCTCCTGATCAGCTTGCCGCATGACGGCAGCTACATTCCCGAGCAACTGACAAAGCGCCTGCATCCGTCAGCACGTCGCTCGCCCGATACCGACTGGCATGTCGCGCGGTTGTACGAACCACTTGCCCAGGAGCTGGGCGCCAGCGTGCTAAAGCCGGTGGCATCGCGCTACGTGATCGATCTCAATCGTCCTGCCGACGGGCAGGCCTTGTATCCCGGGCGGCGTGAAACCGGTCTGGTTCCCACCATCGGCTTCGATGGCGAGCCGCTTTACTTGGATGGCCAGGAACCGGATGCTGACGAAATTCGCCAACGAGTCGATACATGGTGGCATCCCTATCACCTGGCGTTGGCGGAAGAAATTGCGCGATTGAAAGCACAATATGGCCGGGTAGTGCTGTGGGAAGGGCATTCGATTCGCAGTCGCGTGCCTATGCTATTCGAAGGGCGGTTGCCGGATTTCAATCTCGGCACGGCCGACGGATCCAGTTGCAGCGCTGATCTGCAATGGAGCCTTACCCGCGTCATGGAGGCGCAATCGCGCTACGACTTCGTGCTCAACGGACGTTTCAAAGGGGGCTACATCACGCGCCATTTCGGGCAACCGAGCGAGCGTATTCACGCCGTGCAGCTGGAGCTGGCCCAGTGTCAGTACATGAACGAAGAAAATTTCGTTTGGGATGCAACGAAGGCACCCATGGTGCAGGGCACGATTCGCCAATTGTTACAAAAATGTCTAGACGAATTTCGGTAGAAAACAGTATTTGGAGCCTGATTTGGGAAGCTTGGTCAATTTGTCAGCAAATCCTCATCATTCCTTACTGCCGTTCAGTTCCGGTATGCCGAAGTCGATGCATTGTTGGTAGTGCCACGCCGCCCGCGTTTGCCGGGTTCCGGCCGGGTCCGTGGCAATCAAAAAATCTCGAGGCTCATGATCATGATGCGTAAACTTGCGATCGCTTCTCTGCTCGTTGCTGGTGTGGCCCTCTCCGGTTCGGTGTTCGCCCAGGATTCTTCGGCGGCCGCTCCGGCTGCTGCGTCGAGCTCGTCGGCTCCTGCCAAACATCACAAGGCGAAGTCGGGTACGTCGTCGACCAGCCACAAGTCGCACAAGAAAGCAGCCAGTAGCACCGCTCCGGCTTCCAGCAGCACGGCTGGCGGGAAGTAATCGTTGTTGTAATACGGTTCGGTATACCGAGAACCCCGGTTGGCTCTGCCAGCCGGGGTTTTTAATGTCAGCTCGTCGAAGACGGCAGTGCTGCGATGCACTTGAGCTCGATGGCAATCGGTGTAGGCAGTGCGGTAATGCCTAGTGTAGTGCGGCAGGCATCGACGCCTTTGAAGTGCTCGGCGTAGAGACGGTTGTAGATGGGGAAGTCGCGCGTCATGTCAGTCAGAAACACCGTGACATCGATCAGGTGCTCCCAGCGCGCACCGCTGGCTTCCAGCACCGCACGCACATTGGCGAAAACCTGCCGGCATTGTTGCTCGATGTCGTAGCCGACCAATCGGCCATCGGCATCGTGGACATTGCCTGGGATGGCATTCGTGCCAGGTTGGCGCGGCCCAACACCGGAAAGAAACAATAAGTCGCCGACACGTCGCGCATGCGGATAAGCACCCACCGGCGCTGGCGCCGTATCCGTGCGCACCACGTCGCTCATCGCGGTTCTCCGACGTGTCGCATCAGTTGTTGTAGCGCTTGCTCATAAGTCGGGCGCAGTGACTGGCGCGAATCGACATGCATGCCCAGGTCATGCATGTACCCATTGGCCAGGCTGTAACACCAAGCATGCACCGAGAGTGCCTGTCCGCGCTCCCATGCTTCCATCACGATGGTGGTTTGGCACACGTTGACGACTTGTTCGATGGCGTTGAGTTCGCACAAGCGCGTGTTGCGCAGAGACATGGAGCTGAGCGAGGCGAGCGTGTCGGTGTGCTTTTGCGCCACGTCGCCCACATGACGCAGCCAGTTGTCGACCAGGCCGAGCCGTCGTTCGTCGAGCACTGCCTGCACACCACCGCAGCCGTAATGGCCGACCACGATGATGTGTTCCACCTTCAGCACGTCCACGGCGAACTGGATGGTGCTGAGGCAGTTCAGATCTGTATGCGATACCACGTTGGCCACATTGCGCTGTACGAAGATCTCGCCGGGGGGCAAGTCCACGATCTGCGTGGCGGGTACGCGCGAATCGGAGCATCCGATCCACAGGTACTTGGGCGACTGCTGTTTGGCGAGGCGCTCGAAAAATTGTGGATCAGCGCGAGTCATTTCGGCTGACCAGCGACGGTTGCTGTCGATCAGATCCTGCAGTGGGCTGCTCAAGTTGTCTTCCTCAGTAGCGAATGCAGATGTTGCGTGGTTCGGTGAAGAAGCGCAGTGCTTCTGTTCCGCCTTCACGTCCGACACCGGATTGCTTGCTGCCGCCGAATGGCGTGCGCAGGTCGCGCAGCAGCCAGCAATTGATCCACACGATGCCGAATTCCAATTGCGTGGCCAGCCGGTGCGCACGCGAAAGATCGCGGGTCCATAGCGAAGCGGCAAGGCCATAACCGGTGCCATTGGCGATTGCCAACGCCTCGGCCTCATCGTCGAACGGTATCAGCGTGACGACGGGTCCGAAGATCTCCTGCTGGTTGGTGACGCTGTCGTTCGACAATCCTTCGATCACCGTGGGCGCTATAAACCAGCCCTCGGCGCAGCGTCCGGAAAGCGTCAATGCATGACCGCCGGTGAGAATGTGGCCGCCTTCGTCACGTGCTTGCCCGATGCAACGCATTACTTTGTCGAAATGTTCGCGAGAAACCAGGGCGCCCAAATCGCTGGCGGCATCCTGCGGATCGCCGACGCGCAGGGCATTTACCTTCGCCAGATAGCGTTCGCGAAACGTGTCGTAGATCGAACGCTGCACCAGCAAGCGCGAACCGCACAGGCAAATCTCGCCCTGGTTGGCGAAGCCCGAGCGAACGATGGTGTCCAGGTTATCGTCCGAAAGTTCGGCATCGGCAAAAACGATGGCCGGATTCTTGCCGCCAAGCTCCAGCGATACTTTCTTGAAGTGCGGCGCTGCCGTGGCGGCGATGCTGGCGCCGGTGCGCGTGCTACCGGTGAAGGACACCGCTTTGACGGCAGGATGCTCGACAATCGCCTGACCAGTGCTTGGGCCGCGTCCCTGCACAATATTCAGTACGCCGGGCGGAAAGCCTGCTTCGATACTCAGCTCGCCGAGCCGTGCGGCAGTGCATGGTGTGATCTCCGAAGGCTTCGCCACGACCGTGTTGCCGCTGGCGAGAGCCGGGGCAATCTTCCAGGTAAAAAGATAGAGCGGAAGATTCCATGGGCTGATGCAACCGACCACACCGAGAGGGCGGCGCAACGTGTAGTTGATCGCGCCGGTCTCCATGGCGTGCGATTCACTGTCCCACGCCATGACGGCGGCCGCGAAGAAACGCAGATTGGAAACCGCACGCGGAATATCCAGGCGCTTGGCGAGGGCCACCGGCTTGCCGCTATCGCGCGATTCGAGCTCGGCGAATTCGTCGAGTCTGGCTTCGATCAGATCTGCGAGACGATGAAGCAGGCGGGCGCGCTCATCCGATGGCGTCGTCATCCATGCGGGTGCCGCTTTTTGCGCCGCGAGCACGGCAGCATCGACATCGGCAGCGGTGGAATCGGGGCAGTGCGCGAACACTGTGCCGGTGGCTGGCTCGTGAATATCGAGCCAACGATTGTCCTGGGGCGCCTGCAGGCGGCCATCAATCAGATTGGCGAGGCGAGTGCTTGGCATCCGCACAAGCTTAGAGCCTGTTCGGTCCGATTGCACCGAACGCATGCGTATCGATGTCTAGCTAAGCGCCCGCGTTCTGCCGCCATCCACCGCAATGCTGACACCGTTGACGTAGGCAGCCGCCGGCGTGCAAAGAAACGCAATGACCGCTGCCACTTCGGCCGGTTCGCCGAAGCGGCGCGCCGGAACGGCGGCTGCCATTTCCTCGGCCAGCTCCTGCTCGCTGCGGCCACTCTTTTTCGATTGCGCGGCGAGTAGCCCATCCAGGCGGGCAGTACGGGTATAGCCCGGCAGCACGTTGTTGACGGTAATGCCATCGACGGCGAGTTCGCCTGCCAGTGTTTTCGACCAGGCGGCCACGGCGGCGCGGATCGTATTGGAAACGCCAAGCCCCGGAATCGGTTCTTTCACCGAGGTGGAAATGACATTGACCAGACGCCCATAGCCGCTGTCGCGCATGCCGGGCAGCACCGCCTGCAACAGCACTTGGCCCGCGAGCAGATGCTGCCGGAACGTGTTTTCGAATGCTGCCGGCTCGGCGCTGTAGGCGGGGCCTCCAGGCGGGCCGCC
The DNA here is from genome assembly GCA_015655335.1 of Lysobacterales bacterium. Classification (GTDB taxonomy): domain Bacteria; phylum Pseudomonadota; class Gammaproteobacteria; order Xanthomonadales; family Rhodanobacteraceae; genus Dyella_B. The sequence goes on along the minus strand of JAATFF010000095.1, from coordinate 6,102 downwards.
CGTGTTGTTGATCAGGATGTGAACGGGATGGGCTGCGACGATCTCGACCGCTGCGGCTTGCAGGCCGTGGGTGTCCTGCATGTCGACGCTGCGCCAGTCGTGGTGTTGGGTTGGATGCTTTCGCGGCAAGCTGTCGGCGAGTGCCTTCAGCTGCTCGGCGGAGCGTGCCAATAGGGTGACATTGGCGCCCAGTTCGGCCAGTTCGATGGCCGTCGCGCGACCAATGCCTTGCGATGCGCCGCACACCAATGCATGACGGCCGCTCAGATTCAGCTCCATACGATCTCCTCGGAACGTCGACGCAAGCTCAGGAATGACTGAACCATTGAAGGGCGAGCGCGGCAATCCAGCACGTCCACGCGACCCACTGACTGTAGCGCCAGACGCGCCAAAGACGCGTAATCGCAGCATCGTCGATAGCGGCAATCGCCGGCGAACGCAAGACATGCTGCATCCGCAGCCACAGCTGCGGCCCACGCGCGGCGGCGCCGCTACCCGTGTCTACGATCACTTTCCAATGCTGCGGGTAATCCTGGCGCAGACGTTTGGCAATGCGAAAAGGCAATACGGCGTGCGTGATGAAACATGCAAGGCCGATCAGCAGCAAGCCGATGTAGACCACGAGTTGAGTCAAAGGCTGCTCCAGCTCAAGTGCGGCAAATCCGTGTGCAAGGTATGCAATAAACCTTCGCCTTGCGGTGCCTTACCACAGACGGCCTTGTTCACCGCTTCGGCATAGTTCTTATCCATCATGCCGACCCAAACCGTGCCATCGGGGCCATGCTGGATTTTGTAACTACCGCCCATGCTGACGGCTTCAGGTGTGCTGGTGCTCGATGTGGAGAAGGTACTCGCGGACTGTTCCCAATACGTGTTGTCCGCCTGTTGCTTGCCAGAGCTGTAGACAACCACGTAGCGCGCCCGCTTGTCCGTGATGGCGACGCTGCCGAACGCACCGCTGTCGCTGCTGCTCCAGCCCATGTATTCGCACAGTTTGACGTCCTGCGAATCGATCGGCTGGAACGCATCGTCGAGTTGCACCACGCTGGGTGCAAACAGATAGCTGGAACTCATCACGGAGCGGCTGCTGAGTTCGGACTTCAGTGCGATCTTGTAAGGCAGCTTGGCGTCGGGCGGCAGTGCGAAGGCCAGGAAATAGCTGCGTATACCGTTGATCGCGGCTACAGGGCTGCCGTTACCCAGCACGAACTGTTGCGGACGCCACGGCAAACGCGTCTGGTACGAGAAATCGGCAAAGCTCGTACAGCAAGGCGTTGCCTGATCAAGCTGCTTCTTCGCATCGGCCACCGTTTTGGGTGGCGGGCTTTGCGGCAGGATGTTGGTCGGCAATGGAATCGACGGCAGCTTGACGCTATGGCAGGCGCCAAGCAGGAGAGTAAGTGCAAGCGTGAGCAGGAGTCGGAGACGCATGTGCGGGATCAATCAGAATTCGGCGCTACCAGCTGCGCGTGGATAAGGGATGGCATCGCGGATGTTGGATAACCCGCAGACGTACACCAACAGACGTTCAAAACCGAGGCCGAAGCCAGCGTGGGGTACGGTGCCATATCGACGCAGGTCACGATACCAGCCGTACGTGGCGATATCGAGACCGAACTTGGTCATGCGTCGGTCGAGGTAGTCCAGGCGCTCCTCGCGCTGGGCGCCACCGATGATTTCACCAATGCCGGGGGCGAGCACATCCATTGCGGCGACGGTTTTCTCGTCATCGTTCAGGCGCATGTAGAAGGCTTTGATCTGCTCGGGGTAGTTCATCACCACGACCGGACGGCCAATATGCTTTTCAGCCAGATAGCGCTCATGTTCGGTTTGCAGATCGACGCCCCAGGCAACGGGGAAGTCGAATTTCTGACCGGATTTTTTAAGGATTTCGATGGCATCGGTGTAGTCGATGCGTTCGAACGGCTGGGCGATGAAGTTTTCCAGGCGCGTGATGGCATCTGGTTGCACGCGTTCGGCGAAAAACGCCATGTCATCGGTGCGCTCTTCGAGCACCGCCTTGAAAATCGCTTTCAGGAACGCCTCGGCGCAGTCCGCGTCGGCAGCCAGATCGGCGAAGGCAATTTCCGGCTCCACCATCCAGAACTCCGCCAGATGGCGCGGCGTGTTGGAGTTTTCGGCACGGAAAGTCGGGCCGAAGGTGTACACCTTGCTCATCGCCAAGGCATACGCTTCGACATTGAGCTGACCGGATACGGTGAGAAACGCTTCGCGTCCGAAGAAATCCTTGCGGAAATCGATCTTGCCTTTTTCGTCACGCGGCAGGTTCGCCAGATCCAGCGTGGACAGCCGGAACATATCGCCAGCACCCTCGGCATCGGAGGTGGTGATGATCGGCGTGTTGATCCAGAAGAAACCTTGCTCGGTCAGGTGACGATGGATCGCCGTCATCATGGTGTGACGAACGCGCGTCACAGCGCCAAACAAATTAGTGCGCGGACGCAGATGCGCGACCTCGCGCAGGAATTCCATGGAGTGTGGCTTGGGCTGGATGGGGTAAGTGTTCGGATCGTCCACGAAACCGGTGACTTGCACGCTGTCCGCCTGGAGTTCGAACGCCTGGCCCTTGCCCTGAGACGGAACCAGCGTGCCGCTGACGATGAGAGCGGCACCGGTCGTAAGGTGTTTTACCTCACTCTCGTAATTGGCCAGCGTCGCCGGCACAACGGCCTGGATCGGGTCGAAGCATGAACCGTCGGTAACATTGACGAAGGACAGGCCGGCCTTGGATTCGCGCTGGGTTCGTACCCAGCCGCGCACTGTGACCTTGCTGCCGGCTTCGAGCTTGCCGGAAAGAGCCTGTTTGACGCTGACCACCGTCATGGATTGAAACTCCTGGGAAAGGCGCCCATCTATGTAGGGCGTTAAGGCAAGCGGGCATGATAATGTAGCCGTTGCCTGCACTGCGACATGCAGGAAGTGCCGACTCTTATGACTATTTCTATTACTGCCTCCGCCAATCAACGCATGCGCCAGTTTCTGACGCAGACGCCCGCGGCTGCGGGTATTCGTTTCGGTGTGAAACGAACCGGCTGTTCGGGATTCGCTTACGTGGTGGACCTGGCCGATACCGTTGGCACCGACGACCAGACTTTCCAGATCGACGGCGTGCCGGTGATCGTGGATGCCAAGAGCCTGGCGCTGGTGGATGGCACCGTGATCGACTTTCAACGCCAGGGGCTCAACGCGAGCTTCGTGTTCCACAACCCCAATGCGACGGGGGAGTGCGGCTGCGGGGAAAGTTTTACGGTTGGGTAAGTCCCGCGTCCCTGATCTCCAACCGCCCATATTCCCCGTCGTCCCGGCGAAAGCCGGGACCCAGCGCCTGATGGCGGTCAAGACGCCGGATCCCGGCTTTCGCCGGGACGACAGATTGCGTTGACGGGGCGGCACACCCTTCACCCCTGCCCATCTCCAGTCAATTCAGCGACTTGCGCTGACTGATTGATCCCGCTTACAATTCCGCTTCTGTCCATACCCCACAGGGCATGGGCAGTCTCTTGTCTCACCGTATCCGCGGGAGGCTGCGAGGCCCGTAAGGGTCGCATCCATAAGGAGTTTCCCCAATGACCTTGCGTCATTACGAAGTAGTGTTTCTGGTCCACCCTGACCAGAGCGAGCAGGTTCCGGCGATGATCGAGCGTTACAAGGCGCTGATCACGGCCGACGGCGGCAAGATCCACCGCCTGGAAGACTGGGGCCGCCGCCAGCTGGCATACCCGATCGTGAACCTGGCCAAGGCTCACTACGTCATGCTCAACATCGAAGTGAGCCAGAACGCGCTGAACGAGCTGGAGTCGGGTTTCCGCTTCAACGACGCCGTGCTGCGCCACCTGGTGGTCAAGCGCGACGAGGCCGATACCGAGCAGTCCTTCATCCTTAAGAGCAAGGAAAAGGATGACGCCAAGTCCTCACGCCGCCGTGACGACGATTCCGATGGCGACGACCGCCGCGTGGGTCGCGCCGATAGCGACGACGTTGAAATCGAAGACTGATAGGAGTCCAAGCCATGTCCAAGTTCTTTCGCCGCCGCAAGTTCTGCCGTTTCACGGCTGAAAACGTCAAAGAGATCGACTACAAGGATCTCAACACGTTGCGCCAGTACGTCACTGAGAACGGCAAGATCGTTCCCAGCCGCATCACCGGCACCAAGGCTCGCTACCAGCGTCAGCTGGCCACGGCCATCAAGCGCGCCCGCTTCCTGGCGCTGCTGCCGTACACCGATAACCACGACGTTTAATCGATCGTGAGCCCTTCTCCTTAGCGGGAGAAGGGCGTGCTCCAACCCTCTCCTCGTTTACATAGTTGTTGACGAAGAGAGGGGTAACACTTCGGACAACCGTCCACGGCTGCGCCGGGCCACACCGGTGCTAACGAATCTAAGGAACCACCATGGAACTCATTCTTCTCGAGAAAGTGCGCAATCTCGGCAACCTCGGCGACAAGGTCAACGTGAAGCCGGGTTATGGCCGCAACTACTTGCTGCCGCAGGGCAAGGCCGTGCGCGTGAACGCCGAGAACCTCGCCGCGTTCGAACAGCGTCGTGCCGAATACGAAGCCAAGGCTAATACCTTGCTGGCCAGCGCCGAGTCGCGCAAGGCCAAGCTGACTGACGTGTCGGTGACCATCAGCGCCAACGCCAGCCCGGAAGGCAAGCTGTACGGCTCGGTCGGTCCGCGCGAGATCGCCGATGCGCTGCAGGCTGCCGGTCACGACATCCACAAGGGTGAAGTGATCCAAGGCGAAGGCCCGATCCGCCATATCGGCGAATTCGACGTGCTGATCGCCCTGCACGCCGACGTGCAGAACACCGTCAAGGTGATCGTGGTCGGCGAGAAGTAAGCCGCTACGCCATCTTTGGATGGATGCAAACGGGCGCCACATGGCGCCCGTTTGTTTTCAGGCGGAGGCGCAGGCGCTTTTATCCACGTCTGTTCACAACATATCCACAGCATTGCCACAGACTTGTTGTCTTACCGTCTGAGACGCTGTTGCGTATGCTCACTAGCCGTGCCTGCCGATGCGGCCTGTGCGCCTTTCCTTGCAACAGGGAATGTCCATGTCCTTTGTACCCGAGCGTAAATCCAACAACAGCGCCATCGAAGCCCTACGCGTGCCGCCGCACTCCATCGATGCGGAACAGGCGGTGCTCGGTGGTCTGATGCTGGCGGCGGATGCGCTGGACAAAGTGGCCGACAAGCTTGGCGAGCAAGACTTCTACCGCAAGGACCATCGGCTGATCTGGCGCGCTATCACGGAGCTGGCCAACAAGGGCATGCCGTGCGATGCCGTGACGCTCGGCGATTGGTTCGAGGCTAACAACTTGGCCGAGATGGTTGGCGGTGCCAGTTACCTGGTCGAGCTGGCCAACTCCACGCCAAGCGCCGCGAACATTGCCGCTTACGCGGAGATCGTGCGCGAGAAATCCGTGCTGCGGCAGTTGATCGACGCCGGTACCGCGATTACGGAAGACGGCTATCGGCCCGAAGGCAAAGGCGTGCAAGAGGTGCTGGAAAGCGCCGAGCAACGCGTATTCCATATCGCCGAATCCGGCGCGCGCGGGCGTAAAGACACCGTGTCGATGCGCGAGGCGGTGAAAGATGCGTTCCGCCTGTTGCATGAGCGTTACCAGAATCGCGGTCAGCTCACTGGTATTTCCAGTGGCTTCACCGATCTGGACAATCTCACGTCGGGTTTGCAGCCCTCCGACTTGATCATCGTCGCGGCGCGCCCGTCGATGGGCAAGACCGCGTTTGCATTAAATATCGCCGAGGCAGCAGCGCTTCGCGCAAAGAAGCCTGTTGCGGTGTTTTCGATGGAAATGTCCGCCTCGCAGCTGGCTTTCCGTCTCATTTCTTCCGTCGGCCGCATCCATCAGCAGCATCTGCGCAACGGCGATCTGGCCGAAGAGGATTGGCCGCGCGTCACGAATGCGATCGCGCTGCTCTCCGAAGCGAAGATCTTTATCGACGATACGCCGGGCCTCTCGCCGGTGGAGCTTCGGTCGCGCTCGCGACGTCTGCATCGCGAGCACGGTGGTCTCGGTCTGATCGTGATCGACTATCTGCAGCTCATGCAGGT
>JAATFF010000130.1 GCA_015655335.1 Lysobacterales bacterium | reverse complement strand
TTGGCCATCTGGCGGATGTTGTTGCCGTAGTCGAAGGTGGGAATACCTTGTGTGTGGAAAGCGAGCATGGCTTCCACGTGTTTCTTCATGGATTTCTTGGCGGCGTCGCGGGTGCCTTGGGGATCGCTCTTACGGCGCTCGAACCATTGCTCGACGGTCCAGCCTTGCGGCAGATAGCCGTTAACGGGATCGTGTGCGCTGGTCTGGTCGGTCACGGCGTCGGGCTTCACGCCACGGCGTACGAGTTCGGGCAGCACGTCGGCGGCGTTGCCGAGCAGCGCGATGGATTTGGCTTCGCCGGCCTTGGTGTATTTCTCGATGCGTGCGAGAGCGTCGTCGAGATCGGTGGCTTGTTCGTCGACGTAACGTGTCTTGAGGCGGAAGTCGATGCTCTTCTGTTGGCATTCGATATTGAGCGAGCACGCGCCGGCCAGCGTCGCGGCCAACGGCTGCGCGCCGCCCATGCCGCCGAGACCCGCCGTGAGAATCCATTTGCCCTTGAGGCTGCCGTTGTAATGCTGGCGGCCCATTTCCACGAAGGTTTCGTAGGTGCCTTGCACGATGCCCTGCGAACCGATGTAGATCCACGAGCCAGCCGTCATCTGGCCGTACATCATCAGGCCTTTCTTATCGAGCTCGTTGAAGTGTTCCCAGTTGGCCCAGGCCGGCACCAGGTTGGAGTTGGCAATCAACACGCGCGGCGCATCCGGATGGGTGGTAAACACGCCGACCGGCTTGCCCGATTGCACCAGCAAGGTTTCGTTGTCGTTGAGATCGCGCAAGGCGCGCAGGATGGCGTCGAAGCACTCCCAGTTGCGCGCGGCGCGGCCGATGCCGCCGTAGACCACCAGTTCGGCGGGATTTTCCGCCACGGCCGGATCCAGGTTGTTCTGGATCATCCGGTACGGGGCTTCGGTGAGCCAGCTTTTGCAGCTCAGTTCCGTGCCACGTGGGGCGCGAATGGTGCGAGTGGTGTCGATGCGGGTGGGGGCGTTCATGGCGTGCTCCGGTCAGACAGACCCGAAGTATAGGCGAGGCCGCCCTCCTCGCGCCCCGTTTAGCGCCCCGACACGGGGCGCACCAACGCCGCAGCCCGCACACCACCGCTGGCCGCCTGGGCGCGTTCGGCCTGCAGTCGGCGCATTTCGTTGACCATCCCCTGCTGCTTGGGATCGTTACCGAAGTGGGCGATGAAATATCGCAGCGTATCGTCCAGGCCGGCACGCGGCTGTCGCTTCTGGATGCTGGCCCGCAAGATCCATCCGCTGGGCTGATCGGGATGATCTTGTATCAAGCGACTGGAGATATCCCAGCCTTTGTCCCACTCGCGCATCGAATAAACATAGATGCGTCCCAGCTGCGATTGCGACCATACGTCACGGGGATCGAGCTGGATGGCTGTTTGCAGATCGGTCACCGCATGCTGGTAATCGCCGGTTGACACAAGCGCGTAGGCGCGCACGCGGTAGTCGCGTACGTTTCCGGGTCGATCGGCAATCAGCTTGTTGGCATCGCTGAGTGCGATCTCCGGCGCACCAAACGCAATCACGGTTTTCGCGCGTATGCGACGTTCATCATCCCGATCTGGATTAAATCGCAACGCCTCAGACAGATAGACGGCCGCGACAGTCGGCAGATTGTTGCGAGCGGCGGTCCTACCGGCTTCTGCCATCAAGGTATCGGTGCCCACCTCATCGAAGACGTTACCAAATTGCTGAGACAACACGGGACGATCGCAACAATCGCGCACGTTGGCCTCGTAGGCGGGCACATCCGCCTTCTGCAGCAGCAACAATGGATTCTGCGCAGCGTGCGACAAACCCGTTGCGACAACACCGCGCATGTCTTGCAGCGAACCGCCCCACTCCGGCGTCATCAACCACATAAACTGTCGATAGATGGAAAAGTCGGTAGGGGCGACTTTAAGTCCGGCATCCGCGGCATGCAGTGCATACGTGCGTCCGAGGCTGATACCACCGGCATGGATCATCGCGACGTACACCGGCGTGATCTGTGGATTGAGCTTGATGGCTTGCTGCAAATCCGTATCGGCCTCGGCAGTAAGCCGATCCATGGCATCGATGTTGTCTCGTTGCGTATTGCGTATCCAATCCGTACCGCGTGCGTCCTGAGCCATGGCTACATAGGCATAGCCGCTCGCCGCATAGGCGAAAGCACTGCTTGGGGAATCTCGCTTCCAGGCGTCTAGAAGGGAACGGACTGCAAACGAACCATTGTCGAAATCGGTGGCGAAAATCCGATCGAGACGACCGGCTGCTTCCGGTTGCGTGCGCTGCGCCTGCAGTGCATCGCTGAGTCGTTGATCGAGTTCGGCCGCTTTGCCGTGCTCAATCAGATCGGTCGCTTCGGCCAACGACATGATCGGCTGATAGCGATATTGGCAGTACGCGCGTACCGCATTTGCAGACCAATGGCTGCCCGGCGGATCCGGATAGGCCATACAACGTTGCAGTGGATCGGCGATGTTTTCCGCCCGCTTCGCCGCGGCAAGGAATATTTTCGTTTCTTGCTCGCTGAAAACGCGCGGCTTGGCCATCGGAAGATCCGATGTCACCGGAGGAGGGTTATGCAGTGGCGTATTCGCCACCATCTGCGTGGCGACACGCTGACCCAACTCGATCGTGCCCCATGCGGCTGCGATGAAGGCAGCCCCCCCTATGGCCAGGAACATTTTCCCGCGAGAATTCACGCTTCACCCCCTGAAGACAGCGTGTCGATAGTAAACCACCCGGATAGACGCACGCAGGTCTTCACCGACAAACAATAATGTAACCTTATGCGTTCAGCGCCCGAAAGAGAGGAAATTACGCGAGTTACGGTGCGAGATAAGAACCTTCGGCACGATCTCCTTTTTAAAACACAAGACACCGCGCTCCCCCGGGAGGATGATTCCTTCTCGTGGACATACAGACCCTTCATCGGCGAGGAACTGATCCTATGAATGCTCCACCTCCCCTCAGCGGTCGCAGCGTTCTTCTGCGATTCGCACTGATTGCCGTCGTGCTTCTCGTTATCGTTCTCGCATTCGGCTACGTCGGTGGCTGGCTGGCACCGCATCGGCTAACCGCACAGCGTTTGGTGAATCAGTTGCAGGCCAATGCGGGCGTGTTTCCAGGCTATCGTCGTAATCACGCCAAAGGCGTGTGCGTGGCGGGCTACTTCGACAGCAACGGCAATGCACAGCCCTATTCGGTCGCGCAGGTGTTTGCGCCGGGTCGCACACCGGTAGTCGGGCGCTTTGCTGTTCCCAGCGGCAATCCTTATGCACCCGATAGCAGCGTGCCGATTCGCAGCATGGCCTTGCGCTTTACGCAGACGAACGGCCAGCAGTGGCGCACGGGGATGAACAGCATGCCGGTGTTTCCAGTGAGCACGCCGCAAGCGTTCTATGAACAGCTGCAGGCGCAGCAACCGGATCCCGCCACCGGTAAACCCAATCCGGCAAAGCTGGGAGCATTCTTTGCATCGCATCCGGAAACCTCAGCATTCCTCGCTTGGGTGAAAACGGCGAAGCCGTCATCGAGCTATGTGACGGAGAGCTACTGGAGCTTGAATGCTTTTGTGTTGGTCGACGCGAATGGCGCACCGCACGCAGTGCGTTGGCGTATGGTGTCCGAGACCCCCAACACAACGCCTGGCAGCACTGATCCAGATTATCTGGATGCGGATCTGACGCAACGACTTGCACAGGGCCCGCAGCGTTGGCACTTATGGGTGACGTTCGCCAATCCTGGCGATCCCACCAATGACGCCACCAAAGCGTGGCCGTCGGATCGCCGCGATATCGACGCCGGCACGCTGGTACTCACCAGCACTACGCCGCAGGAAAACGGGGAGTGCCGCGACATCAATTACGACCCGCTCGTGCTGCCCGATGGTATCCAGGCCTCGGATGATCCGTTGCTGCCTGCACGCTCGGCGGCGTATGCCACGTCGTATCTTCGCCGCACCAGTGAGGAGGCCCACTTGCCTGGTACCGCTGCAGCACAGGCCACGCCGGAGGCCAAGTGATGAACACACCGTCCACACAATTTGTATTCGCCGCGCGCGTACTGCATGGGTTGATGGCCGTGATGATACTGGCGATGCTTTTCATCGGCGTCGGCATGGTGGCATCGGTATCGGAGCGGCATGAATGGTTGATCCGCATTCATAAGCCACTTGGCATCGCCATACTTTTGCTCGCTGTGGTGCGACTAATCGTGCGATTGCGCAATCCGCCGCCGCCACTGCCCGCCGATCTGCCTGCGCTGCAAAAATTCGCTGCGCACGCATCGCATTGGTTGCTGTATGTGTTAATGCTAACCATACCGTTAGTTGGTTGGGCCATGTTGTCGGCAGGCGGCTATCCGGTCATGTTGAGCGAATCGCTGCGTTTGCCGCCGATTTTCCCCGTTAGTCCAATAGCCTTCGCCGTGTTGCGGCATACGCATGCATGGCTTGCCGTGTTGTTGGTCCTAACGTTTCTGGCTCATCTCGGTGCTGCGCTGTATCACGGACTGATTCGTCGCGATGGCGTGTTGTCGAGCATGATCGGCGGTCGAACGCGGGGATCATGACGTTCGTATTAGTCGTCTGGTATTGATGTCCGAAAACGGCGAGTTCTTCACTGGCAACGGTGCTAGCCTGCGTCCATGCTCGAATCGTCCCCCACTCCCGCGCTCGACCTGCAAGCCTGCGAACGAGCCCGTCTCAGCCGCGACGCGCGCTTTGACGGCTTGTTCTTCATCGCGGTTAGCAGCACCGGTATCTATTGCCGACCGGTGTGCCCCGCACCGACGGCTAAGCGCGAGAACGTAGGCTTTTTCGCAACGGCCGCCGCGGCCGAAGGGGCCGGATTCCGGCCCTGTCTGCGGTGCCGTCCTGAACTGGCGCCAGGCAACGATGCCTGGCATCGCGGCGATCATGTCGTCACGCGCGCGCTGAAGCTGATCGAAGGCGGTTTGCTGCAAGACCATCCGGTGGAAGAGCTTGCTCAACGCGTCGGAGTGGGCGCACGGCAACTTCGTCGTTTGTTCGTGGAACGGTTGGGCGCGCCGCCTATCGACGTACACACCACACGCCGCCTGCTGTTTGCCAAGCAATTGCTCACCGAAACGCGTATGCCTGTTACGGATGTGGCATTGGCGTCGGGCTTCGGTAGTCTTCGTCGCTTCAACGCCGCGTTTGCGCAGGCCAATCGCATCGCACCGCGCGAACTGCGCCGCCATCCGCATGCGGGCAGCGACGATAGTCTCAGCCTGCGCCTCAGCTATCGGCCGCCCTACGATTTTGGATCGTTGCTGGCTTTTCTACGCGGCCGTGCGTTGCCCGGCATCGAAATCGTCGATGATGAAAGTTATTCACGTGTATTTGGGCCACCGGATGCACCGGGATGGTTGCGATTGAGTGCATGGTCGGAGCACGAGCATGCCTTGCGCTTGCAACTTCACTGCCCGCAGCCGGCACAGATGCTGACCGTGGTGACGCGTATCCGTCGTATGTTCGACTTGGATGCCGACCCGCAAGCGATCGGTGCCGGCCTGACGACTACACCGCACGTACGCCCGTTGCTTCGCAAACACCCTGGTTTACGCCTGCCGGGTAGCTGGGACGGTTTTGAGGTGGCTGTACGCGCCATTCTCGGTCAGCAGGTCAGCGTGGCGGCGGCGCGCACGCTCGCATCGCGCATCGTGCAGCACTACGGTGGGACGTTGCCGGTTGCCGTGGCGCCCGGATTGGAGCGCCTCTTTCCAACGCCGGAGGTTCTCGCCGATGCGGATCTGCGCGCTCTGGGCGTCACCACAGCGCGAGCGGAAAGTATCCGCGGCGTCGCGCGCGCCGTACTCGACGGACGCGTGGATTTTCGTGTGGAGCAATCGCTGGATGAATTCGTCGAACGCTGGGTGGCGCTGCCGGGTATCGGGGAATGGACTGCGCATTACATGGCGATGCGCGCACTCAGCCATCCGGACGCCTTTCCTGCTGCGGACCTTATCTTGCGGCGTGCAGCAGCGCGCGGTGAGGACATGCTTAGCACCAAGGCACTCACCACTTTGGCCGAAGCTTGGCGCCCATGGCGCGCTTATGCGGTGATGCATCTGTGGCGCAGCATGAGCGAACCTGCAACATTGCCGCGACCATCCCGTCGGGGAGCCACTGCATGAATACGACGCACGACATCGTTTGGTACGACTATCTCCCCACGCCCATCGGCAATTTGTTGTTGGCAGCCGATGCGCAAGGCTTACGCGAAGTGTGGTTCGAAACCGGACGGCATAAGAAAACGCCAGACCTCGCCTGGCGACGCGATCCAGCGAAACTCGCTTTCGCGCGGCAACAGCTGGAAGAATATTTTGCGGGCGACCGGCAGCATTTCGATATCCCGTTGCACCCTCTCGGAACACCGTTTCAGGTGACCGTATGGCATGCCTTGGCCAAGATTCCGTATGGCACAACCATCAGCTATGGCGAGCTGGCGCGACACATTGGTCAGCCTCAGGCGATGCGTGCGGTCGGCGCGGCGAACGGACGCAATCCGTTGCCCATCGTGCTGCCCTGTCACCGCGTGATTGGTAGCGACGGCAGTCTCACCGGTTTTGGCGGTGGCCTGCCAACCAAGCGTTTTTTGCTGTCCATGGAAGATCGCGTACGGCATGGCGATCTATTTGGTCAAAACGCAGAGTTAAAAACATCTTCCCATGCATAGCGCGGTGCATGGCGCAATGCGTTGACAGCAGAAAACGTTCTTAGAGTCCAAGATCGCTCAACCCCGGATGATCGTCGGGCCTGCGCCCCTGCGGCCAATGAAACTTGCGCTGCGATACTGAAATGGGTACGTCGTTGATGCTGGCGTGACGCTCGGCCATCAAGCCGTTCTCGTCGAACAGCCAGTTCTCGTTACCGTAAGACCGATACCAACTGCCGGAATCGTCGTGCCACTCATACGCAAAACGTACGGCGATGCGGTTGCCTTCGAACGCCCACAATTCCTTGATCAATCGGTAATCCAGTTCACGCGCCCATTTGCGGGTAAGAAAGCCCACGATGGCTTCGCGGCCGGTAATGAACTCGGCGCGATTTCGCCAGCGGCTGTCGGCCGTGTACGCAAGCGCAACGCGTCCTGGCTCGCGCGTGTTCCAGCCATCCTCGGCAAGTCGAACCTTTTGGATCGCCGTTTCTCGGGTAAACGGCGGCAAGGGTGGGCGTTGTTCGGCGGTCGTAGACATAGCGCTTTCCCGGTTTTTTGATCGACATAGTCAGATTGGCGCGCCGGTCAGTCTATTCACATGGCTACATGGCCCGTGAAGCCGCTTTCTGCCGACGTACAATGAGTGACTATCGTCTCTCTGGCACGTCATGTCTACATCGCACTCTATGCATTCGAAGCTCGCCGTGATCGGTGGCGGTCCTGCCGGATTGATGGCGGCCGAAACGGCTCGTGCGCAAGGCGTCGAGGTCGATGTGTATGAAAGCAAAGGTTCGGTCGGGCGTAAATTTCTGATCGCCGGCAAAGGCGGCATGAACCTGACGCACAGTGAACCCAAACCCGAGTTTGTGCAGCGCTATGGCGCACGGGCGCGCGAAGTCGGCAAGTGGCTTGATGATTTCGACGCCGATACGCTGCGCGACTGGGCACGTTCACTTGGCGTGGAAACATTCATCGGCAGTTCCGGCCGCGTGTTTCCGAGCGACTTGAAAGCTGCGCCATTGTTGAGGGGATGGGTGCATCGTCTGCGCGAAAGCGGCGTGCGTTTCCATGTGCACCACCGCTGGCTGGGCTGGGACAACGACGGCGCCTTGCGTTTTGCGACGTCGGAAGGTGAGCACGCTGTTCCGGCAACAGCGGTCGTTCTGGCTTTGGGTGGCGGCAGTTGGCCTCAACTGGGTTCGGACGGTGCATGGCTACCTTGGCTCGCGGCGCGCGGCGTGGATGTAGCTCCCCTGCAGCCGTCCAATTGCGGCTTCGACATCGGCTGGAGCGCGCATCTCGCCACGCGCCATGCCGGTGCGCCATTGAAACCCGTGGCCGCCTTTTGGCGGGATGCAACTGGGAATGAACACACACGTCAAGGCGAGTGCGTGGTGACCGCCACCGGCATTGAGGGGAGTTTGGTTTATGCACTTTCAGCATCGTTGCGCGATGCAATCACCAAACACGGCCACACGGTGCTTGAGCTCGATCTGACACCTGATCGAACCCTGGCGCGTTTGCAACACGACCTCGCCAAACCGCATGGCAGCCGTTCTTTTAGCGAACATCTGCGACGCCAAACACATCTGACCGGCGTGAAGGCTGCATTGCTCCATGAAGTGCTCGACAAGAAGCAACTCACCGATAGCGATATCGTGGCAAAGACCATCAAACGGCTGCCCTTGCGCCTCACGAAGGCGCGTCCGATCGCCGAAGCGATCAGCGCTGCGGGTGGCGTTCGCCTGGAAGCATTGGACGGCGGCATGATGCTCAACGCGTTGCCCGGCGTATTCTGCGCCGGCGAAATGCTCGATTGGGAGGCGCCCACGGGCGGCTACCTGCTTACAGCCTGCTTTGCCAGCGGCTGTCGGGCTGGCCTTGGTGCATCGGCATGGCTCAAAAGCCCGCCCTCCCGGGAAGTGTGAAGCCGCCCTTACGCATGGCAGCAGCAAATAGTTATACCCTTCTGGCTGTTGTTGCTGTCCCCCCTGCTGGAGCTCGATCCGACAACCCAAACGGAGACGTACCATGTGCGATCACCCTTCACATGCGTTGCAGTCGCGTCGTCAGTTTCTTGGTGCAGGTTTGAGTCTGCTCGCCCTAAGCGCATTAACGCCACTGCACGCATTCGCCGATGCAGCGCCTCCCCAGAACGCCATCTCATCAAACACCGCTCTGCGCCGCCTGCTTGACGGTAATGCGCGCTACGTCTCCAACAAACTCGACGCCAAGGATTTTTCGGTGGGTCGCGCGGCTCGCGCCAAGGCTCAATATCCCATCGCTGCCATATTGAGCTGCGCCGATTCGCGCGTCGCACCGGAACTGGTGTTCGATCAGGGGCCGGGTGATCTGTTCGTCGTGCGTGTTGCCGGCAATTATCTGAGTAGCGATAGCCTTGCCAGCCTCGAATACGCCGTCGGTGTACTCAAGGTGCCGTTGATCATGGTGCTAGGTCACACCGAGTGCGGTGCGATCAAGGCCACCATCAGCGAGATGAAGCAGCCGGCGCCTTTGCCTGGACATATCTGGGATATCGTCGATGCGGTACGCCCCGGTATCGACAAAGCGGTGCAAGCGGGTGGCGACAATGTGCTGGACAATGCCATCGGCGCCAATGTGGATTACAACGTATCGCGCGTGGCGTCGGCGCAGCCGGTGATTTCCGAAGCGATACGGCAAGGCAACGTGCGCGCGGTCGGCGCCGTGTACGAATTGGCGACC
>JAATFF010000006.1 GCA_015655335.1 Lysobacterales bacterium | reverse complement strand
TCCGGAACGCTGTAGTAGTTGCCGGCGATCGAGATCACCCCATCGCGGCTCAGGCGTCGCTCCAGCCTGAGGGCTGCGCGATGGGGACCTGCGGGCAGCGCTTGCAGCGCGGTACGCTCGGCGGCGAAGGCCTGATCGATCACTCGCCCGGTCGTGCCGTGTCGGCGCCGGTTGGCAACGCCCGCCAGCCACTCGGCCAGCTGCGCGTTCATGTCGGCCAGATCCCGGAAGCGCCGGCCGAGGAAAAAGTCCTGGCGGATGTAGCGAAACGGACGCTCCACTTTGCCTTTAGTCTTGGCGCGATAGGCCGCGCAGGCGCGCGGGGAGAAGCTGTAATGCTGCGCCAGCGCCACAAGGCTTGCGTTGTAGACGATATGGCGCGTGCCTGCCTCCTCGCGGATATCGCGCAGCACAGCGGTACGCATCTGATCGTAGAGGATCTCGCGCGGCACCCCGCCCAACGCGCTGAAGGCCTGCACGTGCGAGCGCAGCACTGCCATCAGATCCTGGTGCGCGACATAGCGCGCCCACAGATACCGGCTCTGGCCCAGCACCATCGAGAACAACCAGACCTTGCGCATCCAGCCCGGATCGACCTCAAAGTCGACTTTGAACTCGGCGAAATCCACCTGCGCCTGCTGGCCAGGGGCGGTCTCAAAGCGATGCTCGAATGCCGCCGGTGCCCGGGGACGCACCGTGCGCACAAAGTCTTTGATCTGGGTCAGCCCGCCGTCGTAGCCGAGCTCGCGTATCTCGCGGCACAGCCGCACCGCGCTGAGCCCGGGGAAGGCGGCGATCCGCTCCTTCAGGTAATCGCGGAAACCATCAACCTTACACGGCCGAGGCTGGCGCGGCCCGTACATCGGGGCCTGCAGTCCCTGCTCGATGTACTTGCGTACCGTCTTGCGATCCATGTTCATCTGACGTGCGATCGCCGCAATCGGCACGCCCTGCTTGTGAAGCTCCAGAATCATCAGCAACTCTCCAGCGCAAACCACGTGACGACCCTCGACCTGGCCGCTCGCGCGGCAACGGATGATCAAGGCATCAGCCGCCGCATCAGCGCCAGATCAAAGGTCACAGGTGGGGAAAATTACTCCGTCGCTTCTGGGGATTATCTAGCCGTCGTCTACAACCCCGTATAGCGTCGCCAGATCGGCATCGAGGATGACCCGCTGGCCACGCAGGATGAGGATCGTGCGAGCGATATCGCGGTACGATGGCACCACCACACTGCGGCGCGAGACGCCCACTTTAGCGGCTCTGCTGGGCCAGTACGGTATACAACTACTTCAGAAATTATGATCCGCAGGTGGGGAGATACGTTGAGTCTGATCCGATCCGGCTGCAAGGTGGGATCAATACGTACAGCTACGGGGGGGTCGAATCCCATTAGCCACATCGATCCGACAGGACTGGATTGCACGGAAGTGGGCGGCACAGTCACGTGCACGCCGCCCGGCGGTCCTACTGTCAGTTTTCCTCGGCCACCGGGTTGGCCGGATTACATTGGGCCGAACGCGTCCGGCTACCATTCGTACAACGAATCGGCGAATACGTCCGGGACAAACAAGAAATGCCTGGAGGACTACATCCGGAATCATCCGACCCCGGGGTCGCCAAGTCCGGTGATACCACAGGGTACTGGTAACGATGCGACTCCAGATTACCTTTCGTTGTTTGGCCCCAGCCCTGTTCTCAGCTACCTAACTACGAGCAACGGCACCCAAGTAGTCGTGAATGTGACAATGCCAGGGCATCCGCTCTTCCCAGGATATGTAGCGCGGACTGTACAGAGTGGACAATATAACAATCAGCTGAACAACCAGGGCGAAGGACTTGGCTGGCAGCAAAACCCATCGATTCCCCTATTGCCGGGGTTCATCAATAACGCTTGGCAACAGGCCAATGATGCGGCGTACAAAGCGTGTAGTTGCCAACACTAGATATGACGCAAACAGCGCGGGCATGGGTCGGATTTCTCGTGGCACCGGGAATGCCGGCCGTATTGCTTTACCTGTGGGGGCTGCATAAGGGCTACGGTGACGCCGCCGTTGCTGGACCTGGCCTGCTCGTTGCTTTCGCCTACGTCGGCGCTCTTGTCATCGGGTGGCCCACTTATCTCATGCTACAGCGTAGAGGCACTCATGGGCTCGGCGCATACCTTGTGCTGGGCGCGTTGATTGGTGCGGTGGTTGTGGCAGTGATGTCAACTGCAGAGGCATTGCTAAGTGGGAAGGCGCTTCAGTATGCGAGCGCTCACTTCTGGGTCTCAGTCAGATTCACCGTAATAGCCGCTATATACGCCATGATCTCCAGCGCAATATTTTGGTTTATCGCCGTTCGCGGGCAATCGGCTCGCTGAGGCGCCCCGCAGGTTGGGAGATACGTGGAGAGCGATCCGATGGGTCTCAAAGGTGGGATGAACACCTACGCATACGCAAACGACGACTCCGTTAATAGCTCGGACCAGTTTTGGCTTAGACCGATCGCCCGTCTCGCCGATCAATCTATGCACGAATCCTCTCTCTCCGCCCGCTATGAGATACAACCCGGCGAGTCCGCTATGCCTTTCAACCTGCCTTGCAGAGAACGCCAGAAATGGCGCTATCGTCTCGTCTCCAGTACCCTTTGTGTGTGCGATAGTAGCTAAGGGCCAAGCAAGTCAAATGTGCACTGGAGCCGTAACTACCTGTATTGGCGCGCTCTTCACTCTAGGAGCAACTGGATGTCACACGGTGTGCGGCCAATGAGGACGCCGGTAGTATCAAGCAATGAGCGCGAATCATTCCGTGCCCGACTAGTGAAGAACGTGCTAGCATACTCAACTCTCTATCTAGCGGGGCAATCGGTGCTTGCGTTGATGACACCATTGCTCACACCACTATTTGTCTGGGCGAGTGCCCTAATGACCATCATTTTGATTATCGAGCTCGGGCTTATAGTGCTCTGGAAGAAATTATTTGCCACCTTCTGGGTCGCGCCGTCGATGCTTGTCGTCCTCTTACTTGTAGAGGGTCCATTCTTTGAAAGCGTGCAACATGGTCCCATTGAATTCAGCGCCAAAAACATCGCCGTACTGGTCGGCCTCGTCGTGTTTGGTTGCGGGGTACTGCTGTGCGCCGGGCTTAGCCTATTGTCCCGAGTGAGACGTGAGCTCCTACAGTAGGCAGGCGTCTACAATCTGTCCTTCACTGGGCACTAGTTCGACGCGAAGCTTCTTGTAACACACTCATCCCGAACCACTACCGGCCTTTCATTCTGGCCGAAGTTGATGAAGAATCTTCTATCGAGGTACTCCCTTTGCAGAGACTATCGCCCAACTATAGGTTTTGAAGAACGCCTCGTCCGCAAACTCCTGTTCTGAAATGCTGGAGAAGTGTGCGCGCTTCTCCCCTGGAGCGATGGATAATGAGCTGGTTGGGTCGGAATCCTTTACGAATGGAATAGGAAACTCTGTGGCCGTGTAGTCCTTAAAGGTTGCTTTGCCTATTCTTTGAATTCGAATTGTCAACCTGGTGATTAGATAGCGTGAGTTATTCTCAAGCTCGACCCGTAAAGAGCTTCCGTCATAGTCCAT
>JAATFF010000146.1 GCA_015655335.1 Lysobacterales bacterium | reverse complement strand
TCATCGGCAATCCGACCAAGGTCTACAACGGCACC
Organism: Lysobacterales bacterium; assembly: GCA_015655335.1. Lineage (GTDB taxonomy): Bacteria > Pseudomonadota > Gammaproteobacteria > Xanthomonadales > Rhodanobacteraceae > Dyella_B. The sequence goes on along the minus strand of JAATFF010000146.1, from coordinate 19,452 downwards.
ACCAGTGCCACGCTTACGTCGGCTAATTTCCAGTTCAGCGGTTTCGTCAGCGGCGAAGGCGCTACTTATACGCCATCTGCTTCGAATAATTACGCTAGTGCGAACGCGGGTAGCGAGAGCATCACGGCTGCGTTGATATCAAGCGGTATCACCGCCAACGCAGGCACACTGTTGACCAATTACTCCCTACCCACGACGGCATCCGGAACGGGCACGATCACGCAGGCGCCGCTGTTTATCACTAATGTCTACGCGAACAACAAGGTCTACGACACGACGACGGCCGACACGCTCAATGTCAGTACCGCGGCCTTGGCTGGATTGGTCACCACCGATGTTGGCAACGTCACGTTGACGCCGGCGACGACCGGTACGTTCTCGCAGGCGAACGTCGGCAATAACCTGACCGTGACACCAGGCACCTTTAGCATCAGCGGTTCAGAGGCTGCCAATTACGCGTTGGTGCAACCCACCGGTCTGACGGCGAGCATCACGCCGGCGTCGCTGACTATTTCTGGCGTGCTCGCCAACAACAAGGTGTATGACGCCACCACCACCGATAGCCTAAACACCACGGGCGGCGCATTGAACGGTGTGTTGGGCAGCGATAGCGTAACCTTGTCGTCCACCGGGGCAACCGCACAATTCGGTCAGTCGAATGTGGGTAATAACCTGGCGGTAAGCACCAGCGGTTTCACCATTGGCGGCGCTTCGGCGTCCAACTACACACTGGCGCAACCATCGGGTTTGACCGCCAATATCACGCCTGCGCCGTTGAGTGTGACTATTACCGGAAGTCCCACCAAGACGTACGATGGAAGCACCTTTGTCACTCTCTCTGCATCGGACTACACGATTGCCGGCTTTGTAAACGGACAGGGTGCCACCCTTCCACAAACGGCGAGCGCCAATTATGGAACGCCTAATGCGGGCACGGGCCTAGACATAAACGCAACACTTACGCCATCCGATTATCTGGCCAGCGCCGGTACCAACCTTTCGAATTACATCTTGGACACGACGGCATTCGGCAACCTTGGCGTGATCAACCCGGTGATCCTGAACCTGACCGGGCAGCGCGTTTATGATGCCAATACCGATGCTGCCGCCGCACTGTTCGGCAACAACGGTGTGTTGGCCGGCGTCAATGGTCAGACGCTCACGCTGAGCGGCACAGGCACCTTGTCGACTAAAAACGTCGGTGTGCAACAACCGTTTGCGGCGGGTGGCTTGAGTGGTTTCACGCTCACCGGCAACGGTGCAACGCTGGCTAGTAACTATTCGCTGGTTGGCGGTACGGACTGGGTCACCATCACCCCGGCTACGTTGACCGTAGCCGGTACGGTAGCAGCGAACAAGATATACGACGGCACGACGGCGGCGAGTTTGAGCGGCTCCACTCTGGTCGGTGTACTGGGCGCGGACGCCATCACGCTGGGCAACGATACGACCGGCACGTTCAACAACAAGAACGTCGGCAACGCCAAACCGGTTAGTACCGCCATGACGATTAGCGGCACGGATGCGAGCAACTACATCATCGTGCAGCCAACGACGGTTACGGCAAGCATCACGCCGCTGGCGATTTCCGTGACGGCTGTCGGTCAAAATAAACAGTACGACGGCACGAGCACGGCAAATGTCAACTTGAGCAGCACCGGCGTATTGGCCGGCGATAAAGTGTCTTTCGCCGACACGTCGGCCCTGTTTGCCAATCCCAATGTTGCCAACGGTATTTCGATCGCCGTGTCCGGTATCACTGCCGGCGGTACGGATGGTGGCAACTACACCTTGCTCAATACCACCGCCACGACCGCAGCGAATATCACACCGAGGATCCTCAACCTCACCAGCACGCGCGTCTACGATTCCACCACCAATGCTGCCGCTACGTTGTTCGGCACCAACGGTGTGTTGATCGGTGTCGCCGGACAAACCTTGACGCTGACGGGCACCGGCACCTTGTCGACCAAGAATGTCGGATCACAGCAGCCGTTTGCGGCTGGCGGCCTGGCTGGTTTTACGCTTACCGGCAACGGCGCGGCGCTCGCCAGCAACTACACCTTCGTAGGCGGCACCGATTGGGTAACGATCACGCCGTTCCAGCTGATCATCAGCGGTGCGACCGCGCAAAACAAAATCTACGACGGCACAACCGTGGCGCAAGTCACCGGCGCCACGCTCTCCACACCGTTCGCTGGAGATACGGTCACGCTAAGCAATAGCGGCACCGGCACCTTCGCGACGAAGAACGTCGGGAACGCTATCGGCGTAACGACCAACATGACTTTGACCGGTACGGATGCCGCCAATTATTCCATTACCCAGCCCACGGGCTTGAGCGCGAACATCACGCCGTTGACCATCACGGTTGCGGCCACCGGTCAGAACAAAGTCTATGACACAACCACTAACGCGACGGTCGGGCTGAGCAGTACAGGCGTACTTGCAGGCGACAGCCTCACCTTTACCGATACCTCGGCCATGTTCAGTGATCCCAATGTCGCCAATGGCATTCCGATTACCGTATCGGGCATCAGCGCTACCGGTGCGGGTGCGGGCAACTACCTCTTCAACACTACGGCTACCACCAGCGCAAACATCACGCCTGTGATCCTCAACCTCACGGGCACGCGTGTATATGACGCCACTACCAATGCAGCTCTCACTCTGTTTGGCACCAACGGCGTCCTGACCGGTATTGCTGGCCAAACCTTGACGCTCGGGGGAGCCGGCACCAACGCTTTGTCGACCAAGAATGTCGGCACACAGCAACCGTTCGCCGCCGGTGCTATCAATAACTTTACCTTGACCGGCAACGGCAGCACGCTCGCCAGCAATTACACCCTGATCGGTGGAACCGACTGGGTCACCATTACGCCAGCCATCTTGACCGTTGACGGCACCGTCGCAGCGAACAAGGTGTACGACGGTACGACTGTCGCGAGTTTGAGCGGTTCTACATTGGTAGGTGTGCTGGGCGCGGATAGCATCACGTTGGGCAACGACGCCCTCGGTACGTTCGATAACAAGAACGTCGGCAATGGCAAGACGGTCGCGACCGACATGACGATCAGCGGCACGGATGCGGGCAACTACATCATCCAGCAACCCACGAATGTCACGGCCAATATCACGCCGCTGGCGATTACGGTCGACGCCACGGGCAACAACAAGACTTATGACGGCACGACGACCGCTACGGTTGGTTTGAGCAGCACGGGTGTGTTGGCGGGCGACACCGTGAACTTCAGCGATTCGTCGGCGAATTTCAGCACGCCCAATGCCGGCAATGGCCTATCGATTGCTGTCGACGGCATCAGTGGCAGTGGCGCGGACGCGGGGAATTACACCTTCAACACCACGGCCAATACCAGTGCGAATATCAACCCAGCCGTCATCAATCTCTCCGGTACGCAGATTTACAACGGTACGACGACGATTGATCCGAGCGCGTTCGGCACCAACGGCGTGATTGCCGGCGTCAACGGACAGACGTTGTTGTTGAGCGGCACGGGCATCGCACCTAGCAAGAATGTTGCGACCAACGAGGCGTTCAATGTGAACAGCCTCGTCTTGAACGACAACAACGGCTCATTGGCCAGCAATTACACGCTGATCGGCGGCACCGATACGGTGACGATTAATCCACTGGCGATTACGGTTGTTGCCACAGGCCAGAACAAAACTTACGACGGCACGACCGCCGATCCAGGCCTCACGTTGAGCAGCAGCGGCGAAATCGCCGGCGACAATCTGACCTTCACTGGCGCGTCCGTTAATTTCGATACGCCCAATGCCGGCAACAACGTGCCGATTTCCGTCACCGGTATTACCGGTAGCGGTAGCGATCTGAGCAATTACACGTTCAACACCACTGCCATCGCCGCTGCGGACATCGCGCCGGTGATCCTCAACCTAAGCGGTACGCGCGTCTATGACGCGACCACCGACGCTGATGCCAGCCTGTTCGGCACCAATGGGGTGCTGACGGGTATCAATGGCGATACGCTGACCTTGAGCGGCGCGGCTATCAGTCCAAGCAAGAATGTTGGAACGTATGCGTCGTTTGATCTCAATGACCTCGCGTTGACCGGCAACGGCTCGGCATTGGCCAGCAACTACACGCTGATCGGCGGCACCGATGCGCTTACCATCACGCCGCTCGCTATTACGGTTGGCGCCGTCGGGCAGAACAAAACCTACGATGGGACAACGACTGCAACCGTGAATCTGATCGGTTCGGGTCTACTGGGCGGCGATATTCTGAGCTTCACCAGCACATCGGCTAACTTCAATTCCCCCAATGCTGGAAACAATGTCCCAATAACTGTAGATGGCATCACCGCAACCGGCGCGGATGCCGGCAACTACACCTTCAATACCACGACATCGACCGTTGCTACGATCAATCCCGCCGTGCTCAGCCTCACCGGTACGCGCGTCTATAACGCCACCACGGATGCGGATGCCAGCCTGTTCGGCAATAACGGTGTATTGACCGGTGTTAACGGCGAGACGTTGACCTTGACTGGCACTGGCACGTTGTCCACCAAGAATGTGGGCGTGGAGCAATCGTTTGCGGCCAATGGATTCGACGGTTTTACGCTGGCGGGTAACGGTTCGGCGCTGTCCAGCAACTACACCTTCGCGGGTGGTGACAATTGGGTAACCATCACTCCTGCCATGCTTGATGTCACTGGCACTACTACCAGCAACCGCGTTTACAACGGTACGACCGTCGATACACTGGCCGGATCGCAGCTTTCTGGCCTGTTTGCCGGTGACAGTGTCACGCTTGGCAATGACACCACCGGTACGTTCAGCAACAAGAACGTGGGCAACAACAAGGCCGTTACTACGGCGATGACTATCGACGGCACGGATGCGGACAATTACATCCTGATACAGCCTACTGGCTTGACAGCCAACGTTACGCCGCTGGGCATTGTCGTCGATGCGACCGGCACCAACAAAGTCTACGACGGCAATGCATTGGATACGGTCGGCCTCGGCAGCTCGGGTGTCATCGCCGGCGACCAGATCAGCTTCAGCAACACATCGGCCAATTTCTCCGACAAGATTGTCGGCAATGGCAAGACCGTCACGGTTGGCGGTATCACCGATAGCGGTGCGGATGCAGGCAACTATGTGTTGCTCAACAACACGGCGACGACCACCGCTAATATCACGCCGCTGATGATTACGATTGGTGCGACCGGTACCAATAAGGTATTCGACGGCAACGCCCTCGACACGATTTCGCTCTACGCGAAGGGCGTGCTGCCGGGCGATCAATTGAGCTTCGCCGATACGTCGGCGCTGTTCAATAATCCGCATGCAGGCAACGGCAAGTTGGTGACCGTGTCGGGCATTACCGGTACGGGCTCGGATATTGGCAATTACATACTCAATTCGACCACGACGACGATTGCCAATATCACGCCGTTACCGATCACGGTGATCGCCAACGGCACCAATCGCCCCTTCAACGGGACTGACAATGATCAGGTCATGCTGAGCAGCAGGGGCGTTCTGCCCGGCTTCCCGGCGAACTTTACCGACAGCTCAGCGCTATTCGGCAGTCCCTACACGGGCAACAATAAGTTGGTGACAGTGTCGGGCATTGCGACCACCGGAGAGGATGCTGGCGACTACGTCGTGATCGATTCGATGACCACCACGGACGCCGACATCACGGATCTCGGTGCGCTGGGGACGGGTGTGCAAGGTAGCTGGCTTGCGCAAATCGACGGTGTACTCGATCCGCAGGTGATCGCCACGCCCTATGGCGTGGCCGATATGTCTGCGGTCGGTGTCTTTACAGGCAACCAGAAGAAGCGGCATCGCCCGATCGAACGCAATGTCATCCGCTCGGATTTCCATTCCGGACTTCCCATCAGTGTTATCAACGGAGGCGTAAGGCTGCCCACGGATGCTTCTCCGTAACGCAGCGAAACAGTGCGGCGCGTATTTGAGCGTCTATCGACAACACCTTGTCCTGGCAGCCCATCATGATTTCTTCGCGTCACACGGTTCCACAACTCAGCTTGATTGGCCTCGCGCTTAGCATTGCGTTGGGTAGCACTGCGGTGCATGCCCAGACGCATGGCACGCAGCCGCCCAATAGCGGCCAGATTCTGCAGGAAACGCAACCGCCGAACGCGCCGACGCCACCCTCCAATCTCAATCTAAATATCCAGCGCCCGCGCCGTAATCGCGCTGCCAACAGCGAATCGTTCTTGGTGCGCGAGATTCAGATCACCGGCAACACCTTATTGCCGGCATCGTCGTTGCATGCGCTGGTGGCCCCTGAGGAGGGCAAGAGCCTCACGTTGGACGATCTCGATGCCTTGGCCGATCGAATCTCCGATGCGTATCACGCACATGGTTATCCCCTCGATACCGCTTATGTGCCTGCACAAACCCTGCAGAACGGCGTGTTGCGGATCGCCGTAGTCGAAGCGCACTACGGCAACGTCACGCTGCAGAATCACAGTGCGGTGGCCGATCACGTATTGAACGCAACGCTGTCACCCTTGCAGACGGGTCAACCCATTACCGACTACACACTGGAACGCAGTCTTTTGCTGTTGACGGATGTTCCTGGTGCGGTGGTGAATTCGGTGATGCGGCCTGGTTCGGATGTGGGCGCCTCCGATCTGCTGGTCGATGTGACCTCGGCGCCGCGCTACACCGGCACGCTGGGGCTGGATGATTTCGGCAACCGTTATACGGATCGCGTGCGGTTGAGCGGTAGTTTTGCCGTCAATGGCTTGTTCCACCAAGGCGACGTGCTGGATTTCAGCGGAGTGACGTCCGGTTCCGGTATGAACTACGGACGCATCGGGTACAAATACCTGTTGAATGGTCAGGGCACCGTGCTCGGCGCGGCGATAACCGATCTGGACTATAAGCTCGGCAATGGCCTTTCCGATCTACAAGCGCATGGTACGGCGCAGGTTGGAAGCCTCTACCTCTCGCAACCGTTTATTCGCAATACCGCGGGTAACTTGTATGTACAGATCGAGTTCGATCACAAACGCCTGCGAGACGATATCGATATTGCCGATATCGAAACCAATCGCCATTCGGATTCTTGGACCGCAACGATTGCCGGCGATCAACGCGATATCACGGGCGTGACCAACTTCAACCTCAGCGGTACGTATGGGCGTCTTTTTTTCGACAATCTGTACGCCGAGTTCGCCGATTTCCTCGGGCCGCGCACGGCGGGCAGCTATACCAAATTCGCCTTCTCGATTTCCCGCTTGCAGCAGCTGAATCTCACCAACGCGCTGTATTTCGGCTTTTCGGGGCAATGGTCGAACAAAAACCTGGATACGTCCGAGCAGTTCTATTTAGGCGGACCTAACACCGTACGGGGTTACGACATGGGTGCGGTATCGGGTGCAGAGGGCAATTTGGCGAATATCGAATATCGCCATGACTTCGCCATCGCGCCTATGCCCGGCCCTTGGCAGGCATCGGTATTTTTGGACAGCGGTCACGTGCAGGCGTACAAAACTGTGTTTTTCCCGGGGCCAAACACCGCGCGCTTGAGCAGCGCGGGTCTTGGATTGCATTGGGCAGCACCGAATGATTGGGTGATCAGCGCAAGCGTCGCCAAACCCATCGGCAATCGACCTGCATTGCTCGGCAGCGACTCCACGACCATAGCGCGCTTCTGGTTTCAGGTGCAGAAAGGCTTTTACTGACAGCATTCCACGTTGTCCCGGCAGAGATGAGAGATGCCGGGACAATGGATAGTCGGCTCTTACATCAGCTCAACCCACGCCGGGCTATGGATCCAGAATTGCTCGCGCGACTGGATCCATCCCGCGGCATCTTCATAAATCAGCCACGCATTGACCACGTCGAGTAGATCCTGATCGTTGCGACGCACAGCGAATGCGTGCGCCGTTTTGCCGTAGGTGCTCACATCGAGCGTGTGCAGCAGTTCCGGATAGGAGTGGGCGAGGGCATCCGGCAGTGGTTGTTCGGCAATCAGGCCATCCATTGCGCCGCTGCGGAGGTCCTGAATGCCCTTGCTTTCGTCGCTGATTTGCAGCAGTTCGCTGTTGCCCAGGTATTCCTTTGCCGTAGCGGCGGTCACGGTACCCGAGAGCACGCCGATGCGATGCTTTCCTGCGCCTGTTTCCAGGGTTAGCAGGTCGTCCTTGCCTAGGGATTTGCGATTGACGACGAGACCAAGCGCAAAGCTGCCATAGGGCTGGGTGTATTTCACCAGCAGGGCGCGCTGTGGTGTCACGCTAAGGCCGGCGGCTAGCAGATCAAAACGGCCTGCGCGCAAATCATCGATACCACTGGCCCAGGTCGTCGGCACCAGTTCGACCTTCCAGCGCATATCCTGTGCAAATTGCTGCACCAAATCGATGTCCAGCCCAAGCCATTGCTCGTTTTTATCGCGCAACACCCAGGGGGCATTGACCGCAACGCCAACGCGTATGACGCCGTGTTTCTGAATGCTAGCCAGGGCGTCGCCCGATGGCTGCGACGTAACCTTGCTAGTATGGGGTGGTTCGGCCGACACACTGGAAACCACAGGCGCTTGGATTAGCGCACTGACCAGAACGAGAGACGCCAGACAGCCCATTACCCGAAGCAGTCGCATGTCGATCCCCTTTTGTCGGCGACAGGTAGTGTCATTCCGTAGGGTGATCTTCAATCCATAGACGGTCTCGGCGCAAGTCCTTGAGATACATCGCTCTACGCAGCCAGATCTTCGGATACGACAACACGCTGCGTACTTAGATTTCACACCATTAAGTCTATTTTTTTGTTTACAGCGCACCGTGCCGCACGCCTTTCAGGCGCGCGATGAACGTCAGGGCGTCGCGACTGTCCTGTCGGAAGGTGGTATTGAAACCGAACGGGAGCGATGTTGAAGATCGACAAGCCATCTTTGCTGCAGGCTGCGCTTCATGCGCATCCGACACCCCGCCGTGTCGAGTCTTCGACCGGTGAACCCCCAGTCGAACCGACCCTCCGGGCCGAATTGTTTAGCGCCGAGCAGATGGAGCTTCACGGTGTTGCCCTAGCCAAACAACACAAATTGAGCCCACGCTCCTCTTCGGACCGTTTGCTCAAACGTCTCGACGAGAATGCTGGCGTGTTGTTGCAGGCATGCGAGGCGCTGACGTCGGCAGCCAAGTCCAATCGGCGAATATCGCCGGCCGGCGAATGGCTGCTCGACAACTATTATTTAATCGAAGAACAGATACGCATAGCGCGAAGGCATCTGCCCAAAGGCTATAACCGCGAGTTGCCACGGCTCGTGCAGGATGATGCCGATGGCGTGCCGCGCGTCTACATCCTGGCGCTGGAGACCATTTCGCATGGCGATGGTCGCGTCGACGACGAAAGCTTGGGGCGCTTCATCACCGCCTATCAAACGGTGCAGCCGCTAACCCTGGGGGAGTTGTGGGCCATCCCGATCATGTTGCGTTTGGCCCTGATCGAAAACCTTCGCCGCGCGACGGCACGTGTTTTAGCGGATTGGCATTACCGCGATCAGGCGGGCGAATGGGCGGACATCGTTACCGAGATTGCCGAGCGCGATCCGAAGAGTGTGGTGATCGGCGTGGCGGATATGGCTCGCTCGAAGCCGCCGATGACCAGCGCCTTCGTTGCGGAACTGGCGCGGCGGTTGCAAGGGCAAAGCGCCGTGCTCGCGATGCCATTGACCTGGGTGGAGCAGCGTCTTGCCGAAACGGGATCGAGTATCGAGCACGAACTACAGTTGGAGGCTCAGGAGCAGGCCGCCAATCAAGTGTCGATCGGCAACAGCATAGGCAGCTTGCGTCATCTGGCGGCGATCGACTGGCATGCTTTCGTGGAGCGCCTGAGCATCGTCGAGCAGTCGCTGCGCAACGACCCGGCGGGCATCTACGAGAAGATGGATTTCGCTACACGCGATCACTATCGCCATGTGGTGGAGAAACTTGCGCGATCCAGTAGCCGCTCGGAGCCCGAAGTGGCGCATAGCGCCATCGAGCAGGCTCGTGCATGTGCGTCGACGAGCACCGCTCCCGACGTCGGCACGCATGTGGGTTACTACCTCGTCGATAAGGGACTGCCTGCCTTGGAGAAAGAGGTTGGGTACCGCTATCACAAGATAATGAGCGCATGGCGCGTTGTGTTGGGCGTTCCGCTCTTGCTCTACGTGGGCATGATCGTGCTGCTCAGCGTCGCATTCGCCGAGCCGATCATGTGGGTCGCAAAGCTCAGCAGCTTTCCCGACTGGGCACTCGTGTTGCTGGCGGTACCGGCATTGCTCGCGACCAGCCAGTTCGCGCTCGGTCTGGTGAATTGGATTGTCACCGTAACCACGTCGCCCGCCATGTTGCCGCGCATGGATTATTCGCATGGCGTGCCGGCGTCGGCGCGCAGTTTGGTGGTAGTCCCCGCGATGCTTGGAAGCACGCAGGATGTCGAGGACATGGTCGAGGTGCTGGAGGTGCACTTTTTAGCCAATCGCGACGAGCACGTTCACTTTGCTCTGTTGAGCGATTACAAGGATGCTTCAGAAGAACATCTCGAGAACGATAAGGCCGTTCTGGATCTTGCACGCCAGCATGTCGAGGCGTTGAACGCAAAGTATGCACCGGGTTCGAGCGACCGGTTTTATCTGCTGCACCGTCCGCGGCGCTTCAATAGCGCGGACATGATCTGGATGGGCCACGAGCGCAAGCGCGGTAAGCTGGGTGACGCTATCAATCTGTTGCGCAAAGGCGACACCAGCCCATTCATGTTGGTCTTGGGTCCACTCGACGTGTTGAGCAACGTCAAATACATCGTCACGCTGGATGCGGATACCCAATTGCCGCGCGATGCCGCGCAGGAATTCGCAGCTGCAATGGCGCATCCGCTCAACCACCCGGTCTATGACACCGCGAAAGGCCGCATGCTGCGCGGGCACGGTATTTTGCAGCCGCGACTTGGGATAAGCCTTCCTAGTACGGCACGGTCGCGCTACGCGATGTTGTTTGGCAGCGAAGTGGGTATCGATCCCTATACCCGCATGGTGTCGGATGTGTATCAGGATTTGTTCGGCGAGGGTTCGTTTATCGGTAAGGGCATCTACGATGTGGATGCGATCCAGCAGTCGCTGGAAGATCGCTTTCCCGACAATTCCATCTTGAGTCACGACCTCATCGAGGGCTGCTATGCCCGCTCGGGGCTATTGAGCGATCTATTGCTGTACGAGGAATATCCGTCCTCCTACGTCAGCGATTATCGGCGCCGTCATCGCTGGATTCGCGGCGACTGGCAGCTCTTGCCTTGGATGTTTCCGCGCGTCCCGACTCCCCAGGGAAAAGCAGCAAAAAATACGCTGAACGGATTGTCGCGCTGGAAGATTTTCGACAATCTACGACGCAGCCTGGTCACGCCTTCCTTTGTCGTCCTGTTCCTGTTGACTTGGTTGTGCTTTACGCAACCCGTCGTGTGGACGATTGCAATGCTGGCCTTGTTGTTTACGTTGCCGCTTCTTTCTTCGCTACTTGCATTGGTACAGAAGCCTTCAGACGTAGGGATGCCATCGCATCTGCGGATCGCTCTGGCGGCGGCCGGCCAGCACATGGTGCGCGCCTTTTATGGCTTGATGGCCTTGCCGCACGAAGCGTATTACAGCCTCGACGCCATCGTGCGAACGCTGTGGCGCATGAGCGTCAGTCGACGAAATCTGCTGCAGTGGCGAACCTCGCGCGATGTGGAACAGGAGGGATCGCACACGACGGCGCGGATCTATCGCTTGATGTGGATCAATCCGGTGCTCGTGTTCTTGGCAGTGGTGGCGATCTGGCGACGCGATCCGGAAGTGTTGCTGCCTGCGTCGCCGATTCTATTGCTGTGGTTGATCGGGCCAGCCGTGGTTCGCTGGTCGGCGCAGCGTCGCAAGGAAATAGCATTCACGCCATCGGGCAAGCAAACGCAATTTCTACGTGGCCTGTCGCGGCGAATCTGGGCATTCTTCGAGATCTATGTGGGCCCGGAAGACAATTGGCTTCCGCCCGACAACATGCAGGAAGTGCCTACCGTGGTGGTGGCACACCGCACGTCGCCGACCAACATCGGCCTGTCGCTGCTATCGTGCTTGGCTGCGCATGACTTCGGTTACATCACGACCGGCTGCTTGCTCGACCGTATTGCCAAGACGTTGCAGACCGTGCAAGGCATGGAGCGCTATCGCGGTCATCTCTATAACTGGTATGACACGACGACGTTGCGGCCACTCGCGCCGCATTACATTTCATCGGTCGATAGCGGCAATCTGGCTGCGCACCTGCTGACACTTCGGCCGGGGCTGTTGGCACTTCTGGATGAGCCGTTCTTTCATCCGCGCGTGTTGAATGGTCTATGGGACACGCTGACGCTCCTGCGCGATGTCATGCCTTCAGGCCGTTCAAACACAACCATTGCCAGTTTGCGCCGACACGTGCAAGACGCGCTGGAATCGCCGCCGGAATCGTTGGAACGCGTCATTGCCTACCTGCTCGATCTGCAGCGGAAGTTCAAGGAGCTGCGTGCCATCCTTCCTGAGGACGAGACATCGGAAGCCACCTTCTGGCATCTCCGGTTACTCGAACAGGTGGCCGATCTAAGGCAAGAAGTAGAGCTCGCGTTGGCATGGACCGTCGATCTGCCGGAGCTGACCGGGATTCCCACCTTGCGTCACGTATTGCTCGCCGGCACGGGTTCAACCGTCGATAGTGGTCCAACGAGTCCCAAGGGGCGTCGTGACGAAATTCTCCGTCTGGCCTCGGTTGCGTCGGACTTGGCGGTAATGGATTTCAGCTTTCTGTTCGATGCGCACAAGAAGTTGCTTTCGATCGGTTACAACGTGGATGAGCGTCGCCTGGATGCGGGCTGCTATGACCTGCTTGCGTCGGAGGCACGCGTGGCGAGCTATGTTGCCATTGCACAGGGCCAGTTGCCGCAGGAAGGCTGGTTTGCTCTGGGTCGTTTGTTGACCACGACGGGTGGCGAGCCGGTGTTGCTGTCATGGTCGGGATCGATGTTCGAGTATCTGATGCCGATGCTGGTGATGCCCAGCTATGAAGGCACGTTGTTGGACCAGACCTGTCGCGCAGCGGTGGATCGGCAGATCGAATATGGGCAGCAGACCGGTGTGCCTTGGGGTGTTTCCGAATCGGGTTACAACACCGTCGATGTGCACCTCAATTATCAATACCGTGCGTTCGGCGTACCGGGCCTGGGCCTTAAGCGCGGCTTGAGCGACGACGTGGTGATTGCGCCTTACGCCAGCGTTATGGCTTTGATGGTGGCGCCTGGAGCGGCGTGCGCCAATTTGGAGCGATTGGCCACGGAGGGAAGACAAGGACGATACGGTTTCTACGAAGCGATCGACTACACGCCAGCGCGGGTGCCTCACGGACAGACCTCCGTCGTGGTCTTCTCATTTATGGCCCATCACCAGGGCATGAGCCTGTTGTCGCTGGCGTACATGTTGCTCGACCAGCCGATGCAACAGCGCTTCGATACGGATCCCCAGTTCCGCGCAACGGCGCTTTTGTTGCAGGAACGGGTACCCAAGTCCGCGACCGAATATTTGCATGCTTCGGGATTGCAGATGATGCAGCAAGGCAATACGTCCGCCGACACCACGATGCGTGTTTTCACGGATCCCGACATGCCGCGGCCGGCTGTGCAACTGCTGTCCAACGGCCGCTATCACGTGATGGTGAGCAGCTCCGGCGCGGGCTACAGCCGCTGTCGCGAGCTGTCGATCAATCGTTGGCGTGAGGACATCACCAGCGATAACTGGGGTCAGTTCTGCTATCTGCGCGATGTAGAAACCGGCGAATTCTGGTCGACCACGTACCAGCCAACGCTGGTCAAACCCGAGCATTTCGAGGCGATCTTTTCCGACGCGCGCGCCGAATTCCGCGTGCGCGAGCAGAACTACGATGCGCATACCGAGATTGTCGTGTCGCCGGAAGACGATATTGAGCTGCGCCGTGTCCGCCTGACGAACCGGGGTCGCCGTCCTCGCACCATCGAAATCACCACGTATGCCGAATTGGTGATTGCGCCGGCGATGGCCGATGCCTCGCATCCGGCCTTCAGCGACTTGTTTGTGCAGACCGAATGGATCGATTCGGCACAGGCGCTGATCGGTACGCGTCGCCCACGTTCCAACGATGAACGGGTACCGTGGATGTGCCATGTGGTGGCGGTGCACGATGCGCACATCGAAGCCATTTCCTACGAAACGGATCGGGCGAAATTTATCGGGCGCGGACGCAGCATCGCCAGGCCGCTGGCATTGAGTCGACTGGAATCGCATGCGCCGCTTTCCAATACGGTCGGCTCGGTGCTTGATCCGATCGTCGCCATTCGTGTTCGTATCACGCTGCCGCCGGAACACTCCGCTACCGTCGATATCGTGACGGGCATGGCCGACAGCCGTGACGCCTGTCAGCACTTGGCCGAGAAATATCGCGATCGCCATCTTGCCGATCGCGTATTCGACCTGGCTTGGACGCATAGCCAGGTGTTGCTGCAACAGCTCAACGCCACCCATGCGGACGCCAGGCTCTACGAGCGCATGGCGGCATCCATTCTCTACGCCAACACACTGTTGCGCGCCGAATCCGGTGTGTTGCAGGCCAATCAACGCGGTCAGTCAGGATTGTGGGGGCAGGGCATTTCAGGCGATTTGCCCATCGTGCTGCTGCGTATTGCCGACAGCGCCAATATCGAATTGGTGCGGCAGTTGGTGCAGGCGCATGCCTATTGGCGATTGAAAGGTTTGTCGGTCGATCTGGTGATCTGGAACGAGGACCAGGCCGGCTATCGGCAACTGCTGCAGGATTTGATTCTCGGCTTGATCGCGTCCGGCACCGAAGCCAGTTTGATCGATCATCCGGGCGGCATTTTTGTACGCCCATCGCAGCAGTTGTCGGTGGAGGATCGCATCCTTGTGCAATCGGTGGCCCGCATCGTTCTGTACGACAACCGGGGAACATTGGCCGAGCAGATCGAGCGCCGTCGCGTCGAATCGCAATTGCCCCGGTTGAATGCAACCAAGCCGCATCGTGCCGAACAAGATGCCGCGGAAGACACCACGCAAGCGTTGTTCGACACCCTTCAACTAGCCAATCGATATGGCGGATTCACGAAGGACCTGAACGAGTACGTGATCGTGTTGCGCCCCGGCCGTCCGACGCCAGCGCCTTGGGCGAATGTGCTGGCGAACCCCGATTTCGGCTGCGTTATTTCCGAAGCGGGCGGCTCCTATACGTGGAGCGAGAATTCGCACGAGTTCCGTTTGACGCCCTGGAACAATGACCCCATCAGCGACAGTAGTGGGGAGGCGATCTATCTGCGGGACGAGGAAACCGGTCACTATTGGTCGCCGTCGCCGTTGCCGCGCAGGGGACGTGGTGTTTATGTCACGCGGCACGGCTTTGGTTATTCCGTATTCGAGCATATCGAGGACGGTATCCATTCCGAGCTGTGGGTGTATGTCGCGTTGCACGCGCCGATCAAATTCTCCGTGTTACGCGTACAGAATCGGTCGGGGCGGCCGCGGCGGCTGTCGGCGACCGGTTATGTGGAATGGGTTCTGGGCGATATGCGTGACAAGTACGCGATGCATATCGTTACCGAATCCGATCCGATCACCGGCGCGCTGTTGGCGCGTAACGCCTACAACACCGAATTCCAGGGTAGGGCGACGTTCTTCGACACCGATGCCACGGTGCGCAGTGTGACCGGCGATCGCAGCGAGTTCCTGGGCCGCAACGGCAACACGCGTACGCCTGCCGCCATGGAACGCAGCGGATTGTCGGGTCGGCTCGGTGCGGGTCTCGATCCTTGTGCGGCTATCCAGGTGCCTTTCGAGTTGGGGAAGGATGAGACGCGCGAAGTGGTCTTCCGTCTCGGCGCGGCGCACGATGCCAAGGGTGCGACCGAGTTGGTGCAGCGCTATCGCGGATCGGTCGCGGCGGCCACCACGTTGGAAGAAGTGCGCATGCATTGGCGCTGGACGCTTGGCAAGGTGCAGATCAATACGCCCGAAGTGGCGGTGAATGCGCTCGCCAATGGCTGGTTGATGTATCAGGTTATCGCGGCCCGTTTCTGGGGGCGTAGTGGTTACTACCAGTCCGGCGGCGCCTTCGGTTTCCGCGATCAGCTGCAGGATTCGATGGCGATGGTGCATGCCAGCCCCTACAGCGCGCGGCAGCATCTGTTGTTGAGCGCAGCGCATCAGTTCGTGGAGGGCGACGTGCTGCACTGGTGGCATCCGCCCTCGGATCGCGGCGTGCGCACGCATTGTTCCGACGATTATCTCTGGTTGCCATTGGCGACGAGCCGCTATGTGCATCTCACCGCCGACACCGGCGTGATGGACGAGCGCGTTGGCTTTATCGAAGGTCGCCCGGTGAAGCCGGATGAAGAGTCCTATTACGACCTGCCGATACGCTCCGAACAGAGCGCGACCCTCTACGAACATTGCGTACGTGCGATTGAACGAAGCATGGCTCGCGGTCCGCATGGGTTGCCTTTGATCGGCACCGGCGATTGGAACGATGGCATGAATCGCGTCGGCGAAAAAGGAACCGGCGAGAGCATCTGGCTTGGCTTTTTCCTCTACCAAGTGCTGACCGAGTTTGCCGGAACGGCACGGCGACACAACGACGAAGCCTTCGCCAAACGTTGCGAGGACGAGGCGAAGAAGCTGGCTGCCAATCTGGAAGAACATGGCTGGGACGGCGAATGGTATCGGCGCGCGTACTTCGACGACGGCACGCCGCTGGGTTCCAAACAGAACGAGGAATGCAGCATCGATTCGATCGCGCAGAGCTGGTCGGTGCTGTCCGGTGCGGCGCCTCAAGAGCGTCGCCATCAAGCGATGGAATCGCTGGACAAACGTCTGGTGAAACGCGAGGCCGGGCTCGTTCAACTGCTCGACCCGCCATTCGACCGCAGCGCGCTGGATCCTGGTTACATCAAGGGATATGTGCCCGGCGTGCGCGAAAACGGTGGGCAGTACACACATGCCGCCGTGTGGGCGACGATGGCCTTTGCGGCGATGGGCGATGGGCGTCGGGCGTGGGAACTGCAGCGGATGATCAGTCCGATCCATCACGGTACCGGCGATGCTCGTATCGATATTTACAAGGTGGAACCCTACGTCATCGCCGCCGATGTCTACTACGGCGCGCCGCACCAAGGACGTGGCGGATGGACCTGGTACACCGGCTCGGCCGGCTGGATGTACCGCTTGATCATGGAATCGCTGCTGGGCCTGCGCGTGGAGGGCGAAAGTCTGTACATCGAACCCGTACTTCCTCCAGACTGGAAGGAGTACGCCTTGAGCTATCGGCATCGCGAGACCGATTACCAGATCAAGGTGCACGCTTCAGAAGGGCATGCGGGGCCGCGCCGCATCCTGCTTAACGGCGAACCGGTCCATGGCGACCGGTTGCCGCTGGTTGATGACGGCGGCGAACACCATGTGGATATTTATCTGTGAATCAAAGCACCACGACACCTTCCACCGTTTTTCTGCTGGACGTCGACAACACACTGCTTGACAACGATCGTTTTGCAGAAGATTTGCGTGCGCGCTTGCTGCATGAGTTCGGCCATGCCGAATGCGACCGATACTGGTCGATCTACGAGCAACTCCGGGATACGGTAGGTTATGCGGATTATCTCGGCGCGCTGCAACAGTTCCGGCGTGAGAAAGACGATCGCCCGGGTTTGCTCGCCACCTCATCGTGGCTGCTCAACTATCCCTTCGAGCGCCTGCTATTTCCCGACGCGTTGGCAACGATAGAGCAACTGAACAGCCTCGGTCGCACCGCCATCCTTTCCGATGGCGATATTGTGTTTCAACCGCGCAAGATCGAACGCGCAGGCGTGTATAAAGCGGTACGCGGCGAGGTGCTTATCTTTGTGCACAAAGAGCTCGCCCTCGATGCCATGCAGGCGCGCTATCCCGCATCTCACTATGTGATGGTCGATGACAAGCCGAATCTGCTGGCGGCCATGAAGCACAGCATGGGCGATCGGCTCAGCACCGTGTTTGTGCGTCAAGGTCATTACGCGGCGCAGGCCAACCTTTCGGTTATCCAGCCTGCGCCGGACTACAGTATCGCGAGGATCGGCGATTTACCTGCGCTTGCCGCAGAACTTGTGCATGTCTCGGCGACCCCCTCGGCCTGAACGGACGGCTATCGGCGCGCGAAGTAAAAACGGGGCGTGCACAAACGACGGATGCACCGTCGCGGATAATGCACGAATATATCTATCGCTAAGGATCGTAGTGACGTGAACGCCAAAGTCGACAAGCAAGCCGGAAAGGTCGCGACGGAAAGCATGCTGGTGGATGTGCCGAAGTTGCTCGAGGCGTATACCCATCTGCGCCCGGATCCAGCGGAAGCGTCTCAGCGCGTCGCTTTCGGTACCTCTGGCCATCGCGGATCCTCGTTCGAGCGTAGCTTCAACGAATGGCATGTGTTGGCCATCACTCAAGGCATCTGCGATTACCGCCGGCACAAAGGTATTGGCGGACCGTTGTTCATCGGTATCGACACGCATGCACTTTCCCGTCCCGCCTTCGAGAGCGCGTTGGAAGTGCTGGTCGCCAATGATGTGCCGGTGATGATCTCCGCCGGAGACGAGTTCACGCCGACACCGGCCATCTCGCACGCCATCCTCGTCTACAACCGTGGCCGCAAGGATGGACTGGCCGACGGTATCGTGGTCACGCCGTCGCACAATCCGCCCGACAACGGCGGCTTCAAGTACAACCCGCCCAATGGCGGCCCCGCCGACACCGACGTTACCGGCTGGATTCAGCAGCGCGCGAACGACTTGCTGTCGAAGCGGTTGGACGGCGTGAAGCGTATGGATTTTGCGCAGGCCAAGCGCTCGAGCCTGGTGCACGAACACGATTATCTCAACCACTATGTCGAAGACCTGAAAAACATCATCGACTTCGACGTGATCCGCAACGCGGGCGTGCACATGGCGGTCGATCCGCTCGGTGGCGCGGGCGTGCACTACTGGCGGCCGATTGCGCGGCGTTATGGCATCGATCTCACGGTGGTGAGCGAAACGGTCGATCCCACTTTCCGTTTCATGACGGTGGACTGGGACGGAAAGATCCGCATGGATCCTTCATCGCCCTACGCCATGCAACGCCTGATCGGGCTGAAAGATCATTTCGATGTTGCGTTCGCCTGCGATACCGATCATGACCGCCACGGCGTAGTCACGCGCAGCACGGGCTTGATGCAGCCGAACCATTATCTCTCCGTGCTGGTCGACTATCTGTTCCGTCATCGCCCGCAATGGAGTGACAAGGCGAATGTGGGCAAGACCGTCGTCAGCACGTCATTGATCGATCGTGTGACGCAACGCCTTGGCCGCAAGCTTTACGAGGCGCCGGTG
>JAATFF010000028.1 GCA_015655335.1 Lysobacterales bacterium | reverse complement strand
GGCATTGGCAATGCTTTGCGTCAGCAAAGACAACATAATGAGCCCTGGGACAATGAAGGCGCCATAGCTTACCTCGTTGATCGAGGTCATATGGGAGCCGATGGCGGCGCCGAATACGACGAAATACAACGATGTCGACAGCACCGGTGACACGATGCTCTGCGTCAATGTGCGAAACGTGCGAGCCATCTCGAAACGATAAATAGCGCGGACGGCAGGAATGTTCATGGCGTACCCCGCACCAGATTGACGAAGATGTCTTCGAGCGAACTTTCCAGCGTATGAAGATCCTTGAAGTCCACGCCACGCTCTCCCAGTTTGCGCAACAACACGGCAATGCCGGTGTCCTCGCTTTTGACGTCAAAGGTATAGATGAGCGTCGCCCCGTCGTCGGCAAGCTCCAGCGCATAGTCGCCAAGCCCCTCCGGTAGCGCCTGCATGGGCGTTTGCAGGCTGATGGCCAGCTGCTTTTTGCCCAGCTTGCGCATCAGTACGTCCTTTTCTTCGACGAGGATAAGCTCGCCGCGCGTGATGACGCCCACGCGATCGGCCATCTCTTCGGCTTCGTCGATGTAGTGCGTGGTGAGAATCACCGTCACGCCGGTCTCGCGCAGGGCACGCACCATGCGCCACATGTCGTGCCGCAACTCCACGTCAACGCCGGCCGTCGGTTCGTCCAGAAACAAGATGCTCGGTTCGTGGGCCAGCGCCTTGGCGATCAACACGCGGCGCTTCATGCCTCCGGACAAGGTCATGATCTTCGCGTCTTTCTTGTCCCACAGCGATAAATCACGAAGAACCTTTTCGATGTGCTTGTCGTTCCGCGAGCGTCCGAACAGCCCGCGACTGAATCGTACCGACGCCCATACCGTTTCAAAGGCATCGGTTGATAGTTCCTGCGGTACCAGGCCGATTTTCGTGCGCGCAGCGCGATAATCGCGCAACACGTCGTGCCCGTCCGCCGTTACCGTGCCATGACTGGGCATGACGATGCCGCAAATGATGCTGATCAACGTGGTCTTGCCCGCACCATTGGGACCAAGCAACGCAAAGATCTCGCCGCGTCGGATATCGAGATCGACTGACTTCAGTGCTTGGAAACCGCCTTTATAGGTCTTGCTGACGCCGCGAACAGAAACCGCGTGCAGCGTCGAAGTGGACTGTTCGCTCATAGTTTCCCTGGTCTCAGTGCCATGTAGCTCGCCGAAGTCTACGCTCGGATCGAGCGCTATCTTAGTGCGTGACAATGGGGTCAGGTTGTGTTTTTAAAACCCACGCAGACTCGATTCGGCAATTTGCCTATCGATCTTAGCGATCGTCGGCTTCGGTCATGGCCCACCAGGCCGCCAGCAGCGACATACCGGTGGTCATCAGCATCACGGTGATGATCGACGCTGAAAGCTCGCCATGAATCCAATCCACCCAGTTGATATGCAGCGCTGGCATGGTTAGCCAAAACGCGCCCACGCCCGCCAGAATGCCGGCTGTCAATGGCCAGATAGATCGACGGCGGCGCGGTGGCAGACGCTGCATCACGCGATCGCAAAAGCCGTCGTCGGGTACCGATCCGTCGAACTGTTTGCGCAACAGTGCTTCGATGGGATCGTCGTGTTGTTGATTCATGATGTTCGCTCCTCGTCGTCAGCGGGGTGCCATGCCGCCAGCCACGTTTTCAGTTTTGCTTTGCCGCGTGCTGCGTGGGTTTTCACTGTGCCGAGCGGCATCGCCAGCACATAGGCTGTCTCTTCGTGGCTCAGGCCCAGTTGCACGCCATGCAGTAACACGGTTTGCTCGGCAGCGGATAAGCGCCGCATCGCACGTTCGAGATCCATCTGCAGATCGACTGTATGCGTGGGAGCAGGCAGGTGGTCAATCTCTTCAGGATCGCCGTCACCAGAAGGCCACGGTTTCTTTCGATAGGCCTGCAGGAAGCAGGAATACGCAATGCGGTAGAGCCAGGTGGAGAAGCGTGCGTCGCCCCGAAACTGATCCAGCTTCCGCCATGCCAGCAGGAATGTCTCCTGCGCCAGATCGTCCGCCATGGCATGGTCGCCATGCAGCAGGCGACGCAACTGCGCGCGCACCATGCCCTGATGGCGGCGCAACAATTGTTCGAACGCACGGCGATCGTCGGCGAGGAGTACTCGGGTTACCAGTGCCTGATCGATGCGCGCTTCGGCCGCGCTATCAGCCACGCGTGCCACCGCGTTGGTTCAACCACCAACTGGCGAGATAACCCAGGCCGGTCATCAGCGGCAAAAGGCCAAGTCCCCACAGGCTACTGACGTTGTGGCCGTTGTCGAGTTGGCCTGGCAACGCGAGGAACATGGCCATCAGCCCCAGGCCACCGCCGATCAGGACCAGCGCGCGACGCCGTTCGCAGTACGCAACCTGCGGTTCAACCAACAGCTGCAGGGGGAGTTCCACGCCTTTGTCGGCCAGTTGCAACAGCGTTTGATAACGCGCCTGCGCTTGTTGGGAGCGGTAACGCAACATGATCCACACGATAAGCACGGGGAACATCGTCACAAAGAGGGGAACGAAAACAAATTCCATGGTCTTGCTCCAGAAAATGAGTTGCTTGAATGATCGTGCTAGGCCGCGCTTCTTTCAGGATGTCAGGGCTTCGCGCCTTCGGCGGCGAGCAGGTCGGCGATGTGCTCGGCCAGCAGCCATGTTTGCGATGGTCCCGCATGGTTGGTCAGGACCACAGCCGCTTTTGTCTCCCGGATCATTGTCAGGTTAGCGGATTGGATGCATCGACTGGCTCAAATGGATTCAGCATCCGGGCGTCGGAAGAGCACCGTGGTGTCCGACTGCTGACCTTTACGCCACGTAGCGTGGCGCCACCGAAGTGGGCGAACGTTTGCGCAGTGCCATTGCCCCGCGCTTCGAGGACATCGAAGCCGAGCTCGCGGCGTTGAGTGAATTGCACGGCAAACCTGCGGGCACCATCCGTCTCACGGCAGGCGAGCATTCCGCGAGCACGATCCTTTGGCCAGCGATGGCAAAGCTGCTACCGAATTATCCGGACATCCATATCGATGTCGTCGTCGGCTATGGTCTGGCCGACATCGTCGCGGAACGCTATGACGTCGGCGTACAGCTTGGCGAGCAGGGCGCGAAAGACATGATCGCCGTGCGCATCGGGCCGGACATGCGCATGCCCGTGGTCGCCGCGTCGTCGTATTTTGCGCGACGAAAGCGACCGAAGACGCCCCAGGATTTAACCCGTCACGACTGTCGCTAAAAACGACTGAACTGCGGCATGCTGATTTTGAGGGGTGCGGCGCGCTCGTTTTCGGCGTTCGCGGTGATCTCCAGCAGACTCGCCGCTGCCTGCGGCCCGACACGTCGCGGCCAGCAGTCTTGTATATGCTCGGCGACAAGGCACGGTTCACCGGCTCGGCATTGCGAGCAGGTCAGGTTATGCAATATCAATTCGTCAACGACGGATGCAATCATGGCTTCATTCCCCCTGCGGCAGGCCGGCATCGGTTTCCCATGTCGACGTTAGAACCTTCAGGAGTTCTATCGGCCGAGTGCGCGTTTTACTTAAGTGCTGGGGCGGGCACTCCCGTAAGGCAGCTCAAAAGGCCTTGTTTCCAAGCAAAAAAAACCGCTTCGGCGGGGCTTTTTGGTCTTCGGCAATACCGTGAATAGGTAGCCGTTGGTTACATCACCTTGTCGCCGATCAGCACCACATCGGCAGCGCGCCGCGCGAACAAACCTACCGTAACAATGCCGGGAATCTGGTTGAGGTCGTTTTCCAGCGCTACCGGATCGGCGATCTGCCAGCCGTGCACATCGATGACCCAGTTGCCGTTGTCGGTGATCACGCCATCGCGCCACACCGGATTGCCGCCGCGCTTGACGATTTCGCGTCCCACCAGGCTGCGCGCCATGGGGATCACTTCGATCGGTAGCGGAAACTTGCCGAGCAAATCCACGCGCTTGCTGGCATCGATGATGCAAACGAACTTTTGCGCGACCTGCGCGATGATCTTCTCGCGCGTCAACGCCGCGCCGCCGCCTTTGATCAGGCGCTTATGCGGATCGCATTCATCCGCGCCGTCGACATACAGCGCCAGCGGACCGGTGGCGTTGAGATCGAACACGGGAATGCCATGCTTTTTCAGCTGCGCGGTGGATTGTTCAGAGCTGGATACGGCACCCTGGATACGATCCTTGATGCCGGCAAGCGCCTCGATAAAGAACGCCACCGTGGAACCGGTGCCGACGCCGACAATGGCGCCGTCTTCGACGTATCGAATGGCCGCCTCGCCTGCGATGCGCTTTTCCTGATTGTTGCTCATGGCATCACCATTATTTTAAAACGCGAATGATCGTCGATTTGACGCCTCACCGCATCATGGACGTGTTTGGCAGGCCCTTGGGGACTTGCTGTAGGGTGGCGTCATCCAGCCGGACGGCCGGACAAGTGGGAAGCAAGCGGAGACGGAATGCCTTTCCAATTCCTGCCACAGCGTTGGCGCCTGGGCCTGCAGCGATGGGAGGGCTTGCTGCGCACCCACGGCTGGTTTCCGCACGTGCCGCTGGCTCTGTTGCTGGCGGGTGGGGCATTGAAACTCTTGCATCTGGACCTTGGCGCGGACTGGCAGCGTTACCTGGCGCTGCTGATGGAAGGTCAGTTCGACCTGCGCCCGGGTGTACTGCCGCCGTTGCTGATTGGACTTGGCCAGTTGACCACGGCGGTGGGTTTGCTCCTCCGCTCACGCCTGGCCTGGAGCATGGCGTTGCTGCTGGTCATCGCCGCTGTCGCCAGCTTGGTGTTCGGCCTGCATTACAGCACTCTTACGCTGATCTATTTTTCGCTGTTGCTGTTGGCGTTGCTGGCGACCTGGCAGCGCTTCGACCGCTCGAGCCTCGCTGCCAGCACCCTGTTCGCGTTCACGTCCGTGGCGATGCTGATCATGTACGCCACCATGGGCAGTTATTACTTGGGCGCGGAATTCACGCCGCCGATCAAGGATCTGGTCACGGCGCTGTATTACGCCTTGATCACCATGAGTACCGTGGGTTACGGCGATATCGTCCCGCGCACGCCGGAAGCGCGCTTGTTTGCGGTATCGGTGGTGGTACTCGGCGTGGCGGTTTTCGCCACCTCGCTCACCGCGGTGGTTGCGCCGATGGTGAAGCGCAGCTTGCAACGCATCGTCAATCACAAGGCCCGCACCATGAAACGCAAAGATCATTTCATCGTGATCGGTAACACGTCGTTGGCGATTAATACCTGGCGCGAGCTGGTCAAGCGTGGACAGCCCGTTACACGCCTGTTGCGCGAGGCCCCAGCAGACGGGGAGCACGCGGATGTCGACGTGGTGGTCGGCGATTCCAGCGATATCGACGTATTGCGCCAAGCGGGTGCGCACGAAGCCAAGGCAGTACTCGCCATGCGCGATGACGATGCCGAAAACGCCTTTACGGTGCTGGCGGTGAAGGAGCTGGGCGGCGGCGCCCGCACGGTCGCGGCGGTAAACGATGCGCGGCATCTCAGTCGCATCAAGCTGGTGCAGCCGGATGTGGTCGTCGCGCCGCAGGTATTGGGCGGCGAACTGACCGCCATGCTGCTTACCGGCGAAAAAGTGACGGCGGATTTCGTGCTGGAGCGCGTATTTCAGTAACCGCGGCTTATTCGATGCCCAGGATGTAACGCCATTCGGCGGCATCGACGGGCATCACCGACAGGCGGTTGCCTTTGCGCAGCAACCCCATGCCGGCCAACTTTGGATGATTCTTGAGTTCGTCCAGGGTGATGGTGCGTTTGAGCTTTTTCACGAACTTCACGTCCACCAGCATCCAGCGCGGGTTGTCGCGCGAGCTGCCGGGATCGAAATACTGGCTTTTGGGATCGAACTGGCTGGGATCGGGATAGGCGTCGCTCGCCACCTCGGCAATGCCCGCAATACCAGGTTCGGCGCAGTTGGAGTGGTAGAAAAACACACTATCGCCCACCCGCATGCCATCGCGCATGAAATTGCGTGCCTGATAATTGCGCACACCATCCCACGCCTCGCGTTTCTTGCGCTTGAGATCGTCGATGGAAAACGTATCGGGCTCGGATTTCATCAACCAGTGATTCATGCGCTCGTCTCTCCCGGTGCATCGGCGCGGCAGTCGATCAGTTCGCGGTCGGTGGCGATGAAGTCCAGGGCGACATCCCAGCTTTCGGGGACGATGTCCGACAATTCCTGGAAATCGTAGGCGATGCCTACCAATAGCGGTTCTGTTGGACGCAACTGATCCTTCAGGAAGGCGAAGCTGCGGTCGTAGTAGCCGCCGCCGTAACCGAGCCGATTGCCGCGGCGGTCGAAGGCGAGCAGCGGCACCATGACCAAATCCAGCTGGAAGGGGGCGAACCATTCGCGTGGCGCGACCGGCTCGGGAATGCCGAAACGGTTGGGCTGCACCGCGTCACCGGCGGCCCAGGGCGCAAAGCGCAGCTGGTTGTCCTGGCCAATCAGCGGCAGCAGGAATTGTTGCCCACGCGTCGCCAGGGGCGGAATCACCAGATTGAGCGGCAACTCGCCGTCGCAGGCCCAATAACCCGCGACGCGCGCGTCCGTATGGTATTCGGGAAGGTGTTCGAGGCTGCGCCGAAGGCCTTGAGCGGCGCTCATGCGCTGGGGCGGGGTCAGCGCGCGGCGGCGTTCGGCCAGGTGCTGGCGTAGTTCACGGCGTCGTGCGGCGGTATCCACGTCGAGCATCCCTAGATAGTGCCGCGGGCTTTGGAGCTGGCGATCCGCCCCCGGATGCCGTTTCGGCGGCATCCGGGCTGGGAATGAGGTGGCGTCAACCGCGATGCCGCTGCACACCAAACGACCTTGATCCAAGAGGGATCAGGTGGGAGGGAGATCAAGGCCTCGAGGCTTTCCGCACGTGGCGGACATGCACAACAACCTTAAGTAACCGTCCCGGGGCCGTATATAGGAACAAGGCAAATGTAAGAGTGTGCTGGCGAACACCGCAGAAAACGCCGAGGTCTATTTTAGGTGCCCGTCGAGTGCCGCTTCAAGCTTGCGACGCAAATTAGCCAATCCTTCAGCGATACCAGGTTCAGGCACGCTGTTGTTTTCCTGGCTGGCAGCCGGTCGTTTCTGCAATTGCAGATATTCGTGCGTGATGCTGATCGCGGCGAGAACAGCCAAGCGGTCGAAGCCGGGCGTCTTCGCGTGCGCGCGCAGTTCGCGCATCTTGCGATCGAGAAAGTTGGCCGCTTCCAACAGGCCTTCGCGTTCTTCCGGCGGACAGGCGATCAGAAATTCGCGATCGATCAATCGCAACGCAACCGGTTGATTGGTGCTGGGCGTACTCATCACGTCAGCCATTGTTTTCGAGCGCCTTGAGTCGTTGGATCATGGCCTCAACCCGGCTGCGCGCCTGTTCGTTGCGTGCCAGCAAACCCGCGCGTTCGTTCGCCAGTTGTTCCTGGCTATGGCGCAGGCTGCGATTCTCTTCGCTTAACCGATGCACATGATCGAGCAGCCGGTCAAGCTGCTGGCTCAGAGCGGTAAGCTCAAATTGGGCAGTGTCGGGCGTATTCATGCGCCTCACTATATCAGGACGCCGATAGAAATCTGCGGGCCGGACCGCCAGGGCACGGGTGTGCATTAAACTTGTGCTTTAGGCGTTAAAGGAGTGCCGCGATGGCCACCCCCGAGCTGATCGGTTACGACGAACTGGACGATGTTATCGCGCACCTGCGACTGGCCATCAGCGCCAGCGAACTGCACGGTTCCTTATGCGGTTTCCTGGCCGTTAATGGCGCGCCGGGCAGACGGCCGTTGCTGGAACTGCTGCATCTGGATGCCGGTGGGATCACCGTCAACGCCGCCGATCAGACAGTCCTGGATCAACTCGTCCAGCAGAGCGAAGCCGAGCTGACCGATCCAGAGTTGGGCTTCGAGCCATTGTTGCCGGCCGACGACCGCCCCCTGTCCGACCGCGCCGATGCGCTGGTGGATTGGTGCCGCGGATTCCTCGGCGGATTCGGTCTTGGCGGTCCTGATACGCACAACCGCGTGTCCGACGAAGGCAAAGAAATTCTGCGCGATCTGGGCGCGATTGCCGCCGCATCGCTCGACTTCGGCGACGAGGACGAAGACGAGGATGCCCTGATCGAAGTGCACGAATTTGTGCGCATGGGCGCCATGTTGCTGTTCACGGAATGTC
>JAATFF010000102.1 GCA_015655335.1 Lysobacterales bacterium | reverse complement strand
GGCAACGGCGCGATCGTGCAGGACGCCGGCACGGTGAATGGCTCGGTCGATCTTGGCGATAACGCTCAAGCCCACGCGTTACATACCGTCAACGGCGATATCACACTTGCCCGCGGTAGCCACGTCGCCAATGGCATCAAGAGCGTCAACGGCGACATCTCGCTCAATCCCAGTGCAGATGTCGGCGGCGGCGTATCCAACGTCAATGGCACGATTCGTTTGGATCATGCCCATGTTGCCGGAGGCATCGAAACCACGGATGGCAACATCACCATCGGAGAAGGCTCTCGCGTGGAAGGCGGCATCCTGGTCAATGAAGTCAACGCACATGCACACGGATGGCGTTGGAACGACAGCAAACCGCACATCGTGATCGGTCCGCATGCGATTGTGCAGGGCTCACTGGAGTTTCGTCGCGAGGTGGTGCTCCAAGTCAGCGACAGTGCGCAGATCGGTCCCGTGAAAGGCGCAACGCCGGTGACTTTCCACGGTTCCACGCCCTGATCATCCGCACGCCATCGTAACGCGGGCTTATATCCAGTCGCGCGGCTTCAAATAATCGGCGAGCCGCGCTTCGGGTGAGTCTGCCTCGGGTTGATAGGCGTATTCGAAGCGCACTCGCGGCGGCAAGCTCATCAATATCGATTCGGTGCGGCCGCCCGATTGCAAGCCAAATAACGTGCCGCGGTCGTAGACGAGATTGAACTCTACATAGCGACCGCGACGATATAACTGAAATTCTCGCTCTCGTTCGCCATAGGGAAGGTTCTTTCGGCGCTCGACGATAGGTTGATACGCGTCGAGAAAACCCTGCCCCACCGCTTGCGTCAGGGCGAAGCAGCGCTCGAATCCGCCTTCGTTGAGATCATCGTAAAACAGACCGCCAACGCCGCGCGTCTCATTGCGATGTTTGAGATAAAAATAGTCGTCACACCACTTTTTGTAATGCGGATAGACGTCCGCACCATAAGGCTCACATATCTCACGCGCGACGGTGTGCCAATGCCGCACATCGTCATCGAAAGGATAGAACGGCGTGAGATCGAAGCCGCCGCCGAACCACCACACAGATTCAACGCCCGGCTTGCTCGCCTCGAAATAGCGCACGTTGGCGTGGGTGGTCGGCACATACGGATTGCGCGGATGCAACACCAACGACACCCCGGTCGCAACGAAGCTACCCCCAACCAATTCCGGGCGATGTGCTGTCGCACTGTGCGGCAGCTTGTCGCCATGCACTAGCGAGAAATTCACACCCGCCTGCTCGAACACCGCGCCATCGCGTAGTACACGGGTGCGCCCACCGCCGCCCGCGGCGCGCGTCCAGGCATCTTCGACGAACTGTGCCTGGCCATCGATCTGTTCGACAACCTTGCAGATGCGATCCTGCAGTGCGCGTAAAAAGTGTTCGCTTCGTTCTACTTGCTCGCTGCTCATCGTCCTGTCCGTCAACGCGGTATGCACCGACAAAGCTTAGCAAGGCCGTCCCCATCACGGATGCGGTACAGCGCCACGCACCAGCGTGAACGGCAGCTACCAAGGCCGGAATCGCCATCTAGGCAAGTCCAGGACCGATCGCTAGGCTCATGACATGCACGTTACAACCCTCCCACTCGCGGTGACGGCCTATACCGCTACCTCCGCACTGGGCCTCGGCCTGGGAGCCCATCTTGACGCACTCGATCAGCAGCGCAGCGGGCTTCGTCCCGGTGATTTTGGCAATGGATCGTTAGCGTGCTGGATCGGCCGGGTGCCAGGTCTCGAAACCAACGCACTACCCGCCGACTTTGCACAGTGGGATTGCCGCAACAACCGTCTCGCCTGGCTGGGGATGCACCAGGATGATTTCATGGCGCAGGTTGGCGCAGCTCGACAGCGGTATGGAGCCACGCGCATTGCACTCCTGCTAGGTACGTCCACGGCGAGTATCGGCGCCACCGAAGAAGGTTACCGTCGCCTTGAGGACGACCAGCGCTTACCCGCAGACTTGCATCGCAAGGCCATTCATACGCCGCACTCGCTGACGGCGTTCGTGGCCACCGCGCTGGACATCGACGGCCCGAGCCTGACCATCTCTACGGCCTGCTCATCGAGCGCCAAAGTATTTGCGAGTGCGCAGAGGCTTATCCAGCTGGGTATCGTCGATGCGGCCGTCGTGGGCGGTGTCGATTCGTTGTGCGATAGCGTCTTGTTTGGCTTCAACGCGCTGGAGCTGGTATCGCCTGAGCCATGCCGCCCCTTCGATGCGAAACGCCGCGGCATATCCATTGGCGAAGCGGCCGGCTTCGCATTGCTTGAGCGTATCGACGACGACACGACGACGTCGTTGCGACTGCTTGGCTGTGGTGAGTCCAGCGATGCACATCACATGTCCACACCTGACCCACTAGGTCTCGGTGCGGAGCTGGCGTTGCGCGATGTACTCGATCGCGCCCGCATCGATGTCTCGCAGATTGACTACATCAATCTCCACGGCACGGCGAGTCAGAAGAACGATGCCATGGAAGCCGCGCTAGTCGCGCGTCGGTTTCCGACTAGCACTCGGGTGAGTTCCACGAAAGGCCTGACCGGTCACACGTTAGGCGCGGCAGGCATCGTTGAAGCCGTGATCACCCTACTTGCCCTGCGCGAAGGGTTTGTTCCAGGCAATGCGGGCACCATCACGCCCGATCCCGCATGCACTGCGCACTTTGCATGGCGCAACGAAGCCCGTCCGGTTCGTATAGCTCTCAGCCATTCGTTCGGCTTTGGCGGCAGCAATGCATGCCTGGCATTCGCCCGACCGATTGCCGGTGCAGGCCTATGAACACCTTGCGGATCCAGGTGGAAGGCATCGGCCTATGGACGCCGTCATTAACCGGTTTCGATGCACTTCGTCGCCTGCTCGCCGGCGAAGCACTGTCGCCACCGGAGGCACACCCCGCTGCCTCGGCTTTGTCGCTCAATGAGCGACGCCGTGCGCCAGAAAGCGTCCTCGTCGCCATCGAAGTGGCGTCGCAAGCGGTAGCAATGAGTCGTCGCACCGTCAGCAGTCTGGCCTGCGTATTTGCATCGGCGTGTGGCGACCAGGTAACCACTGACTATATGTGTCGCGTGTTGGCGCGTGCACCCACCGAACTTTCGCCCACGCGCTTCCATAATTCGGTCCATAACGCATCTGCCGGCTACTGGACTATTGCCAACGATTGCCGTGCACCTTCCAGTGCCATCTGCGCGGGGCATGCCAGTTTCGGCGCAGGCTTGCTGGAGGCCGCCGTACAAGCCTGTGCGGACAACCGGGCGGTGTTATTCGTGTGCAGCGACACCGCTGGCGTAGGCCCGTTGGGTGAACTCATTGGTTGTCCGCTCGCGTTTGGTTCTGCGCTGGTAGTGTCCCCGTGCACCGATGCGAGCACGTCGAGCGTTAGTCTGGCACTCGTCGCGAGCGAACCTCATCACGCTCCATTGCCCGCTGTGTGCTTGGCGTGGATGCGCGACAACCCTTCTGCAGCATGTCTGCCGCTGCTGGCGCAGCTAGCGCGCGGTGGCGGCGAATGCGTGTTGGCCGCTTCCAAAAAGCTTGGGTTACACGTACAGATGGAGGTCACCGCGTGAACGATACACTGCGTTGGTGTGTACTGATTCCGTGCCTAAACGAGGAGGCGGCAATCGCTTCGGTCGTGAAGTCGGCACTTCAGCTTGGCGTGCCGGTGATTGTGATCGACGATGGCTCCGATGACCACACACCGGACATTGTCGGTGCGCTACCAGTGACCTTGCTTCGCCACGCGGAGCGGCGCGGCAAGGGTGAGGCACTCCGCAAAGGATTCCGAGAAGCATTACGGCAAGGCTTCGATGCCGTCGTCACCATGGACGGCGATGGGCAACATCTGGCCGCCGATGTGCCGCGCCTGGTCAATGTCGCAAAACGTTTTCCCGATCACATCGTGATCGGCGCCCGGCTACTGCAGCGCGAACAGCAGCCGAAGGCGCGGCGGCGAGCCAACGCGCTCGCGGACTGGGCCATTTCGTGGGCCTGCGCACAACCGGTGGCCGACACACAGAGCGGCCAACGTTGGTATCCGCGCGCCGCGCTGGACCTGGTCGAATTGAACGCAGATAACTTCGTATTCGAAGCTGCGGTGCTCATCGCGGCTTCACGCGAAAAAGGGCTCGGCATTATTTCGGTACCGATCGCGTCGCGTTATCAAGGTACGTTTCGTCTGAGCCACTTCAGTCCGGTGCGCGATGTCATGCGAATCGCCGTGTATATCGTTGGAAGCCTGATCCGTTACGGCGGCATTCGTGCCAGTTACCGCCATTCCCGTGCTGCGCCACTGGTTGTCGACGATACGTATTCACGCGCTGCGTAGACGCATCATGCTTCCGTGTGCATGATGGCCGTACGGCCTGACGCCAGCAGCCGCGCACACTGTTCGACTTTGAATGTGTATTGCGCACCGCGTTCGTCGGCAAATAAGCATTCTGCATGGACATCCAGACGGCCCTGTGAAAGGTCGACATATTCGACAGCCAGCTGCACATCGCGCAGGCTAACCAGTCGTCCAGGCCGCATCCTGGCTTCGTCTCGCGAAGCCGCCAGCAACGCGCCATGCACGGCGGCGGCTTGTGCTCCGTATTCGGCCAGGTGCACAGCATGCAGCACAACGTCATCGCGCAGGGGATGGTCGCTCAATACATGCCGCTCACCCGTTGCGTGGATTGTGGAGGCGTTCCAAGCGAGTACGACATCGAGCAATCGCATGGCGCCTGCATGCGGAATGCGATCGACCCAATCGGCTTGCGCGCCCATGCTCATGCTTCGCGCATGGAGCTGACTCGCACAGGCGCAACCGGCTCGCCATCATCGTCTTGCCAGAAGTCGTAGAAATTAAACCAGTTATAAGGTTCGAGGCGCGCGTAATGTTCAAGACGTCCCGCGTAACGTCGCAGGACGTCATCGAGCGCTTGATTACGCCCCTCGCGCGGGATCTCCACGCGCTCGGCGAACGGCTCGAAGTTGAGCGTGTAGCGCCGTCCACCGCGATACATGCCGAAACATAGCATTACCGGCACCTGCAACGTATTGGCGAGTAGCCACGGCCCGGTCGGGAAGGGAGCCGGTTGACGGAAGAATTCGACGCGACGCAATACTTCGTGCGCGCGACCACGATCCGCCAACAACGCGACCATGCCGCCCGCTCGACACGTTTCAGCTACGGCCAAGGCAATGGCCGCGCCACCTTGTGACACATCGATGACGGCCTCGCCTACCTCGGGCGCCAGCGCTTCCAGAAACTCTGTCATCGCCGGTGTTTTTTGTTTATCGAGCAACACCCGTAACGGAACATCCGGGCAACGCGCGCTGAGCGCGCGAAGAACTTCGAAACTGCCCTGATGCGAACCGATCAGCAACACACCTCGCCCTTCGGCGATACGCTGCTGAAGTTGTTCGACGCCGTTCACTTCAATCTCGAAATCGCGTTCGCCGTGTGCGAGCAGATAGATACGATCGGCCAGCGTCTCACCGAAACAATGCAGGTGCCTGAGCACCTCCCATGCACTCGCTGGACGACCGAACACGCGCGTTAGGTATTCGCGCGATGCGCGGCGCTCTGCACCACGGCGAAGGAAGTAGTACAGCGTGATCGGGTAGAGACAGATGCGCATGAAACCGCGACCACTGCGCAATGCCGCAGCGATCACGAATCGTATCGAGAAGCGACCGCCGCCTTCGGGCTGATCCTGCCAGTGCGCTGTCATGCCGCGCCCTCGATCACGCCGCGCGCCACTACGACACTTTCGCGGCGAACTTCGAAACGAATGCGCCCCGCGACGTCATCCAACTCCAATTCGGCTTGCTCGCCCGGATGCAGGGGCGCGAGAAACTTTGCCTCCAGTACGCGCGTGAGGCGCTGCTCCCGCCAGTCGCGCAACGCCTTCGCCACGTGTTGCAACAACACGACGCCAGGCACCAAGGGATGCCCCGGAAAGTGCCCGGGCAGGCAAGGATGCTCGTGCGGCACACACACTGCCGCGCGATAGCGGTTGTCGCTTGAGTTGCGTTGATCCACGTAGGTTTGCCGCTGGGGATACTGCACTGATGATGCGGATTCGACCTGTCACAGGCCTTAACGCGTTATCAGGCAGTTCGCTCCCGTTCGATATGTTCGGAGAGAGCACGCAAGCTGCTGAAAATACGCTGGTTATCCGGATGATCCGAACGCAGCTGCATGCCGTAGCGCTTTGAGACGGCCAGTGCGATTTCCAAGGCATCGATCGAATCTAGCCCCAGCTCGCCGCCAAACAACGGCGCTTGCGGATCGATCTGCGCAGGATCGACCGTCTCCAGATTAAGGGCGTCCACGATCAGGATGGCCAGTTCGTGTTCGGCGGCGGTCTGCGTGGGCATGCGTGTTTGGAGGCTCCGGATGCACGGCCAGCCCGGGGCTGGAGTGGTCGGCCAGTGTAACATAGGGGTCCTGTCGTTCCTGGTTGCAAGCATGGTTCAGGCGAGCGAAAACCTGCAGGCCCAACCCGGCCTGCCACGTACCCCGCGTGTTACCTATCGCATGGCGGATCTGAAGACAGCCCTGGTCGAACCGGGCGTCTTGGCCGCGTTCGGCTTCGGCTCGGGGGCACCCGATCACGATGATCCGCGGTGGCTACGTGTCGCATTGGAATGTTTCGATGCGCCATCTCCTTTTGAGCTATGGCAAGTCGACGGCGACGTGACCTGCGGCCGTCATGATGCCGTGCGCTGGTCCGCCGGTGGCGGCTGGCTGTTCGCGGCCATTGAGCTTGACGAACGTGATTGCGGAGGCACCGAAGGGGCCGCCGAACGCGCCTATGCGGAACTGCGCCGTTTTATGAGCACGCGCAACGAGCGAAGCGTGCTGCGCATCTGGAATTACATCGGCGCCATCAATCACGGCGATGGCGATGCGGAACGCTACAAGCAGTTCTGCGATGGCCGTGCGGCTGGGCTCGGCGACTTCTTTGCGCAAGCTTTTCCTGCGGCCACCGCCATCGGGCATCACGATAGCGAACATTTGCTGCAGATTTATCTGCTAGCCAATGGCGATCCGGGCACCGCGATCGAAAATCCTCGCCAAGTTAGTGCTTGGCGTTATCCGCGCCAGTACGGCCGCACCTCACCTGGCTTCGCGCGCGCGATGCTGATGCCTGCGCGAGATGCGCTGGCAATCTCCGGCACAGCCGCGGTTGTTGGCCATGCGTCCGCGCACGAAGGCGATCTTGAAGCCCAGCTCAACGAAACACTGACCAATCTCGAAGCGCTGCTCGCTACGGCAGACCTACCTGCGGGCTTCGACACGCATTCGCCCCTGAAGGCCTACGTCAGACATGCCACCGACGCACCGCGTGTGCGGGAGATTCTTCAGCAACGACTCCCTGGCGTTCCCGTACTGCTGATGCACGGCGATGTGTGCCGCAGCGAGTTGTTGGTGGAAATCGACGGCTGGCGTTTCAACTAGCTCGCCTAGCACCGCTACGGCAATCGTCGCTGTTATTTTTTCTCGGGCCGCTTCCAACCGTCCAATGTGGCTTGACGGGCGCGCGCTACCGTCAGTTCTCCGGCCGGCGCATCTTTGGTGATCACCGAGCCGGCACCGATGGTCGCTTCGGCACCGACGGTCACCGGTGCGACTAGCGCCGTATTGGAACCAATGAAGACACCATCCTCGATGGTGGTGACAAATTTATTGATGCCGTCGTAATTGCACGTGATGGTGCCCGCGCCGACGTTGACGTTGCGGCCAATGATGGTATCGCCGAGGTAGCTGAGGTGGTTGGCCTTGCTGTTCTCGCCGATATGCGCCTTCTTGGTCTCGACGAAGTTGCCGACATGCACGCCAGCCGCCAGTTCGGTGCCTGGACGCAAACGCGCGAACGGACCGATGACGCATGGCCCATGTGTCACCACGCCTTCCAGATCGCAATGCGCTTGTACAACGGTGCCTGCGGCGAGTTGCACATTTTTCAGCCGTGAAAAAGGACCGATGCGTACGTCTTCACCAAGTTGCACCTCGCCTTCGAGGATGACGTCGATGTCGATCTCCACGTCGTGTGCCGCGGTGACGATGCCGCGCACGTCCACGCGTCGTGGATCGGCTACGCGCACACCTTCCAGCGTGAGTGCTTGTACGGCGCGCTGCCGATAGGCATCTTCGAGCTCGGTCAATTGCCATGGCGTGTTGGCCCCGGCGGCTTCGACCGGGTCATCGCATTCCATACTTTGCGCGGCACGACTCTCCGCGGCGGCCATCTTGAAGATATCGGTGAGGTAGTACTCGCCTTGGGCGTTATTGCGATCCAGGCCATTGATCCATCGCCTGAGGGACGCCGCTTCGGCGGCCACGATGCCGGTATTGATCAGATTGATGGCGCGTTGTGAGTCATCGGCGTCTTTCTCCTCGATCACCGCGCGCACCAGACCATTGCCGTCGCGCAGCACGCGGCCGTAGCCTTGCGGATTGCCGACGCGAGTCGCCAACATGGTCAGGCTGCCTTCGGTCTGAATCAGGCGCTGCAGCGTGTCGGCACGGGTTAGCGGTACATCACCGTACAGCACCAATACCTGCGCACCATCGGGCACGTTGCGCAAAGCGTGGCCGACAGCATGGCCCGTGCCTAACTGTTCGGCCTGCAGCGTCCAGTGCAAATCCGGCTGACCATCGAACTCGGCCAATACTTGATCGCCGTGATAACCATAAACGACGTGGATCGCTGCCGGCCGCAATATGCGCGCCGTGGTCAGCACATGCGTCAGGAGTGGTCGACCGGCCAACGGCATCAGCACCTTGGCTCTTTTCGACTTCATGCGCTTGCCCTCGCCAGCGGCGAGGACGATGACGTGCAAAGGTGTCTGGCTCATAACGAATCACACATGGCGTGTCAGTGGTTAAGCATACCCGTTCGACGGGGGCGCACTTCTGGCTCAGCGCGGTTACGGCAAAGGCACGCTGTCGATCAAACGAAAACGCCGGCACAAGGCCGGCGCTTCGGATTCAACAAGACTATACCGCTCAGTGCTTGAGATTCTTGCGCATACGCTCCAGCGCCTGCAGCTGAGCAAGCGCCTGGGCCAGCTTGGCTTGAGCCTCGGACACTTCAACGGCGTCAGTACGGTTGGCCAGCGCGTCCTCGGCTTCCTGCTTGGCGCGCTTGGCGGCGGCCTCGTCGAGGTCGGCGGCACGTGCGGCGGTATCGGCCAGCACAGTGACCACCTGCGGCTGCACTTCGAGAATGCCACCGGAAACGTAGAACTGCTGGCGCTCGCCGCCTTCCAGCACCACATCGATGTGGCCCGGCTTGAGACGGGTGATCAGCGGGGCGTGGCGGGGCGTGATGCCCAGTTCGCCCAGCTCGCCGGTGGCCACGACCATCACCGCTTCGCCGTGAAAGATCTCGGCTTCAGCACTGACGATATCGCAACGAATGGTGCTCATAACTTTCTCACTTCGCCCGACGTATCGAGCGGAAAGGATTTAGTGGCCTGCCCGAAACTCGCTCACTCGCGTGAAACAAGTTCCGGCAGATGCCTTGATCAGGCCGCCTTCTTGGCGCCCATCTCTTCGGCCTTCTTGATGGCCTCGTCGATGCCGCCGACCATGTAGAACGCCTGTTCCGGCACATGGTCCACGTCGCCGTCGACGATCATCTTGAAGCCGCGGATGGTTTCCTTCAGCGGCACGTACTTGCCTGGCGAGCCAGTGAACACTTCGGCCACGTGGAACGGCTGCGAGAAGAAGCGCTCGATCTTGCGCGCGCGCGACACGGCCTGCTTGTCCTCTTCGGACAGCTCGTCCATGCCGAGGATCGCGATGATGTCCTTCAGCTCCTTATAGCGCTGCAGCGTGCCCTGCACGCGGCGGGCGACGTCGTAGTGCTCGACGCCGATCACGTTCGGGTCCAGCTGACGGCTGGTGGAATCCAGCGGATCCACCGCCGGGTAGATACCCAGCGAAGCGATGTTACGGCTCAGCACCACGGTCGCGTCCAAGTGGGCGAAGGTGGTCGCCGGCGACGGATCGGTAAGGTCATCCGCAGGCACGTACACGGCCTGGATCGAGGTGATCGAGCCGGTCTTGGTCGAGGTGATGCGCT
>JAATFF010000135.1 GCA_015655335.1 Lysobacterales bacterium | reverse complement strand
GGCCGTCGACCCGGCGCGCAGTAGCGTCGGTTTCATGGGCGCTTCGTTGCCGGTGCTGTTCGCCTACTCCGGCTTCACCTACCTCAACAATCTGGCAGGCGAAGTACGCGAACCCCAACGCACCCTGCCCCGCGCGCTGGTACTGGGCATGCTGGGCGTGATTGCCGCCTATGCGTTAGTGAACGTCGCGTATTTGGCCGTGCTCGGGCATAACGGCTTGGCGCTCAGCCGTACGCCAGCCGCGGACGTGATGGGCAAGGTTTTCGGATCCACCGGTGCCAAGGTGATTGCAGTGGGCATTGCGATTTCAACTTTCGGCTTCTGCAACATCACCCTGGTGGCCGGTGCGCGCGTGCTGCAGGTGATGGGCGAGGATGGCTTGTTTTTCTCACGTGTGGGACGGCTGCATCCGCGCCATCACACGCCCAATACGGCCCTATTGCTGCTCACCTTGTGGTCCGTGGTGCTGGTGCTTACCGGCAGCTACGGGCAATTGCTCGATTACGCCACCTTTGGCGACTGGCTGGCCTGCGCGGTGGGGGTCAGCACGCTTTTCTGGTATCGGCGCCGGCAGCAGGGCGAGGTGGCGTTCCAGGTGCCTGGGTACCCGCTGCTGCCGCTGATCTTCATCGTCGTCATCGGCTCCGTGGTGGTGCAGAGCCTGCGTAGCAGCCTATTCAATACGGGCATCGGCCTGGCCATCATGGCTGCCGGCATCCCCGTTTATATGATCTGGCGGCGCCTGTTCAGCCCAGTGCGCTCCTAATTTCTTACGGCAATGCCACAATGTGCGGATAGGTATTGAGGAGAAAGCATCGATGGCGCAAGACCCTGCCGCGCCGGCAATCCACGAGACCGATATCACCCCGGCCTCAGTACGTCCGGGTATCGATCTGCAGATCAACGGCGAGCATTTCCGCCATACCGGCGACCCGCAGATGCCGCTGCTGTGGTATCTGCGCGATGTGCTGCGGCTCGACGGCACCAAGTACGGCGGCGAGCACGGTGAAGGCGGCGCGGACCTGGTGCTGGTGGATGGTAAGGCGACATCGGCCATCGGCGTGCCGATGGGCAAGCTGGCCGACAAACAAGTCGTCACCGTCGAAGGGTTGGCCGATGCCAAGGGCGTGTTGCATCCCTTACAGCAGGCGTTCATCGATGAAGATGCCATCGGCTGCGGCTACTGCACGCCGGGTTGGCTGATCGCCTCGATGGATTTGCTCAACCGCCGCAAAGACCCCTCGGACAGCGATATCGATACCTTGCCCAACCTTTGCCGTTGCGGATGCCAGACCCGCGTACGCAGCGCCATCAAACGCGCGGCCGCGTCCATGAAGCAAGGAGCAAAGGCATGAGCGGCGAGGCAGGACTCTCCCGCCGGCGCTTTCTGCAGGTGATCGCCGGTACCGCCGGCGCGCTGATCGTGGGCGTGCGCGCGGCAACGGCAACGGCAACGGATGC
Source organism: Lysobacterales bacterium (assembly GCA_015655335.1). GTDB lineage: Bacteria > Pseudomonadota > Gammaproteobacteria > Xanthomonadales > Rhodanobacteraceae > Dyella_B. The sequence continues at coordinate 29,327 of JAATFF010000135.1, read as the reverse complement.
ACCGGTACCGTTGGACATGCTCGGCGATGCCCTCTATGGCTTGGGTCTCTACGTGCGCATCGATGCCGATGGCACGGTGCTGATTGGCGCTCGCGATCCCGACACCGGCACCGGTGTCGCCACGTCGCTGCCGCGCATCATCGCCGATGAATTGGATGCCGACTGGCAGCACGTTCGAGTCGTCCCGTTGGGTCTGGGCGTAACCAACGGCAACGGCGAGCCGCGATGGATGTACGGCCAGCAAGTAGGCGGCACAGGTAACTCCATGCCCAGAGCATGGCGCGATCTGCGTGCCGCGGGCGCGCTCGCGCGGTGGCTGCTGATACAGGCCGCCGCTCAGCAGCTAGGTGTACCCGCCGATCGCCTGCGCACTGAAAAAAGCATGGTGATATCACCCGACGGCCGCCGTCTTCGTTACGGCGAGCTGGCCGCGGCCGCCGCGAAAATTGCACCGCCGCAAAATCCACCGGCGACGAAAACACCGGATCGCTACACGCTGATCGGCCAACCGGCGGGCGATGCCAATGCACGCGATATCGTCACCGGCCAGACGCCCTACTCGCTCGATCAGCACTTTGGCGACGCCGTCGTCGCGGTGCTGGCGCACTGCCCTTGGCCGGATGGTCAGCTTGATGGGCTGGACAGTGCCGACGCGCTGGCGATCAAAGGCGTGCTCAAAGTCATCGAGCTCAAGCCCGATCCGAAATTGCCACCGGGACAAACGGTCATCGCGCCTGCCGTCGCCGTGATCGCCGAAACGACATGGCTTGCGTTGCAGGGCCGGCGTGCGCTGAAGTTGAGCTGGAAACCCGGCGCCAGCGGTAACGAAAACACCGGCGCACTAGAACAGCAAGCGACCTCGCTCCTCAACAGCGATAGCGCCCCGACCACTCGCGTGCGCGACGACGGCGATGTGGAAAAAGCCGGACGAAAAGCCGCGCGCCGCGTCGAGGCCACTTACTACCAACCCTGGTTGGCGCACGCAGTCAGCGAGCCGATGAATTGCCTGGTCCGACTGGACAAGACCAGCGCCACGCTTTACGTGCCCACGCAGTCACCGCAGCAAGCATGGACGGTCGTGCAGCGTCTGACGGGCTTGTTGCCCGACCAGATCGACATTCGCGTGCCGCGCATCGGTGGCGGCTACGGTCGCCGCCTCGATCACGATTACGTGGCCGAAGCGGTGCTATTGGCGCAGGCCATCGACAAACCCTTACGCCTGTTCTGGCCGCGCGATGAAGACCTGACGCACGACTATTACCGCTCCGGTTGCGTGCACAAGTTCAACGCCATCGTCGACAGCAAGCGCCACATACTGGCCTGGAATCAACGCCTCGCCAGCGCATCGGCGTTGACCGGCCGCGGTATATCGAGCGATCGGCTGTGGACGTCCGAAGTGGACCTCAACCAGCTTCCCGCCGGCTTCGTACCGAACTATCGCAGCGACTGGTTCAGCCTTACTTCGTCGATACCGCGCGGTCCGCATCGCGGCATGCCGCATATCACCAATGCGTTTGCCGTCGACAGCTTCATCGATGAAATCGCACACGCCCTCAAGGAAGATCCGCTCGATACGCGCCTGCGCCTGATCGGCGAACCGCGACTGGTACCACTGCAAGGTGGCGGTGCGATCGACACGGCGCGTCTTGTCAATGTGCTGAAACTGGTCGCCGACCGCATCAGCTGGAAAGACTGGCTGCGTTCGGTGAATGGTCTGGGCATTGCTTGCTGGTACGTCGACGGCGCGTATGTCGCGCATGCTGTCGAAGTATCCATGCAAGGCGAACAGCTCACCATCCAGCGCGTGGTCTGCGCCGTGGATGTAGGTCGCGTGATCAATCCCATGGGGTTGGAAGGCCAAATCGCCGGCGCCACCCTGGATGCGCTTTCCAATACGCTCAACCTCGCCATTACCGTCAAGGACGGCAAGGTGCAGCAAAGCAATTGGAAGGACTACCCGCTCGCCAGCATGGCGCAACTGCCCAAGACGGTCGAAGTGATCACCGTGCCCGGCGAAGGCGATCCCATCGGCGCCAGTTTCCTGGCCATGCCATCGGCGGCTCCTGCGTTGGCCAATGCGGTGTTCCGCGTGAGTGCGGTGCGTGTACGGCGATTGCCGCTGATGAAAGAACTGCTGCGGTTGCTTTGAAGCGACTCCTTTTCCGCGATGGAAAGGGAGTTAACGACCCTTTCCGCCATCAATGAAATTGGTCGCTGGCCGGCACCCACGAACTCGACGATGGCGCCGGCAGATGCAAGGTCTTCACCGGCGGCGCCGAGGACGCGCAATCGGGCGGCAGCGGACCGCCGCTGACGCGTGCCGCCGCACACTCGGCACTGTTATCCAGTGTGACCGGCGCGGCAGGTGCCGACTTGCTGGCGGCCACCGCCGGAGCGGGCGGTATCGACGGATTGGTCGAGGGCAGATTCAGGCGGTCATACATTTTCTGCGGCAACGGCGCGGCAGGTGGATCGGGATTGTGGCAACCAAACAACGACGACGGCAGCAACGGCATCACCATGCATTCGATGCGCACGCCGTGGGGCAAATTGAAGGTGTGTTTCACCGTGGTCTTTTCGACCGCATGGCGTAGCGCGGTGTCGACCGAACTCTCGCCTTTGGGCGTCCAGTATTTGTCGAACACGGTTGGCTGGTACTTCGGCCCATTCACGTTGTGAGACATGATTTCCGTATCGCCACGCGGCTTGAGCTGAATGTACGTACCGGTGGGACTGCCGGGCGTACCGCCGCCCTCCGCGCCCGCGGTGCTGCCCGCACCGACAGATGGCGACGGCTGACCATTTTGCGTACTGCTGTTTTCCGACGATGAGTTCGCACCGTTGGGTTGTCCGGGGTTCGCTGTCTCGCTGCCTTCAGGCGTGGCGTTTGGCGCGGTACTGACACTTGCACTGCCTTCGTTCGCGGGGGCGTTCGATGGCGACGTGCTGGGTGAAGGTGTCGATGCCGCTGCGGTTGCCTTCTCGGGCGTCGGCGATTCGGAAACCTTGGTCTGCGGCGTCGATAGCGTGGGCGATGGTGTCGGACTCAGCTGCGGCCGTAGCGACACGTCAGGCACGCTGAGCTTGGGCGCCGCAATGGTCAATGACGGTGCGGAAGGCGCGATAGCCGGCGTGCGCGCAGCGGTCGGCGTCACCGGCACCGGCGCGAGCTGGGCTTCTTCTTGTGGTCGAGGAGTCGGTGCTAGCACTTGCTGTGCCGTACGCGGCAGGCTCGGTACAACGAGTGGCGTTGCCGAAGACTGCAGGTTCACCGTTGGCGCCACTTGCGCCGGCATCGGAATCGGCTGCATGGGCGTCGATGGTGGGGCCGCCGGCGTTGGCGCCGGTTCGACGGCGGCCACGTTAGGCAACGCGACGGGAGCGAGCGAAGGTTTCTCCACCGCCATCTGCGGTGGCGTGATGGTGGGCGCCGATTGCACAGGCTTGCTCGGAAGCGCCAGCGACGGCAGCGGCGGCATGGGTTGATTGCCTTCCGCCTGCGGCTTGCGCGCCGGCTCGGGCTGGAATTGCGGAGGAACGGGCTGCGCCGTCGGAATGGCCTGAAGTGACAGCGTTGGCGGCGGCAATCCGATCGCCTTGGGTTGCGCAATCTCTGTGGGCGATGGTTTGGGTAGCGTGATCGGTGGCAGCGGCGCGGCGACTGGTTTCGGTTTTTCGGCAGCAGTTTGTTTCGTCTGCGCAACGACCGGCGTTTGCGCCGGTGCGGGCACGGGTGGCTGCTCTGCCGCGGCCACCGGTGCTGCCGTCGACGCTTCATGGGTGGCGTGCACCGCTTGTGCGGTATTACCGCGGTGAGTTGGCCCGTGTTCCTTCGGCGGCACGCCACGAATCGGTGGCGGCGGTGGCGGCTGCGGTTTGTTCTCGATCAGGCGCACCACCAACGGATTGCCTTTGGGTTCCGGCGGTGGCGGCGGCAATTCGTAGGGCGAACCGAAGATGGCGCCGAACAGAAAGATCAGATGCACCAGGAGGGCGCCGAGAAATGCCGCCACCTTCAGCAGACGATCCCGTGGCTTGTCGCGGATACGACGTCGATAGACCATCGCCCACGTCGCCGCATCACGCGGAGACTTGATCAGCACGATCGATTTGGGCTGGGCGGGTGGCCCCGGAGGCGATGGCGACATGGTTGCCAGTGTAGCGGGCGAAACGGAATTTCTTGACGATCACCCGCGGTCGACGTCTTCCGCCAGTCGCCGGCTAAGCGCGCTTAGTGTCCAGGCTCGGACGCGTGTTGCTCGGCATCCACCGCACGCGCAGGCGTATCTACCGGGCAACCGTAGGGCAACGGTTTGTCGGCTTTGTAATCGGCGATGCAAACAGCGAGATCCGGCGCCTTGGGTGCGGCACCTTTGACCAACGAAGCCGGGGCCATATTCAAGCGCTCGTCGCCGTCGTTGGAGGGCGGAGGGTCTGGTGGAACGCCGCAGTTGGGAATGGGGATGCCAAAGACCTTCTGGCATTTCAGATGGATGCCGTGCGGCAGGTCGACGCTTTTCGTATTGCTCTCGCTACCGTTCAACTTGCGCATCAAACCTTCCACGAGCGACTCCTTGGGCGGTGGAAAATATTTCTGCAGCTGATTCGGCGCCGTTTGGTACTTCGCGCCTGCTCGATTTTGCATGATCTGCGCGTCGCCTTGCGGCTCACGCTGCACGTAGTCGGCGCTCGGCGCTGCGGGCGCGCTAGTCGCATTGGCGGGCAGGATGATTCGCCCGGTGCGATCAAACAGCACGACATGCGTCGAACTCGCCGGTGCCGGCTGCGGTGTCGACGTTGGCACCGGCGCCGGCCCAGGCATGTGCAATGTCATCGCATTTTTCGACACGGGTTCACGCGCCGGAAGTGACGGCGGTGGTGGCACTGCCGGCAGCGGGACGGGTTGCGACGCTGCCGCTGTGTGGAAAATCAGGCGCACCTGCATGGCGGTCTCAGGTTGCGCTTCAACCACCTCAACCTGCCTTGCGCTCGGCTTCATCTCGTACCACACGCCGACGACGAAGAAGACATGCAGAACCAGCGCGATCGCCAGCGCCACCCAGAGGCGGCGGTGATCGCGCGGTGCTTTGCGCCACCGCAATTGATGCAGCATGGCGCGGGTGGGTCCGTCGAACGGGGCTAGTCCGCGATCCTTGCCGGGGGGCGGCGAAAACCAGCGGTGATGTTCGACTTCGTCAGGGCGTTCGATAAGCCGTCCTCGGTGTATTGCCCGGCCACAGCTTGTGGCCGTTGTGCACAGATGAATGCCACACAGACCTTTCGCGCGGCCTACGGTTCCGCGTGATCACATCGTGTTAACGCTTGCGAGAACCGCCATCCGCGCAAATATCCGGGCGCCGTGCAAGGCGACGTGCTTCAAGACGCCTTTTTCTTCGCACTGCAACTTGACCGTGACTGGCAATGGGAGAAGTCTATGCGAGCGGCCTAGCGCCGCCTCCCGCCATGACCGCCCCTGCGTCCCGCACGCGAAGGACGACCATGACGGCCCGCCATCGTCAGCCGCTATGCGCGGCCTCGTGCGGCGCCGCAAGGTCATTGCCCGCACGATCCCGCGCCTCTGTAGAGGAGGGTCGCATCGTGTCCTACCACACGGAAAACATCCGCAACATCGCGCTCGCCGGTCACGCCGGAACGGGCAAGACCACACTGTTCGAGGCCCTGCTGCAAGCCGGCGGCGTGATCCAAATCGTTGGATCGGTCGAGCGCGGCACCACGCAGTCGGACACCGACGTGCAGGAGAAAGCACGCGGTCACTCCATCGATAGCTGCATCGCCGGTATCGATCGCGGCGATTGCCACATCAACCTGATCGACACTGCCGGTTATGCCGATTTTCGCGGCGGTACGCTTTCCTCCTTTGCCGCCGTGGAAACCATCGCGGTAGTAGTCAACGCGGCCAACGGCATCGAGCACGGCACGCGCCGCATCATGGAACACGCGCGCGAACGTGGGCTTGCCCGTTTGCTGGTGATCAACAAGATCGACACCGAGGGCGTGAATCTTGCGACCCTGGTCGATGCATTGCGCGAGGAATTCGGCAGCGAATGCTTGCCGGTCAACCTGCCCGCCGACCATGCCGGCCGCGTACTCGATTGCTTCTTCCACCGCGAAGGCAGCACCGATTTTTCATCCCTTGCCGACGCACACCAGCACATTCTCGATCAGGTGGTGGAGGTCAACGAAGCCACCATGGGCGCTTATCTGGATGCAGGTGAAGATGCCCTGACGCCGCAGCAATTGCATGACGCGTTCGAGCAGTGCTTGCGCGAAGGACATCTGGTGCCGATCTGCTTCGTCAGCGCGCATACCGGTGCCGGCGTCACGGAACTGTTGGATATTTTCGACAGGTTGCTGCCGAATCCCGCCGAAACCAATCCTCCGCCCTTTCGCAATGCGGACAACATGCAGATTGCCGTCGATCCTCACCTGAGTTCGCACGTGATCGCCGATGTGTTCAAAGTCATCAACGATCCGTTTGTGGGCAAGCTGAGTGTGTTTCGCGTATGGCAAGGCACGATCCGCCGCGACAGCCAGCTGTTCATCGACGACAATCGCAAAGCGTTCAAGGTGGGACACTTGTTTCGTCTCAACGGCAAGACGCACGTGGAAATCGAGCAGGCTATTCCCGGCGACATCGCCGCGGTGGCGAAAGTGGAAGACATTCATTTCGACGCCGTATTGCACGACTCGCACGACGAAGACAGCATTCATCTCGCTCCGCTGCACTTTCCGCAACCGATGTTCGGCTTGGCATTGGAACCGAAACACAAAGGCCAGGAACAAAAACTTTCGCACGCGCTGTCGCGGCTGACCGAGGAAGATCCTTGCTTCCGCATGGAGCATCACAAGGAACTTAATGAAACCGTGGTGCGAGGTATGTCCGACTTGCACCTGAAAATCATGCTGGAACGCATGAAGGATCGTTATGGCGTGGAAGTGCTCACGCATCCACCGCGCATTGCCTATCGCGAAACCATCGCCAGTTCCGCCGAAGGCCATCATCGGCACAAGAAGCAGACCGGCGGCGCGGGTCAGTTCGGCGAGGTGTTCTTGCGCGTGGACCCACTTGAACGTGGTGCCGGTTTCCAATTCATCGATGCGGTAAAAGGCGGCGTGATTCCGGGCCAATTCCTGCCGGCGATCGAAAAAGGCGTGCGTCAGGCGATGGAAAACGGCGCGGTGGCGGGCTATCCGCTGCAGGATCTGCGCGTGACGGTGTACGACGGCAAGTACCATCCGGTCGACTCCAAAGAAGTCGCCTTCGTCAGTGCCGGCAAGAAAGCGTTTCTCGATGCGATCGGCAAAGCGCGGCCGATCGTGCTCGAGCCCATCGTCGATGTGGAAGTGTCGATTCCGGAACTCAACGTCGGCGACGTTACCGGCGGCCTGGCCGGCAAGCGCGCACGCATCATGGGCACCGATGCGCGACGCGGCGGCGAATTGGTAATCAAAGCGCAGGCACCATTGGCCGAACTCACGGAGTATCCGACCGAACTCAAGGCCATGACCGGTGGCCGAGGTCGCTATAGCCTCGATCTCAGTCATTACGAGCCGGTTCCACCGCCCGTGCAGCGACAGCTCAGCGAAGCGTGGAAGCCGAAACTGGAAGAAGACTGACGACGTCCGCTCATCCATCTACCGGCCGGGCGACACGTTGCAGTCTTCCGGCCGCATCCCTATGTCGCTAAAGCGTTGCTAGCGCCTCACGACATAGCCATCAGGGCCCTGGAAGCACACTTCCAGGCGTCAACACAACAACTTTTGTGGAGGGCCGCATGAGCCGTGCCTTCGTTAAAGACGACGATGGCGATGCCCACGATGCATTGCCCGATTTGCCGCTGAGCGATCATCCCAACTACGTAACGCCACACGGCATGACCAAGCTGCGCGAGCGACTGGCGGTCGCGCACGCACGCCGCGATGCGCTAAGAGCCACTGAAGACAGTGCGCTTGCCGAACAGAGCGAGCTCGCTGCGCTTGAGCGCGACCTGCGCTGGCTCAACACACGTGTTGCCAGTGCCATCGAAGTGGATCTGTCCAAGCAGCCGCACGATCGCGTGGCGTTCGGCGCCACCGTCACGGTCGACAGCGACGAAGGTGAGCAACGCTGGCAAATCGTCGGCGAAGACGAAGCCGACGCCGAACATGGACTGGTGAGCTACGTATCGCCGCTGGCCGCCGCCTTGATCGGCGCACGGGTGAGCGATGAGGTGCGCTGGCAGCGGCCGGCGGGCGATATCACGATCGAAGTTGTCGCGATCGACTATGTGTAAGACAAACTCCGCTAAGCCGCCAGCAACGCGATCAATGCGCGGCTGAAAGCCGGAATGTCATCCGGTTTGCGGCTGGTGATGAGATTGCCGTCACGGACGACTTCATAGTCTTCCCAGTGCGCCCCGGCATTTTCCAGATCCTTGCGTATCGAGGGCCAGGACGTAACCGTTCGCCCTTTCACCTGCTCTGCATCGATCAGCGTCCATGGACCGTGGCAAATCGCGGCGATGGGTTTACCGGCTTCGCCGAAGGCGCGAACCAAGGCCACTGCCGCGGGCTTCGTGCGTAGCTGGTCCGGATTCATCACGCCGCCGGGCAACAGCAAGGCTTCGTAATCGCTGGCGTGCGCTTTTTCCAGCGCGCAATCCACCTTGACGGCATCGGCCCAGTCGCCACCTTTCCAGCCCTTGATCTGACTGGCGCTACCGGGAGCGATAACTTCCACGGTGGCTCCCGCTTCCTCGAGGATGCGCTTGGGTTCGGTCAACTCCGAATATTCGAAGCCATCCACGGCGAGCGCGGCTATCTTGCGGCCCGCGAGAGGTTTTTTGCTGGTCATGACGCTGACTCCTAAACGGAAGTCAGCAGTCTGAGACGGTGGCGATGCACACAGCGTGTGCATGCAGTGAGATCGATGTGATCTCTCCAGTGTTCAGCGCTTCGGTTTCAGCAGCGTGCCGGTGCACTTGGGCGAACCGCACAGGCAGACCCACAGCTTTTTCAGGCGTGCGGTGTGCGCAACTTCGAGCACGATGCCGTAGTCGTAGGTCAGTTCTTCGCCCGGCTTGATATTGCGCTTGGCTTCGATGATCACGCGATCCTTGCGCGAATTGCCTTTTTCGTTTTCCTCGACGAAGGCCTCGCAATTGGGATTGCAGCTGTGGTTGATCCAGCGTGCGATGTTGCCCTTGCGATTGGCGTCGATGATGTAGTCGTCGTTGAGCGTGAACAGGAAGGTGTGCCCCGTTTCGCCACCGTCGCCGTACATGTCATCCGCCTCGTCATGGGTCATCAAGGTGCCCTTGTACTGGATGACTTCCTCGCCCTTTTTGATCGGAGCGACGGCAAAAACGCCATTGCCATGGATGGGTGAGCGACGGGCGGCGATGCGACGGGACATGGGCAACCAACGATAAGGGGGACGTGACCGCCAATGATGCCTGCTCCGCATGTCATTGGGAACCGCGTATAACGCTAGCCGTTTGAAACGTTGCACTAGCCAAGACCCATTCCACCCGATCCGCTCCCTGATATATATTCAAACAATCGTTTGAGGTGATTCCATGAAACGACTGCTCCACGGTTTGACCCTTGTGATGCTGGCGGCCTTGTTAGTTGCCTGCGGGCCGCAGCGGCAGAGCGTATTTCCGCCCACGCTCACCATCCAACAGATGCGGGTGCAACCCAATGGCAGTTGGCAGCTCTCCCTGCGTATTCAAAACAACAGCTACACGGGGATGAATTACCAGTCCATCGAGGGCCAGCTTCAAGTGGCGCAGGGCATTCCCGTGCGCGTGCATGCAGCGTTCAATCTGGATATCCCGTCCTTTGCCGGGGATGTGCTGCAGATCGATGTGTTGCCGACACCGGCGATGAATCAGGCATTGCAAGCCATTGCCGGCAAAGGCAGCGCCGGTTCGCTGGCCTACGCCCTCGATGGCACCGTGCACTGCCAACCCAATCTGGACGATCACCCGGACAACAAAAATCCGCGCGACTTCCCTTTTCATAGCAACGACTTTCTCTCGCCGGTCCCCGGCATCGCTCATACGTACCGCTGACCGCTCTACCGCACATGCCCTACGAAGGACTTAAGCCATGACGCTCTATAAGGCCCCGCTCGACGACCAGCGCTTCGCACTTTTCGATGTACTGGGTGCCGAAGCCGTTCTCACCAAGCTGCAAGGCGGCGAAGGCCACACGCGCGACCTGCTCGATGCGGTGCTCGAAGAAGCCGGCAAGCTGAGCGAGCACGTTCTGGCGCCGACCAACGCGCCGGGCGACGAGGAAGGCTGCCACTTCGACAAAGCCACGCGCAGCGTCACCACGCCCAAGGGCTTCAAGGAGGCGTTCCGCCAATTCACCGAAGGCGGCTGGGCTGGCTTGACCATGGCCGAGGAGTTCGGTGGCCAGGCGCTGCCCGCTGTCATGGGCATCACCACTACCGAGATGTTCCAGTCCGGCAACCTGTCCTGGAGTCTGTATCCGTTGCTTTCCGAAGGCGCCTGCCACGCGCTGGAAATGCACGGTACCGACGAGCAGAGGCACAGCTACCTCAAGCCCATCGTGGCCGGCCAATGGACCGGCACCATGTGCTTGACCGAACCGCAGGCCGGCTCGGACCTCGGTTTGCTCAAGACGCGCGCCGAACCCGGTGCCAACGGCAGTTACAAGATCACGGGCACCAAGATCTTCATCAGTGCCGGCGACCACGATCTGGCCGAGAACATCATTCATCTGGTGCTTGCGCGTTTGCCCGACGCACCGGCCGGCAGTCGCGGCATCTCCATGTTCATCGTTCCGAAGTTCAAGCTCAACGCGGACGGCGCACCAGGCGAGCGCAACAATGTCTATCCGGGCGCGATCGAGCACAAGATGGGCATTCGCGGCTCGGCGACCTGCGTGATGAACTTCGACGACGCCGAAGGTTATCTGATCGGCCAGCCGCACAAAGGCCTGGCGGCGATGTTCACCATGATGAATGCCGCGCGCCTGTCTGTCGGCGTGCAAGGTCTGGCGCTGGCTGAGCGCGCACTGCAAAACAGCCTCAACTATGCGCGCGAGCGCCTGCAGTCGCGTTCGCTCTCCGGTCCAAAATTTCCCGACAAACCGGCGGATAATCTGCTGGTGCAACCGGATGTGCGTCGCATGCTGCTCACGCAGCGCGCCCTGGTCGAAGGTTCGCGCGCGCTGTTGCTGTACTCCGCGCTGCAAACCGATATCGAAGCGCGCGGTGCGGACGAAGCGACCCGGCAGAAGGCCGGCGAACTGCTCGCTTTCCTGATTCCGATTGCCAAGGGCGTGGTGACTGAGCTCGCGCAGGAATGCACCAAGGAAGCGTTGCAGGTTTACGGCGGCCACGGCTTTATTGTTGAGAACGGCGTGGAGCAGTTCGTGCGCGATGCCCGCATCATCACGCTGTACGAAGGCACTACTGGCATCCAGGCAGCGGATCTGCTCGGCCGCAAGATCCTCCAGCTCAAGGGCGTGGGCTTGCAGCATTTCCTCGGCGAAGTCGGTGCATTCTGCAAGCAGCATGCACAGGACGAAGCGCTGCGTCCGTATATCGGCCCGCTTGGCGCGCTGGCCAAGGAATGGGGCGAACTCACGCTGAAGCTGGCGCAGCGCATCCAGACCAATCCGGAAGAGCTGGGCGCCGCCGCTAATGACTACCTCTACTACAGCGGTTACATCACCCTCGCCTACTTCTGGGCACGTGCCGTCGCCGCAGCAGAGAAAAGTTCGCAGCAGGCGGAATTCAAGCAGGCGAAGCGCGATACGGCGGCGTTCTACTTCGCACGCATTTTGCCGCGTACGCATTTGCACAAGGCGGCGATTGAAGCCGGTGCGGAGACGTTGCCGACGATTGCATAAGCAACAAGCCGTACGCTGTGGAAGAAAGCGCCCGGTCAATCCGGGCGTTTTCTTTTGAGGCACCCCAAAAAAAACATCTCGCCTTACCGTCATTGACCAGCTTCGCTGTTGTAAAGCACCTCAGCGCAGGCCGGAATGACGGTACTGGAGATTTCGGCAGTGCCACATGCCCTCCCCGTCCATTACCGCTAGGCTAGGAAAGCACATCCAACGGGGAGTCACCATGAAGTCGAGTCGTGCCATGTTTGCGTGGCGCGGGGCAAAGCCCGCGTTTTTCACCCTGCTGCTCTCACTCAGCGGCGCCGCCATGGCGACGGACGCGCCTGCTCAGCAATACCCCAACTACCCGAGCGAAACGCCCGCCAATTTCAAGCCGGTCACCAGCAGCTTCGACTACGTCGAACGCGACGTGATGATTACGATGCGCGACGACGTGAAGTTGAACACGGTGATTCTGATTCCGAAAAACGCCAAACACGCCGGCATCGTGTTAACGCGCACGCCCTACGACGCCAAGGAACTCACCCATCATGTGATGAGCGGCCATCTCGGCCCGATGCTGGAAGGCTACGACAACGCCACGGATGTGATTGTGGAAGATGGCTACATTCGCGTGATCCAGGACATCCGCGGCAAGTACGGTTCACAAGGCGATTACGTGATGAATCGGCCCGTGCATGGCCCGCTCAATCCCACGCCCGTCGATGACGCCACCGATACTTACGACACCATCGACTGGCTGGTGAAAAACGTTCCCGAGTCGAACGGTAAGGTCGGCACCATCGGTATTTCGTATGACGGCTTCGAACCGCTGATGTCGCTGGTGAATCCGCATCCCGCGCTGAAAGTCGCGGTGCCGATGAACCCGATGGTGGATGGCTGGATGGGCGATGACTGGTTCCACCACGGCGCGTTCCGCGCGCAAAACATGTCCTACATTTACGAACAGAGCGCTAGCCGCGACAACAGTTACAAGTGGTGGACCAACTACCACGACGAATACGACCTGTTCATGCAGGCCGGCTCTGCCGGTGAGCTGGGCCGCCAATACGGCATGGAACAGCTGGGCTTCTGGAACAAGATGATTGCGCACCCCGCCTACGACTCGTTCTGGAGCGACCAGGCCGTCGACAAGGTGCTAGCCGCGCAACCGCTGAAGGTGCCGATGATGCTGGTGCACAGCCTGTGGGACCAGGAAGACATCTACGGCGCACTCGCCGTCTATCGCGCACTCAAGCCGAAAGACAAGAACGGCGACATGGTGAAGTTGGTCATGGGCCCGTGGCATCACGGCCAGGAAATCGAAGATGCCAGCTCGCTAGGTGCCATTCGTTTCGGTAGCGATACCGGCAAGTATTTCCGCGAGCACATTCTGCGTCCGTATCTCGCGCATTATCTCAAGGACGATGCGCCCAAAGCCGACATCGCGCCGGTGACTGCGTTCCAGACCGGCACCAATCGGTGGCAACGACTGAATCAATGGCCGGTTGCCTGCGAGGAAGGCTGCGCTACGAAGAGCCGTCCGCTCTATCTGCAGGCGGATCAAAAGCTGAGTTTCACCGCGCCCGCATCGGGCTCGTCGTATGACGAATACGTCTCCGATCCTGCGCATCCTGTGCCCTTCCGTGCGCGGCCGATCCAGCCGATCGGCTATGACCCCGGCCAGACCTGGTCGCAGTGGTTGGTCGACGACCAACGCGAAGCTTCTGGGCGCACCGACGTCGTGACCTACGTGTCCGACGTGCTCACCCAACCGCTGACTATTGCCGGCGTGCCTATGGTGCATCTGGTCGCCTCGACCAGCGGCACCGACAGCGACTGGGTGGTGAAACTGATCGACGTGTATCCCGATCAGGTGTCCGAACAGCCCGAGATGGGCGGGTATCAGCTTGCCGTCGCGATGGACATTTTCCGCGGTCGTTATCGTGAGGGTTTCGACAATCCCAAGCCGCTCGCCGCCAATCAGCCGCTGGCTTACCGCTTCGATCTGCCTTCGGCCAACCATGTCTTCCTGCCCGGCCACCGCGTGATGGTGCAGGTGCAGTCCAGCTGGTTCCCGCTGTACGACCGCAATCCGCAGACCTTCGTGCCCAACATGTTCTGGGCCAAGCCGGACGACTATCGGAAGGCCACGCAGCGCATTTATCACGCAGCGGATCAGGCCAGCTACATCGCGCTGCCGGTCATCGGCAACTGATGTAGCGCCCCTTGCGCCCTCTCCGTCGGGAGGGCGCGCAGGCCATGCACTATTCGTTTAGGTACTTCCACATCGAACCGGCTTGGGTGTAGAACCGAACCTTCCCATCCCTATCGACCGTTCGACGCAATGAGCGACAACCATTTTCTGATTCGTCTCGCCGAAGATGACGATGACGATGATTTCATTCTCGGCCTTGTCCCGCGTTTCGTGGATTTTTCCCTGCCAGCCTGGCGCAAGCGGCACGAATGCATCGAAGGCATTCGCAAGGATCTCAGTCGCCAGCTGGACGAACAGCCCGCCAACAGTTATGTGTTCGTCGCTGAAAACGACGATGGCGAGCGCGTCGGTTTTATTCATCTGCAAAAAACGCAGGATTACTTCACAGGCCGGCCCAACTGCCACATCTCCGATCTTGCCGTGGCGCCATGCTACGAAAACCAAGGTGTAGGCAAGGCATTGATCGCCCACGCTGAACACTGGGCGCGCGAACATCACTGCCAGCTCGTAACGCTTGCTGTGTTTCCCGGCAATGAACGCGCTCGGGCGCTGTATGAGGCAGCCGGTTATCAGGTCGATCTGCTGAGGCTGGCCAAGCCGACGCACTAAGGAAAATTTCCATCGCCCCACCGTCGTCCCGGCGAAGGCCGGGACCCAGGGACTTGCATGCAACGAAGACGCTGGGTCCCGGCCTTCGCCGGGACGGCGGTGGGTGTAGCAGACCGAACTCAAAGCACACGTCCAGCATGCCTTATGTCACTGTTATCCAGACTTCGGATGCGTTGTGCTGGCGACTTGAATACCGCTGGGGCAAGTGATGCAAGGGGACAATTCGGAATTCTCGATGACGCGCCGCGACCTGCTGCGCATGATCGGCGTGACCGCCGGTGGCGCGGCGATGTATCAGGCGATGAGCAGCCTCGGACTCGCCGCCGAATCGCCCTACCAGGGCACACCGACGCTGCATGGCGCGCCGCGTGGCGCATCCGTGCTGATTCTTGGCGCAGGGCTCGCCGGCATGGTGGCCGCCTATGAGATGCGCCAGGCCGGCTACAAAGTGCAGGTGCTCGAATGCAACCATCGTCCCGGCGGCCGAAACTGGACGCTGCGCGGCGGCGATACTTACACCGAACTGGGCGGCTTCACTCAACACTGCCAATTCGACCGCGGGCTCTATATCAATCCCGGCCCGTGGCGCATTCCTTATCACCATCGCGGAATACTGGACTACTGCAAGAAACTGGGCGTACCGCTCGAACCTTTCGTGCAAATCAACCACAACGCCTACTTGCATAGCGCCGACGCATTCGGCGGCAAACCGCAGCGCTATCGAACAATCAATGCGGACTATCGCGGTCACGTCGCGGAGCTGCTGGCCAAAGTCACCCAGCAGGGCAAGCTCGACGCGCCGGTGAGCAAAGACGATCAGGCGCTGCTGCTCGATTCACTGCGCCAGTGGGGCGCGCTCGACAAGAACTACGCTTACGCAGCGGGACCAGGCACCAGCAATCGCCGCGGCTACGACAAGCCGCCGGGCGGCGGCCTGTCGGCCAAACCGGTGGATTCACAGCCGCTGCAACTGCACGATGTGTTGAATTCGCATCTGTGGTCGAGCCTCACCGAAGGCGAGATGTACGAATTCCAGACCACCTTGCTTCAACCGGTCGGCGGCATGGGTCGCATCGGTGAAGCATTCGGCCACGCATTGGACGGATTGATCCGCTATAACGCCAAGGTTACGTCTATCCAGCAAGACGAACATGGCGTAACCGCCAGCTATGAAGACACACGCCATCCCGGTAGCGTGCAGAAAGCGCGTGCTGACTGGTGTATCTGCACCATTCCTCTTTCCATCCTTAGCCAGATTCCGATGAACGTCAGCGCCGCGATGGCCGATGCGATCGGTGCCGTTTCTTATGCAGCAACAGTGAAAGTCGGCCTTCAATTCAAGCGTCGCTTCTGGGAAGAAGACGAAGATATTTACGGCGGCATCACCGCGACGGACTTGCCGATCAATACCATCAGCTATCCGAGCAATGACTTCAATAGCCGTGGCAAGGGTGTGCTGCTCGGCGGTTATATCTGGGGCCTCAACGCTTACGAATTCACCGCCATGACGCCGGAGGAACGAGTACGCAGAGCCGTCGAATACGGTAGCCAGATCCATCCGCAATACAAAACCGAGTTCGAAAATGGCATCGCCGTGGCATGGCACCGCGCGCCCTTCACCATGGGCTGTTTCGCTTCATGGTCGGAGGAAGCACGCGACAAGCACTACGACAATCTTTGCCAGATCGATGGTCGTATCGCGCTGGCAGGCGAGCATGCGTCCTATCTGCCCGCATGGCAGGAAGGCGCAGTAACGTCTGCGCTGGACGTGATTGGCCGTCTTCATCAGCGCGCTGTTGCGGGAGGTGCCGCATGAAGCGGCTTGCATTGCACCTTTGCAACACGATGCTTCTTCTCGGTTACGCGGCGTTCGCGCAGGCGCAATCGTCCGACAACGCACTGTATACGCGCAGCACACTGCGCGATGCGAATGGCGAAGCGGTCTTCCGCCACATCTGTCAGGGCTGCCACATGCCCGACGCCAAGGGCGCAACGGGTGCCGGCACCTATCCCGCACTAACAGGCAATCCGCGGCTGGTCTCAGCGCAATACATGGCCGCCACGATCCTCTTCGGTCGGCATGACATGCCGTCTTTCAAAACCAGCGCGACACCCAACCACAGTTTTTTTGAAGACGCCAAGCTCAGCGATGCGCAGATCGCGGAGGTCATTAATTACATCCGCACGCACTTCGGCAATCACTACAGCGACAGCATTACCGCGGCGGAAGTGACCGCCATGCATCCGCAAGATAATCCGCCCAACTCCACGCCATAACGTAAGGAACCACGACATGCGTAACATGATGCGCGTTATCGCCTTGACCGCACTGCTTGCTGGGCCTTTCGTTGCCAACGCCCAGGATGTGGTGCGCCACAAAATTCCGGGCAGCAACTTCCCTATCTCCGCGGCGGTGGAAGTGCCGGCGGGCAAGGCAACCATTTATCTAAGCGGCAACGTGCCGCCAGTCGTCGATCCCAAGGCAGCGAAGGATTCGGTAGCCGCCTACGGCAACACCGAAACCCAAACCATCGGCGCGTTGACGGCTATCCAGAAGCAGCTTCAAGATATGCATCTGGATATGGGGGATATCGTGAAGATGAATGTATTCCTGGTCGGCGACGCCGATCATGATGGCCGCATGGATTTTGCGGGCTTCATGGCCGGCTACACCAAATTCTTCGGCACCAAGGAACAACCCAATCTTCCCGCGCGCTCTGCCGTGCAAGTGGCGGCGCTGGCGAATCCCGGCTTTCGCGTGGAAATCGAAGTTATCGCAGTCAGACCGTGAACGGACGACTGCGATCGATCCTTGCAATGGGTCAATAAGGTGGTTGCAACAAAGCAGGTTGGTGTCAGTAAAAAACGGAAGTTGCTTTGAAATCACGTATGGGGTGCATCGATGGTTGAGCCGTTGATGGACTCAATATGCCCGAGTTATCACAGATGAAATTAGGGAGTTGTATGAAAGGCATCAAGCACGCTGCAACAAACAGCCAAAAGCAAAGCCGTACACGCTCTGTTTCGCGCCTTACCGCTTCGGCCGCCCTAGCCCTTTGTGGTGCGGCAGCGTTCACCGGCGCTTACGCACAATCCACGACTACAAATATCTTTGGCCAGGCACCTGCGGGTGAAACCATTACGGTGCACAGCACAACCGGCATCCACCGTCACGTCGTAGTCAATGCGAAAGGACACTACTCCCTCCCCACGCTTCCGGTGGGCGTTTACACGGTGACGTTGGAAAAGGACGGGAAGACTGTCGATACGCGTGCAGATATTTCGCTAAGCGTGGGTAGAGGTGCAGAAATCGACTTTGCCTGCCCTAACGACCAATGCGCGGCGGCGGCTGGCGGCTAACAAGGCAAGTCATACTTCGCATACCGTTGTCAGCGATTTTCAATAGCACAAAAAAGAAGCCGCCTCATGGGCGGCTTCTTCGTCATCGCGTTTGGCGCGATCAGTTCTTGGTCGTGTTGGCCGCTTCGGCTTCTTCGCGTTGAGCAAGACGTTGACCCACGCGATCGATGTTCTGCAGCGACAACAAATGGGCATAGATCCAACCCATCGTGCCATCCGCGAGGAACTGCTGCGCGATCTGCGCGTCGATCTTGCGTAGCTTTTCCTCGTTGATCACAAACAGGCCGTTGAGGTTCAGCACGTTGCCGTTGCGCTCCAGACGAATGTTGCGCGGCTCAAGCAGATCGTGCTTGCGCAGGTCTCCCATGAACTGCTTGGTGCGCGCGACGTGCTGCTGGAATTCGCCGAGGAAGCTCACGGCGCTCTTCAGCATGTCGGTTTCGGTGCCGTCTTCCTTGAACAAGCGCTCGCCTTCCTTGTCGTTGAAGCCTTCATAGCCTTCATCGAGAAACACGGTGAAATCGTCGCCTTCTACATCCGCCGGCTTTTCGGCGAGCACAAACGGATAACGGCGCACGAAAGCGGGAATGTAGACACCCTGCGCCCACTGGCCATCGGTATCCACAAACAGGTTCTCGCTCTGGCGCAGACCGAGCAATGCCATCGGGCCTGCACTGTCCATCTCCGAGCCAGCGAACAAGATCGGAATGTCGCGCGCGGTAACCGGAAATTCGGTGCACGTCAGCGGCACGGAGTGCACGCTATGCGCGAACTTGAGGTTCTGCAGCGCTTTGATGCGCAGATCCTTGTGTGCGGTACTGTTGAGCGGTACCGGACGCTCGTAGAAAAGAACTTCAGCCACGTTACTTACCTCTGCCCCGCCGTGCCGGGGTCGCCACCCAGGCTCCCCCTCCCAAACCCGGCGTCGGGTCTACAGATGAACACCCACTATATCAGCGCCCGGTTCCCTGGGCGAATGGGTTCTAGTCCGCGATTTTTGGCTGCCATGGCAACGATTTGCATGCGATTTGCAATCAATTTGGTCTATGCTCGGGGAAAACCGAGCACCGTTGCATTGATGGGGCGCTCTTTCGCTACTGGGTGAAGGACGAAACGCATGCTTATGGAAGTGCCAAATCGGGCCGATCTCAACTCGACCCGCGTGCTGTCGCTGGACGCAGCCGGCCGGATCCTGGACTGGATCAGCTGGCAGGACGCTGTTTGCCTTTACGTCCGCGAAGCCGTGGCCTGGACCCTGGGCGATCCCTGTCTGACGGTCCATGGTGGCCATAACCGGCACCTCGGCAAGCAGAGCCGCATCGATCTGCATCCGATCGTCGCCAGTACCGGGCATTGCCGGGACCACGCCATCGACCCGGCACCGGCGCTCACCAATAGCGCCCTTTTCGGCCGCGATCGCTACTTGTGCATGTATTGCGGCGAGCGCTTCAGCCGTGGCGAACTCACCCGCGATCACGTCCTGCCGATCTCCAAGCGCGGCCGTGACGAATGGGAAAACGTGGTTAGCGCCTGCCTGGCCTGCAATCTCAAGAAGAGCAATCGCACGCCGCAGGAGGCCAATATGCCGCTATTGGCCGTGCCATACCGGCCCAGCTGGGTAGAGCATCTGATCCTTTCCAATCGCAACATTCTGGCCGATCAGATGGAATTCCTGGTCAGTCACTTGCCCCGGCATCGGCGCGAAGCGCTGGCCTAAGCCTTCGTTTGACCGGGGATTTTCGACGGCGCGGGCATGTGGGCGCCCCGGCGTTACCCTTGCCCCGCTCCGATGCAAGGCCAACAATACGCAGATGATCGACCTGTCCCGTTATCCTCATCTGTCCTCCATCCACATCCCGGCAGACCTTCGGCGCGTTTCGGACGACCAGCTTCCCATCGTCGCCAATGAATTGCGCCGTTATCTGATCGAGGCCGTGGCTAGCTCTGGCGGTCATTTCGGTGCAGGTCTAGGTGTGGTGGAGCTCACCGTCGCGCTGCATTACGTGTATGACACGCCGAACGACCGGCTGGTCTGGGATGTCGGTCACCAGTGCTACCCGCACAAGATCCTCACCGGGCGCCGCGATCGCATCACCACCATCAAGAAGAAGGGTGGCCTGGCGCCATTCCCGCGTCGCGAAGAAAGCGAGTACGACACCTTCGGCGTGGGTCATTCTTCCACCTCGATTTCCGCAGCGCTGGGCATGGCCATTGCCGCGCAACGCAAAGGCGATCAACGCAAATTCATTGCGGTGATCGGCGATGGCGCGATGACGGCCGGCATGGCATTCGAAGCCCTGAATCACGGCGGCAATGTCGGCGCGAATATGCTGGTGGTGTTCAACGATAACGGGATGTCGATCAGCGAAAACGTCGGTGCGTTGGCGCGCATGACGGGCCGCGCGCCGTCTGCCGATGTATCCGTACCGAGTACGGTATTCGAGGATCTCGGATTCCATTACACCGGCCCCATTGATGGTCACGACATGGCGCAATTGCTCAAAGCATTGCGTGCACTGAAAGACCTGCCGGGACCACAACTTCTGCATGTGATCACGACCAAAGGCAAAGGCTATGCACCGGCAGAGCAGGCACAGATTGAATATCACGCGGTCAGTCCGTTCGATCCGAACGCAGGCGTCGTGAAAAAAGCGGGCGCATCCAAACCCACGTATTCGGATGTTTTCAGCGATTGGCTATGCGATATGGCCGCGGCGGATCCGCGCCTTTTCGGCATTACGCCTGCCATGCGCGAGGGTTCGGGACTGGTGCGGTTCTCGCAGGCATATCCGGATCGCTATTTCGATGTGGCGATTGCCGAACAACATGCGGTAACGCTTGCCGCGGGCATGGCGTGCGAAGGCGGTAAACCGGTTGTGGCGATCTACTCCACTTTTTTGCAGCGCGCCTATGACCAGGCAATCCACGATGTAGCGCTACAGAATCTCGACGTCACCTTTGCGATCGACCGCGCTGGCGTCGTAGGTCCGGACGGTGCCACGCATGCGGGCAGCTTCGATCTGACCTTCCTGCGTTGCCTGCCGAACATGGTGATCATGGCGCCAGCCGACGAGAACGAATGCCGCAGCATGCTCACCACCGGCTTTCTTCATAACGGCCCGGCGGCGATCCGCTATCCGCGCGGTGGCGGTCCCGGCGTGGCGGTTAGCAAGAAACTGGATGCGCTTGCGGTCGGCAAGGCCGAGCTGCGTCGGCGCGGGCATCATCTCGCCATTTTGAGCTTCGGTGCGATGCTCGCGCCCGCCACGGAAATCGCCACGGAACTGGACGCCACGCTGGTAAACATGCGCTTTGTAAAACCACTGGACCAAGCGATGATCCTGGACTTGGCGAAGGACCACGACGCCTTCGTCACGATCGAGGACCATGTCATCGCTGGCGGTGCGGGCAGTGGTGTCGCCGAATGCCTGGCCGCGCATGGCGTAGCCTTGCCCATTCTGCAGCTGGGCTTGCCCGACGCGTACCTGGAACACGGCACCCGCGAGGAAGTGCTGAGCGACGCCGGACTGGATCTGCCAGGTATCCGCAAGGCTATACGGGCACGCTTTCCGCATCTGGGCTCGCTGAATCAGGCCAGCGCCTGACACAATATGTCATCGCGAACCGCCAGCATGCATTTCACTGCCCGCTGGCCGCTCTGCTATAGGGCTGATGTACTCAGCCACCGGCGTTTGATGAACTGAGTTGCGTGCGGTGAACCAACCGCCGAAACAGGATCGAAACGGGAGCACACCCCGTGCAAGCGCCGCACCGTTACCTTTAAAGGAGTTGCTCGGCCCGTGACTGAGTTTATCGTCCGTCTAGTCGCATTCTGCCGGCGCTATGCCGTATTCGTCGTGCTGTGCTTTTTCGCCTTGGCTGGCGCCAGCATCTGGGTGGCCGCACACCGGCTGAGCGTGGATACGAATACAGACAACCTCTTCGCCAGCACGCTGCCGTGGCGCCAGCATGCGATGGCCTTCGATCGGGAATTTCCGCAATTCAACAATGTGCTGGTGGCCGTGGTGCGCGGTGCCACGCCCGAAGAATCCGATGAGACCGCCGCACAATTAGCCACGGCCATGGCGGCCGATAAAAAGCACTTTGAAGACGTGAGCCGCCCGGATGCCGATCCGTTCTTCCGTAAGGAAGGTCTGCTGCTGCTCGATCCGGACGATCTGACCAAGCTGCTCAACTCGCTGATGAATGCGCAGCCTTTGCTGGGCCCTTTGGCGACGGACCCCTCGGCGCGCGGCCTATTGAATGGCGTATCGCTGATGGCTGCGGGCGTGCGTATCCAGCACGCCGACCTCACTCCCTACAAACCCGCGCTGAACCAATTGCGCCAGGTTTTGGATAACGCGGCGGCGGGTCACCCTACGCCGCTTTCCTGGCAAAGCCTGCTCGGCTCCGACGTCACGCAGCAGCCCGATAACGTACGCCTGGTACTGACACATCCCGTCATGGAGGAAGGCTCGCTGCAACCAGGCCGAGCCGCCACCAAAGCGCTGGAACGCATTCGCGATACATTGCCGGATGTCAAAAACGGTCGCGTGCGGATCGACTATACCGGCTCGGTCGCTTTGGCAGATGTTCAGTTCGGCGCACTGACCAAGGGCATCGTCGCCAGTACCGTGGCAAGCCTGCTGCTGCTCGCGCTATGGCTTTATCTGGCGATGCATTCGTTCCGGCGCATTATTCCGATCTTGCTGACCTTGCTGGTCGGCTTTGCACTGACGATCGGTTTTGCGGCGATAGCCGTCGGAACGTTGAATATCATCTCCGTCGCGTTTGCGGTGCTCTTCGTAGGCCTGGCGGTGGATTTCGGCATTCAATTCGCTGTGCGCTTGCGCGAAATGCGCATGCTGCATCCCGAAATTACCGTCGCACTCGCGGAAGGCGCTCGCGTCTCGGGTAGCCAGATCGCCGTCGCTGCGGCCGCCACGGCCTGCGGCTTTCTCGCCTTCTCGCCCACCAGTTTTGTCGGCGTCGCCGAACTAGGCACCATTGCCGGCGTCGGCATGGGCATTGCACTAGCATGCACGCTGACGTTGTTGCCAGCGTTGCTGAGTATTCTGAAACCTACTCGCCAGAGTAAAGAGTTGTCCCTACCCTTCGGTCCCGCGCTGGATGCAAGTTTGCATCGCCGCTACAAACCCGTGCTGATCGTATTCGCCGTACTAGGCATCATCGGCTTGGTCGCTGCGATACGCATGCCGTTCGATGCCAATCCGCTCAACACGCAAGATCCACATTCCGAACCGATGCGCACGTTGCGCAGCCTGGCCGACAACCCGATCACCAATCCTTTCAACATCAACATCATGGTGCCCAACCTGGACACCGCGCGCACGCTCAGCGACAAGCTGTCGAAGTTGCCGGAAGTGTCTAGCGTTATCTCCGCCGCGACGTTTGTACCCACTGATCAACAGGCGTCGCTCGATCAGCTCGACCAGGCACAGGTCCTGATGCTGCCATCGCTGAATGTCGATCCCTCGGCACCGCCCGTCACGCCAGCGGCCTTGCGTTCGGCGATTGCCGATACGCACGACGCGATCGTCGACGCCAATGCAGACATGCCGGCTGACTCGCCGTTGCGCGGGATTGACGCGGCGCTTCAGCGCCTCGCCAAGGTATCCGATGCGCAACTGATGGCCATGAACGAAGCAGTCAGTCGATTTCTGCCGGCGCAATTGGCAAGTCTGCGCGATGCACTCGATGCCAAGCCGGTGACCCTGGCGACACTGCCCGAATCCATCAAACGCGATTGGGTCAGCTCCAATGGCCAGGTACGTATCCAAATCTCGCCGACCGTCAACGAGCAAGACACGGCAGGTCTTCGTCGCTTCGTCGAGGCGGTGCAGCGCATTGCGCCCGATGCCGGCGGTCCCGCCGTGACAACGATCGCGTCGGCCGACACGATCATGCGTGCGTTCCAGCAAGCCGCCGTGCTTGCCACGATCGCCATCGCCATCGTATTGCTGCTTGTGATCCGGCGTCTGCGCGATGTAGGCATCGTGCTGCTGACGCTAGGCATGTCGGCGCTGCTCACCGCTCTGTTGGCGCGCATGTGCGGCATGGCCGTCAACTACGCCAACATCATCGCGCTACCGTTGCTGCTCGGCGTGGGGGTGTCGTTCAACGTATACTTCGTGATGAATTGGCGCGCCGGCATGCGGCGCTTCACCAGTTCGGCGTCGGCGCGTGCCGTGCTGTTTTCCGCACTGACCACCGGCACCGCGTTCGGCTCGCTGGCCCTATCGCACGATCTGGGCATGGCCAGCATGGGACGTATGCTGCTGGTCAGCTTGGTTGCGGTGCTGCTAGCAACGTTCGTCTTCCTGCCTGCGCTGCTGTATGCCATCAAGCCACCGACGAAAGTGAGTGGTGCGGGCCATTGATGATCTATCGCTCCTCACTCTTCAACGTGGAGGAGCGGATGCCAAGAACACGTCCGTTAATCGTCAAGCCAACGTCCGGCGCTCACGCGCTCGCGTTGTTCCATATCACGTTCGGTGAAGATTTCCACAAAGCCTGCGTTGTGCAACAACATCCGCACGGCCTCTCCCTGATTCCAACCATGCTCGATAAGCAACCAGCCCCGAGGAGTCAGGTGATGCGTCGCATCGCGGACAATGACGCGGATATCGTCAAGCCCATCGCTTCCTGCAGCCAACGCGCTTAAGGGTTCGAAGCGCAAATCACCTTGCGCCAGATGCGGATCGGCGCTTTCGATATAAGGCGGGTTGGACACGACCATGTCAAAATGCTGGTCGTGCAGTGGTGCGAACCACTTGCCTTGTAGAAAACTAACGTTGGCCATGTTGTGTCGCTGAGCATTGCGCTGCGCCACAGCAAGCGCATCGGCACTCGCATCGGTGGCAACGACATGGGAACGTGGACGTTCGTGTGCAATCGCCAACGCAATGGCACCGCTGCCCGTGCCAAGATCAGCAACCCTCGATGCGGCTTCGCTCGGCAAACACTCTAGCGCCAGTTCGACCAGCCGTTCGGTTTCCGGTCGCGGAATCAACGTCGCGCGCGTTACTTCCAGATCGAGCGACCAGAAGCCACGACGTCCGACGATATAAGCCACCGGCTCGCCTGCCTCGCGGCGTGCCACGCAGGCCGCGTAGGCGTCGGCCAGTGCGGGCGCAAGCATGTCGTCGGCGTGCGCAATCAGCCAGCTTCGCGGTTTATCGAGCACGTGAACCAAAAGCATCTCCGCATCGACTCGTTCGCCGAGTCGATGCGTCGCGTCCGTTAATGCGTCGCGTAAGTTAGGCATTGTGCGTTGTATCGGCAGCCGGATTGATAGGCACAGCCGGCGGCGCTGGCTGTTTGGGCTCACGCTTACGCCAGTAGCCGCCTTTGGTCCACGCATCAAAACCCCAGCGCAACCAGCCGATGAGTGCGTTCGCTAACCACAGAGCCCACGCGAGCATGGCAACTTTGTAGAACCACAGCGATACGCTCCATACACCCGCCTGCGGCAAAACCTCCTTGGTTTGGTCGGCGAACCAACGCAATGCCCAAGCCGTGGAACCATTGCCCGCGACATGCATGTCGGGCAAGCCGAGAAGTCCCTTCGGCACTGCCGAAACCAACACTGTCAGTGCCAGCACCGTGATCGTCGCCAACGCTACTTGGGCTACGTTGAATCTCACGCCGGTAAGCCGCGCAATCGCCGTATCGTGCTTCGCACGCAGGCCAAGCATGATCAGCCAAATGACGACGAACGCATACGCACTCCACGCGAATGCCGAAAAGCCGAGTCCAAGCAGCAACCAATGGTGAAAGCGCAACGGTGTCGGCGCGTAGCGGCCCAACAGCCATGCTGCCAGCAGCAACACGACCAATTGCGACCAGTACAGCACCGCAGGTCCCACGCTAGGCCCCCATGTCCACAATACCCAGCGATCCTCGGGTAATTGGAGATCCAGTGCGATGTTCGCCGCAGGTGCGTCGAGAGCGATCGCGGGTGTTGCGATGCGCATGCCAATGCCATGGGGCTCGCGCAAGCGAATCACATAGCGATGTTTGCCGGGCAATAGCGGCAAACTCAACTTGCCGTCCTTCACCGCAAGACTGAGCACATCATTGTCGCGCGTGGCGCCCAGCAGTTTCGTTCCGATCGGCAATGCCATGGCATGCTCGCCACCGCGTGTGCTGCGCGCGAGCAAGTCGAGCGAGGTTTCGGTAGCGCGATCGCCGACGTTGGCGCTTGCATTCACGCTGTCGAAAGCGAGGCTATCGCCGTCGATGGCTTGGGGACGACTGACGACCAGTTGCAACGTTTCATGTGGCAACGGTTCGAAATGAAGACCATCACTACCGTCGCTGACCGGCACACCCTTGGCCTCGACGTGCCACATCGGCGATGCATGCAACTGCCAGGCTTCGGCATGATCGCCAAGCGTCGGCGCATCCAGTTTCAACGTATCGGCATGATCGAGACGACTGGTCCAGGTGACAGCGTCTTGTCCAGCATTGAACGTGACGCCTATGCGTCCATCATGTACTCGCACGCTATCGCCAAGCGGATGCTCACCCGACAATAAAGGCAGATCGAGGGTGAAACCGCCGTCGCTCGGCGCAATGCGTTCGACCGTATTGACCACAGTCCAATCCACGCCCAATACGATATCGCGGGTTATGCGCACATACGGTGGAAACGCCTGTTGTGGAAGCGGTGCCTGCTTGCCATCCGCCACGGTCTGAATGCGATTGAGCGTGATGCTGTCGCCGAGCAAGCGGCCGCCATCGACACCATCGAGCGACCATCCCTGTCCTTCGAATGCCATCCATTGAGGATGCAATGCGAAGTTCAGCGTCGTACTGTCGGTCGGCTGAGCGCGATAGATCAAACCGATGCGATGCACGCCGGGCTCCAATCTGGCCAGCATCTGATCCTCACGTTTGCTGATCGTTGCGTTGGTACGCCCATCTACATTCACACTGACCAACTGCAAACCCGCATCGACTTGCGGCAGCGGCAATGCAACGGGCGCACCGACATGCACTTCCAGTTCCAGCACTACCTGATCGTCTTTTGCTTGCAGATTGGCGCTGGCGACCACCGCGCAATCCGGCGCACACTTGGGCGCTTCCAGCAGACGGCTTTGCAATTGCCTCAACAACTCCTGGTTGGGCATGGCCTGCGCATGGGCCATGTGCGGTAGACAAGCGAACAACAGACACACTGCCGCTGCATTCCCCAGCCGCCAATGACGCCATGACGTATCGCGCGGATTGATCAGGCCGCGTGCCATGCGGCCAAGCAGTCCGATCAACAGACCCAACATCAGCACGCGTAGCAGTCGCACCAACCATGCCGGTGCAATCACGAGTCGCATGCTTTGCTCGGGTGCAATGGGGCCAGACCAGCCCAGACGGTAATTGTTATCGACATCCCAACTGGGTTCGCCCGCACCGGCCTGGATGATGCTGTGGCTATCTATTTCACTGACCGGGGAGGAATTGAACATCGCCGAAGCGGTCACCGTGACACTTGCTAAATTCCGATTGGAAACAGAAGCCGGTGCATATTGCGGCATCGCAGAGGGCATGACCGGCGCGGGTGGTGCAGGCGCGGGAGCTGCCACCATATCTGCCGGCTCCGCTACGGCAGGCACAAACTCAGCTTTTCGCGTCCTTCTATCGTTTCCGTCATAACCCTCAGCGGCTTCCTGTTGCATCAATGCAGCGTAGCCACCGCTCCCTTCCAATTGAGGATGCAACGCATCCTCCAGCTGCGTCTTCGCGAACGGTAGTGTCCACAACACGGCCAATGCCAATGCGAGTGCGCCGGCAACCTGCGCGATCCATCGCAACCGTCCTGCTGGCAACGCGCGCATTAATAAAGCGAACGCGAGCGCCAAGCCCAGCGTCCAACGCGGCGCACCGGTTTCGTGTTGCGACAGGATGAGAAAAAGCGCGGCGAGCGCGGCCCACTTCCAGCCCAGCAAACGGCCTGCCAACAAAGCGATCAACGCAACGACGAACAGGTCCAGCAAGCTCCAGTGCGCCACCCATGAATCCGGCGAACGATCCACACCGCTGGCACCAATCAAGCGATAGCCATACGGCAGATGCAAAACGGCATCGATGTTTTCCAGGGATGCGAGCCATCCCGCGCTGGGCAGCGATCCGCTGCGATCCGGTACGCGCAGACCGGCATGCAAATCGAGGTTCTTATGGCGCAACTCGATGCCGGTGCGCCCCTGCCCTGTGTCAGTAAGGAGTAACGGCATACTGCGCTGCGTCGCACGCTGCAATTGCCACGGCGCACCCACATCCAAGCGTTGCGTATGTTGCAGGGTACCGGTGAGATGGTCGCTGACGTTGAAGCCGCGACCGTCGAAGTCGAGCCAGATTTCGCGCTCGAGATGAATCTGATCGGCCGCCTCGCCTTCGCCGCCGCGCGTGCCTTGTTCGACCACCAGGCCATCGTTGCCGTCCAGCACGTAGGACGGCAGCTCACGCCATTCCGGCGGTACGCCGGCCTGTGCGGCATCGGTGCCATGTCCGTCGACGCGCGTGCTGCGCAGGCTCGGATCGTCGCTGTAACTCCACACTTCCTGTTTCGGCCAGGGATCGGCTGGCAGCGTCAGGCGCACCTCGTGCAGGGTATCGGTGCCGCGTGCAGATACGTGCACCACCCACTGGCCTGGACGCAGTTGCAAACGAAGTCGGCCGTCGTTTTCCAATTGCACAGGGAGATCGCTATCCAACGCCGTGGCGATGAATTCTTTGGGTAAGGCAGGCCCGAGCAATTGCTCGCGTGCGCTGCCGGTTACGTTCAATTGCAACTGTGTATCCAGCATCGCCGGCATACCATCGGTCAGATGCCGATAGACGCGCACCGAAAGCGTATCCGCCTGACGCTGTGCTGCCGCCGCTTCACCCAGCGTGAGTTGATCGTCATGGCGTTCGATACGGCCAACAGCGTTGCCATCAAGACTGAGCGCGACGAGACCGATGGATGACGGCACGCCCAGGCGCGCTGGACGCGTGTCCCACGGCAGATTGCCCTGCACGGTGTAGTCGCCCGGCTCCAGCCTCACCGCGGGATGATCGTCATGATTTAGCACCGGCCACGCTTTGTTGTTCACGGTGATTTGCTGCGGCCAGCTGTGGTCGTCTCCCGGCAAGTCGGTCCACCCCGCTGCGTCAACATGTACATCAAGGCTGAAGTGGCCACCGCTCTTGCCTGCGTCCAAAGCCAGGCGCCCAGGCCAGATGCACTGATAGCTGTCCGCATCCGGGTTGC
>JAATFF010000116.1 GCA_015655335.1 Lysobacterales bacterium | reverse complement strand
CGTCGAACGCAGCTTCGCTTGGCTGGAGAAAAACCGGCGCCTATGGAAGAACTGCGAGCGCAAGCTCAACACCAGCTTGCAGTTCATCCATTTGGCCTTCCTGGCCCTCTTGCTACGAAGATCGTGAACAGGCTCTTAGGGGAGCAAGTTGGCCAGGCGATCGTGCAAGACTTCCCGTCGCCAGCCCTCCAACGAATCGGGCCATTGAGCCGTTACCACATATTCTTCCAGCGCTTTGCGTGGACAGAGCAGCCCCGGGGGCAGGTCCAGTTCCACAGCCAAGGTATCTACGCTTTGCTTCATCCCCGCCAGCGCCTGTTTGGCGTTGCCTTGGGGGTAGGGCGGAATCGCTTCGGTCGCGCTGATTTCTTCGTCGCTGACCGCCGTTGCCAGCAGGTCGAAAAGCTCCTCACGCTGCGCGGAGCGCAAGGCGCGCTGGCCGCTGCTGCGTTGTTCCAGTTCGGTCAGGTCTCTGGGCGGTTGCTGCGCGAAGCTGAGTGTAAGGGCGTCTTCCAACAACCAAGGGCGCGGCCTGTCCAGCCGGCGAGCCGTGGCATCGCGCCACAACAAGATACGGCGCAGCAGTGCTTGCTGTGGCCGTGGCCAGTCGGCAGCGCCGCGCAACGCCAGTTGCGGCTGCGGGTCGCCTTCGAGCGGACAGCTTTTGCGTTTGAGTCGCTCGCAGTCTTCGGCGTGCCAGCGGGTGCGGTCGCGTTGTGCGAGGCGCTCAGTGAGTTGCTGGTGGATGGTGTCGAGATACACCACATCCAGTGTCGCGTAAGCGCTTTGCGAAGGGGTGAGCGGGCGCTGCATCCAGTCCGAGCGCGTTTCGCCTTTGTCGAGTTCGACGCCGGCCAGCTCGGCGACCAGGGCGCGATAGCTGATTCCCAGACCCATGCCGACGAAAGCTGCCGCGATTTGCGTATCGAACAGGATGCGCGGCCCTTCCGGCAGCCACGGCGAGAGCGTTTCCAGATCTTCGCTCGCGCTGTGCATGAGTGTGACGACACCGTTACGATTCAACGGCTGCAATGCGCCGGCCATGTCGAAGGCGAGCGGGTCGACCAATGCATAACGGCCGTTCCATCCCAGCTGCAGCAATGCAAGCTGGGGATAGAAGGTATTGCGACGCATGAATTCAGTATCCAGACCAAGCGCAGCACCGGATGGAACTCCGGCCAGCCATCGTTCGAGTTCACTGTGTTGATCGATCCAGTCTGCCTGGGGCGGCTGTGCGGGCAGGGGCATGCGTGTTCCTTAGGCCGACTGGGAAGCGATTCGCGATTGCCCCATCATCGGTGGTGCCATATGGTAAGCAGTGAACCATAGCAGGCCAGCCACGGAACGCCCACCATGCCGAGCAAGGAAACCGTACGTCGTCAACGCGCTCTGGGTGGGGCGCTTGGCGTGCTCGTGCTGGCGTTTGGGCTTACGTATCATTTCTTTCCGCAGATCTTCCACGTCAGCCCGGAGGAAGTGGCCAATTCGAGTTCGTCCAGTCCGAGCCGCATTGCGCCATCCGCGCCAGCGCGATCGGGCAGCGTGCGACCCTCCGCACAGGACGAGATCAACGCCGGGCCGCCGTTGACACTTGCACCGACGGCGGTGATCGCAACGCGCTTGAATCGCGTAAGTGCGCCCTTGCCGGAGCAACTAAGCGCCGATACGCCGGAAGTACGGGCCTTGTTGGAACGCGCGAACAAAGCTTTCCTGGCCGGTCAGGTGGCTGGGGACAAGAACAGTGCCGCGGCTCTGTATCAGCAGGCGCTCAAGCTCAAACCGGATAGCCGCGCCGCTGCGCAAGGTCTGGATCAGGTGCGAACGCATCTGATCGCCGAGATCACTCAGGACATCGGCATCGGCGACTCCGAGTCGGCTGGTGCGTTGCTTGAGAATCTGAAGGCCATGCCTAATACGACGAGTGATGTCGCACCGCTCGAAGCGAGCATGAAGACGCTGGTTGAAGTACGTCCGATGCTGGCCAAGGCCGCCACGTTGTTGCAGCAGGGCAATGCCGATCAGCCGGTTGGCAATAACGCGCTTGCGTTGTACCGACAAGTGCAAAAGCTCGATGCTGAAAATGCCGTGGCGGCACAGGGTGTCTTGCAGGTGCAGCATGTCGTGCTCGACCGTGCACTGGCAGCAGTCGCGCAGAACGATTTTACCGGTGCGGAAAAAGCGATCGACGAAGCACAATCGATCCAACCCGATTCGTCTCAATGGCAGACAGTCCGCAACCAGGTCGATGGCATCCGCCAACAACGCGCCACCGGCGTGCTGGCGCAGGCGCGCTCGGCGCTGGATGCTGGCAACGTTGCCCTTGCAAAGCAGTTGGCGGGGCAGGCGCAGGCGATCAGCCCTCAATTGGCCGGCATCGACGAATTCGAAGAGCGATTGACCAATGCGCGCTTGTACGCCAACTACAAACCCGGGCAAGTGTTCACCGACCGGTTTGTTGATATGACCGGGCAATCGCCAACGATGCTGGTGATTCCCACCGGCAATTTCATGATGGGCGCGCCAGATGGCGAGACAGGACGCGCCGACACGCAGGCCCCGCAGCACGAAGTCACCATTGGCAAGGGTTTTGCGCTGTCGCAAGCCGATATCACCGTTGGTCAATTCCGTGAGTTTGTGCGCGCCAGTAGCTACAAACCCGACTCGATAACCAACGGTGGCGCTAGTGTCTATGACGAGCGCACGGGTGTGATGCGCGACGATACCAGTGCCAAGTGGGAGGACGATTACGCCGGTCATCCTGCGGCAGACAATCTGCCGGTGGTGAATATTTCATGGAGCGATGCCAATGCGTACGCGCAGTGGCTGAGCCAGCGCACCGGCAAGCGATACCGCATACCCAGCGAAGCAGAATTCGAATATGCCTTGCGCGGTGGCAGTACCACGCGTTACTGGTGGGGCAAGGGCACGCCGACCAGCAAAGTGGAAAATCTTACCGGCTCGCTCGACCGCTCTCCCAGTGGCCGCCGTTGGAGTCACGCCTTTCAGGGCTATGGCGATGGTTACTGGGGACCGGCGCCGGTGATGACTTTCGCGCCCAATGCATTTGGTCTGTATGACATTGACGGCAACGTCTCGGAATGGACGGCCGATTGCTGGCACGACAACTACATTCGTGCCCCGTCGGACGGCAGCGCCTGGGTCAATCCGGGATGCTCGATGCGTGTTGTGCGCGGTGGCTCGTGGGGTAGCTCGCCGGAACAGGTGAACTCAGCGTATCGCCAGGGTGCCGATGCCAGTATTCGCAGCGGCCGCGTGGGATTCCGCATCTTGCGTGAGCTGTGAGCAATGCGGGCCCTGAAATGACGAAAGCCGCCTGGCGGCGGCTTTCAACCTGTAATCTGGTGCCCAGGAGAGGACTCGAACCTCCACGGTTTTACCCGCTAGTACCTGAAACTAGTGCGTCTACCAATTCCGCCACCTGGGCAGGTGTCGCATGGGCCTGTTGGGGCTGTGCGAGCCGCGTAGAGTAGGCATCCACGGGCGTCTTGTCAACCATTTCTTCACGGCTTTCTTCGCCAGGATACGTGGTCAAAGCAGGGCATTTATTGAATCGTTCATCAAGGCGATACTAGGCCGTGACTCAGAAAAAAAATCCAGGCAAGGACAAAGCCCCGCACAAGGCGACCAAGGCTCCCAAGAGCCGCGCTGGTGCGGAAAAACCCAATCGTCGCGGCCCCATGGGCGCACCCGATGAAAGGATCGCCAGGCGAACGCCCGATGATCCTTTCGCCACGCGGGAGGCGGAGCGCTACGAGCGCCCCATCACCAGCCGCGAGGCCATCCTGGCGTTGCTCGAAGAGCGCGGTGAGCTGCTGACCGAAGCGCGCATTGCCGAAGCGCTGAATTTAAATGACGAGTACGGCATTACCGCGTTGGCCAAGCGTCTTACGGCGATGGTGCGCGATGGTCAGCTGTTGCTGGGTCGCCGTGGAGGCTATGGCCCGGCACGCAAACTTGACCTGATTCCTGGTGTGGTGCTGGCTAATGCGGAAGGCTACGGCTTCCTTCGTCCGGATGAGGGCGGCGACGATCTCTATCTATCACCGCATCAGATGCGCAGCGTGATGCACGGCGATCGTGTGCTGGCTAGCGTGGTCGGTGTGGATCGGCGCGGACGGCGTCAAGGCGCCATCGTGGAAGTGTTGCAGCGACGTTCGCCGCGGCTGGTTGGCCGCGTGGTAACCGACAACGGCGTCACGCTGGTGGTGCCCGATGATCGCCGTCTGCATCAGGACATCATGATCGTGCCCGGCAAGGAGCAAGGTGCTCGCTCCGGGCAGATTGTCGTCGTCGAGATCACCGATCCGCCGACCGCGTATCGTGGCCCGCTGGGGGAGATTCGCGTGGTGCTCGGCGAGCGCCTGCAGCCTTCGTTGCTGGTGGAAATGGCCATCGCCAGCCATGACTTGCCGCACGAATGGCCACCAGAAGTTTTGCGCGATGCGGCGCAAATCGAACCGGAAGTGACCGCCGCCGAGCGGGAAGGGCGTATCGACCTGCGCAAGTTGCCGCTGGTGACAATCGATGGTGCGGACGCTCGCGATTTCGACGACGCGGTGTATGCGGAACCGAAGCGTGGTGGTGGCTGGCGCTTGATAGTGGCGATTGCCGATGTCTCCCATTACGTGCGTGTCGGCAGCGCCTTGGATAAGGAAGCTTACGAGCGCAGCACGTCCACCTATTTTCCCGGCTTCGTCGTGCCCATGCTGCCGGAGACGCTATCGAACGGTATTTGTTCGCTCAATCCAAAAGTGGAACGTCTGTGCATGGTTTGCGATATGCAAATCGATGCGACGGGTGAGGTCGTCAAATCGAAATTTTATGAGGCGGTCATGCTTTCGCATGCGCGTCTTACCTACGACAAAGTGTGGCAAGCGATCGGTCTGGAAGATGCCGACGCGCGACATGAAGTGGCCGATGTGCTGCCGCAACTGCAGAACCTGCACACCTTATACAAGGCCATGGCCGATCAGCGCCGTCGCCGTGGCGCCATCGATTTCGAAACGCCGGAGGTGAAATTCCGCCTCGACCAGACGGGCGAAGTGGAGACCGTAGGCGCCGTGCTGCGCAACGATGCGCACAAATTGATCGAGGAATGCATGATCGCCGCCAACGTGCAGGCAGCCTTGTTTCTGGAGAAGCGCAAGATCCCTGCACTGTATCGCGCACATGAGCCGCCGCCGGCTGAAAAATACGAAGATCTTCAGCAGTTTTTGCGGGAGTTCAAGCTGCGCATGCCATCGCTGGAAGATGTGAAGCCGGGCGACTTCGCCGACGTCTTGCGCAAGGTGCAGGACCGCCCGGAGCGCGAACTCATCCAATCCGTGCTGTTGCGCGCGCAAAGCATGGCGGCCTATCAACCGGACAATCGCGGCCACTTCGGTCTCGCGTTGTCGGCGTACGCGCACTTCACCTCGCCGATCCGCCGTTATCCTGATCTGCTGGTCCATCGCGCGATACGTTATGCGCTGCTGAGTGGCAAGCCTACTGCTTACGATTACACCGACGCCGCGATGGCTGCGATGGCCGTGCATTGCTCGCAGCGCGAACGCCGCGCCGAAGAAGCTGAGCGCGATGTCGACGAACGTTTCCGCTGCGCATGGATGGCCAAGCATGTGGGCGAAGAGTTCGAAGGCACCGTAACCGGCGTCACCTCGTTTGGCCTGTTCGTCGAATTGACCGAATCGAAGGTCTCCGGTTTGGTGCACATCAGTCAGCTCTCCAACGACTACTACCACTTCGATCCGGTGCGGCATCTGTTGAAGGGTGAACGTACCGGCCTGCAGTTTCGCCTGGGCGATCATCTGCGTGTGCAAGTAATGCGCGCTAGCCTGGAAGATCGCAAAATCGATTTCCGACTTGCGCCACAGCAAGCCAAAGGTGCTCCCGTACCCGCGAACACGTCGCGTGCTTACGACTACGCTGCGGCCGGCGAGCGCTATTCGTTGCCTTCCAGCCGCAAGCCGCTACCGTCGTTACCACCGCTGCCGCCGCGCGATAATGCCGCCAGCAAACATGGGGCTGCCAAGCCGACGAGGAAAGCATCCGCGGGTAAAGGCAGCGTTGTTGTTGGCAAGAGCAAGGGCAAGCCCACGAGCGGCAACGCCGTTGGCAGGGGTAAGTCGCCGGTGGCCAAAGGCCACACGCAAAAACCGAAAGGCAAACGATGAGCGAGAGTTGGATCGTCGGGATCAACCCGGTCGAAGGCGCGTTGAGCAACGACGCCGAACGCGTACGCGAAGTGCTGGTGGAAAATGGCCAGCGCAACCCGCGCGTGCATGAGTTGGCCGAGCGCGCCAAAGCGCTGAAGATCCCTGTGCATCATCGTCCACGCGAACAGTTGGATAGAGTGGCTGGCGAAGCGCGACATCAGGGTGTCGTGGCGCTCTATCAGGCGCCGGCGCTGGCCGGCGAAAACGATCTGCCCGACCTGCTGGAAAAGGCCGGTAACGATGCCCTGGTGTTGGTGCTCGATGGCGTCACCGATCCCCACAATCTGGGAGCCTGTCTGCGCAGTGCCGCAGCGGCGAATGTTACGGCGGTGATCGTGCCGAAGGATCGCGCGGTCGGTCTCACTCCTGTCGTTCGTCGTGCTTCGGCGGGCGGGGCGGACCGCGTGCCGCTGATTGCCGCGACCAACCTGGCACGTGCGATGCGAACCTTGAAGGATGCTGGCGTGTGGATCACCGGTTTGGCCGGCGATACCGAAAAATCGATCTATGACATCGACCTGAAAGGGCCGGTTGCACTGGTGTTGGGCAGCGAAGGTGAAGGCATCCGCCGGCTGACGCGCGAGACCTGCGATTTTGTCGCGAAGATCCCGATGCCCGGCACGATGGAAAGCTTGAACGTGTCCGTGGCGACTGGTGTCGTCCTATTCGAAGCGTTGCGTCAACGGAGTGTGCGATGACGTTCTATTGGCACGATTGGGCGTGATACATCGGCGTCATGCTGGTGTTGCTGGCTTTCCTGCTTTTGCAGGCGCATAAGCTGCACGGCAACGGCCTGATCTACCAACTGATGAATGTGCTGGGTGCGATCGGGGTGATGCTGTCGTTGCTGTTCGGCAGCTTCAACGCCTCGGCGTTCTTCATGCAAGTGGCTTGGCTTTTAATCGGCATCTTCGGCATCGCGCGCGGCATGCGCATACGACGCGAAGCGCGCGACAAAGGGCGCTATATCGCGCCCTGATACATCATCGATCCGACACGCTATACGCTTATTCAGGACGATTGCCGAGCTTCACCGGCTCGGGGTTCGACGTAAGGTCGCGTTTGTCGCGCTGCGCGGTGAGCGGCTCGCCCTTGACCTGGAACCACACGTTCTCGGCGATGTTGGTGGCATGGTCGCCGATGCGTTCGATGTTCTTGGCCATGAATAGCAGATGCGTGCAAGGCGTAATGACGCGCGGATCTTCCATCATGTACGTAAGCAGCTCGCGGAAGTAGCCCGTATAGGCTTCGTCCAGCTCCACGTCGTCTTTCCAAACCTTATAGGCGCGCTCGGCATCGCGATCGCGGTAGGCACGCAGCACTTCGCGCACTTCCTCCGCCGCCAGTTCAGCCAAGTGAGCGAGGCCGCCGGTAGGCGTCAGCGGAGCGGCCATCGACAACGGAATAGAACGTTTGGCAACGTTTGCGGCGTAGTCGCCGATGCGTTCGATGTCGGCGGCGATGCGCAATGCGGCAAACACGTTGCGCAGGTCGCCGGCGATCGGTGCGCGCAAGGCCAGCAGACGCACGACGTCGTGGCTGATTTCCTGCTCGAGCTGGTCGATCGCGTCGTCGTTGTGCACGACGTGCTGTGCGGCGCGCTCGTCGCGGCGATCCACGACGTCGATGGCTGCTTCCAGCTGGCTCACCGCCAGCTCGCCCATCCGAACCAGTTCGCCGGTCAGGCGCATCAGTTCGTCGTCGTAGCTCTTGATGATGTGTTCCTTGCTGCTGCCGCTCATGGGTGTTGCCTCGTTAGGTTCTAGTTAGGGCAGGGTGTTGCCGCGGATTCTCGCGAGGGTGGCCCCTCACCCTGCCCCCTCCCCAGAGGGGAGAGGATAATCAGTGGGGCTTTCGCCCCGCTTATCCGAAGCGACCGGTGATGTAGTCCTCGGTCTGCTTCTTGCCCGGTTTGGTGAAGATCTTTTCGGTGTTGTCGAACTCGATCAGCTCGCCCAGGTACATGAAAGCCGTACGGTCGGAGCAGCGTGCCGCCTGCTGCATGTT
>JAATFF010000156.1 GCA_015655335.1 Lysobacterales bacterium | reverse complement strand
GTTGCGCGTCGGCATGCACATAGATCGACGTCTCCGCAATCCAGTCGTAGGCAGCCCGTTCGCGAAAGCGGGTGGCATAGGTATAGGCGAGCACGTTGCCGTTTTCTTCCCAAACCAGCCAAGGGTACTGCTGCAAACGAGTGAGGATGCGTTGGCGCATCGCTTCGATGCCCGGAAGTTCGGTCTCGAAGGTGATCGCGCTGTGGGTGACGGCTGGGGCGTAGATGGCGTGGACGGCAGCGGCGTCTTCGGCGCAGGCGATGCGGATCATTTCATGTATTTCCAGTTGCGTGGCTTGCCTTCGGCCAACCATTCCAATGCCGTGGCGATGCGTTTTTGCCGAGTGGCATCCGTCTTGGCTTCAGCGATCCAGTCTACGTATTCGCGTTGCGCACTGGGGCTGAATCCTTCGTAGGTCGTGCGTGACGCGGCGTGCTTTTTCAGCAGTGCGGAAAAATCGGGAGGTAGCTTTGGCGCTGGCTTAGGTGTGGTGGGCGGGCGTTTCTTTTTGACGCCAGCGTCGTTCAGAGCCATGGCCTTGTGTATGTAGCCAACCATTTCCTTTTTGCTCGGCAGATCCTTGATCGTGGTGATTTTGCCGAACGCACCCATACCTTCTTCCACCACCGCACCTACGACCTCTTTGCGCTGCCAGAAGCCGAAGCTGCAGTGCTGCTTGAACGCAGCCATGGAACACATCATCGCGCCCCTGTAGCCGAAGTGCGGAAACCCCCACTTCAGGCTTTCTTCCACCTCAGGACATGTTGCATGCACGACGGCACGGATATGTTCAAGGATGGGTTGGGCGAAGTCGGCAGATTTCGCGATATAGGCATCGATGCGTGGATCGTGGCTGGCCATGGCACACCCTCGCTATAGATCGCGGATAAAGAAACGGTTGCAGCTGAAATGCCCCGTGCCGCCCATGGGTGCGTCCAGCGGCACGAATCCATGTTTGCGGTACAGCATCTGCGCGGCATCCATGCCGGTAAGCGTCTCAAGGTAGCAGCGCTTGAACCCGAAGCTGCGCGCCGCATCCAGGCAGCGCTGCATCATGCTTGCGCCGGCGCCGATACCGCGTGCTTCGGGCAGAAAGTACATCTTGCGCAGTTCGCAGACGTCTGCGGCACCACCTTCCAACGCTGCCACGCCGCCACCACCGATGACGGTGCCATCGCGTTCCACCACGAAATAGACGCTGCGCAGTCGTGCGTACGACGCGTGCATGTCATCGACTTCGCTGTCGTGGATGGCGAAGCCCGGGCCATCGGCACCGAATTCAGGCATCACGGTACGGATGATGGCCGCGACGGCGGCGTTGTCGCGCGGTTCGATAGGGCGGATGGAAAAGTCGGACATGGAGACAAGCTCAGCGGGGGAGTCTCCAGCGTAATCGGCCGGCGCGGCAAGGCAAAGCGTGCCGATAGTCAGGCCGACGTGCGCGCTTGCGTCACCCGACTGGCCGTCGGTTTGTTGAGCTGTGCGGCGAGCCACGCACCGGTCGCCACCAGCAGGTCCAGATTCACGCCGGTCTGCATGCCCATGCCGTGCAGCATGTAGACCACATCCTCGCTGGCAACGTTGCCCGTTGCGCCTTTCGCGTAAGGGCAGCCGCCGGTGCCGGACACGGCGCTGTCGACCACGCGTACCCCTTCTTCGAGGCAGGTGAGAATATTGGCTAGCGCCTGGCCGTAGGTGTCGTGGAAATGCACGGCCAAGGCATGCATCGGCACTTCCTGCGCGACCGCGTGCAACATGGCGCGTGCTTTGGCGGGCGTGCCCACGCCGATGGTGTCGCCCAGGGAAATTTCGTAGCAACCCATCTCGTGCAGGCGTTTGGCCACGCTAACCACGTCAGCCACCGGCACGTCGCCCTGGTACGGGCAACCAAGGACGGTGGAAACGTAACCGCGTACCTTCACGCCGTCGCGCTTGGCGCTCTCCAGGATCGGCTGGAAACGCACCAGGGAATCGGCGATCGAGGCATTGATGTTCGTACGATTGAACGCTTCGGATGCAGCAGTGAATACCGAGACTTCCGCAGCGCCTGCGGTACGTGCGTGTCGATAACCTTGCTCGTTCGGCACCAGCACGGGATAGCTCACGCCCGGCACCTTGCGGATGTTGCGAAACACTTCGTCTGCATCGGCCAGCTGCGGCACCCAGCGAGGACTGACGAAACTGGTGGCTTCGATGGTTTTCAGTCCGGTGGAGGAAAGCCGATCGATCAACGCAATTTTTACGTCTGGCGGCAGCAACGTCTTTTCGTTCTGCAACCCGTCGCGGGCGCCGACTTCGACGATGCGGACTTCAGAGGCGTTCATGCGAAGCTCCTGCAACCGGACGACTGTTCATGACGTAAAACGAACGAGCACGGCGTCGGCTTCTACAAACTCGCCCTGCGTTGCGCTTATGTTCTCAATAGTGCCAGAACGCGGCGCCTTCAAGGCCAGCTCCATTTTCATCGCTTCCATCACCAGCAGCTCCTGGCCTTCCTCGACGTGATCGCCGGCGTTGGCTTTCACCAGCACAATGCGGCCGGGCATGGGCGCGATGATCTGGTTGCCGCCCTGGCCTTGCTTGGATTCCCAGGCGAACGCCGCAGCGCGGGTAAAGGAGTAACGCTGGCCATCGGCATCGTGCAGGGAAACCCGTTGCGCATCGGCGTAAACCGGAAGGCGAACACCCTGGCCATCGAAGCGGGCGCTAAGGATGCCGTCCTGATGCCGTACGCCTTGGACATCGCCATGCGCTTCACCATGTTGCAACTGGTAATGACCATCGTGACCATGGGCTTCGATTTCATAACGCTGCTCGCGTATCGAAAGAGCCACGATGCGCTTGCCTGCATGACCGATACGCCAGGCATCGGCACGCGACCAGGGCGAGTAGGGATCGTTGCCATGTAATGCACCGGCAGCGACCGCGCATTCGTCATGAAGCAATGCCGCCGTGGCGGCCGCAAACAGCACATGGTCCGAGGGTGCAACATCCCCGGTAAGAAATTCGTCAAGATGACGATCCAGGTAACCGGTGTCGATGCGGCCTTCGACTACCACGGGATGACGCACGAGCCGTTCAAGAAAAGCGATATTGGATTTCGGCCCTACGATGTCGCATTCGGCCAATGCTTCGCGCAACCGCTGCAATGCCTGCGTACGGTCGGTGTCATAAACGATTAATTTAGCGATCATCGGATCGTAGAAAATTGTTACGGTATCGCCTTCGACGACGCCGCCATCCAAACGCACATGACGCGACGGTGCAGGTAACCTCAGCGTACGCAACTTACCGGAGCCCGGCAGAAAGTTCTGATCCGGATCCTCTGCGTACAGCCGCACTTCGATCGCATGTCCGCGTGCATGGACTAGCTCTTGCTTTAGCGGTAGCGCTTCGCCGCTGGCAATGCGCAGCTGCCATTCGACAAGATCGAGGCCGAGCGTTTCCTCGGTAACAGGGTGTTCGACCTGCAGGCGCGTGTTCATTTCCATGAAGAAGAACGTGCCGTCCTGCCCCACGATAAATTCCACCGTGCCCGCGCCCACATAATTCACCGCTTTGGCAGCTGCCACCGCCGCTTCACCCATGGCCTTGCGGCGCTCCGGTGTAAGAAAAGGCGAGGGCGTTTCTTCCAACACCTTCTGATAACGCCGCTGCGCCGAGCACTCGCGTTCGTTTAGATGGATGACGTTACCGTGCGTATCGCCAAAAACCTGAAACTCGATATGGCGCGGATGTTCGACGTAACGCTCAAGGATGACGCGCGTATCACCGAACGAACTGGCTGCCTCGCGCTGCGCCGACGCCAGCGCATCGGCGAATTCTTTTTCGACGCGCACGATGCGCATACCCTTGCCGCCGCCGCCCGCCGCTGCCTTGATCATCAGCGGAAAACCAGTCTTGCGCGCTTGATCGGCCAGATAAGCGGCGTCCTGATTGTCACCGTGATAACCCGGCACCAATGGCACCTCGTGATGCTCCATCAGCGCCTTGGCCGCGGCTTTCGATCCCATCGCGTCGATACTTTCCGGTCGTGGGCCGATAAAGACGATGCCGGCATCGCTGCATGCGCGTGCAAAACCCGTGTTCTCGGAAAGAAAACCGTAACCGGGATGAATCGCCTGCGCACCGGACGTTCTTGTGACATCCAGAATCGCATCGCCACGCAAATACGAATCGGCCGGACGTGGACCACCGATCGGCCATGCCTCATCCGCCAGACGCACGTGCTGGGCATCCCGATCCGCTTCCGAATACACCGCAATGGTGTGGATGCCCAAGCGCCGGCAGGTGCGGATCACGCGGCAGGCGATCTCGCCGCGGTTGGCAATCAGTACGCGCTTGAACATGCGGGATCCTTGCGTGCGTTGCGGGGATTACAAAACGATTAAAACTAACAGATTTGCGCGTATTAGCCGATGCGCGGCGCAGCATGGTTGTGCATGTTGCTCCTTATTCGCCGTCCCAGTAATCCAGCGATTCACCCGGTCTACCTATGACACGGACTTGCTTCGGCAAACTTCCATCGGAGGTGCCGCCGGGCGCAAACGCCAAGTACTTACCGGAATCCGGGTATTCGCAAATCTCCGCTTCCGACCGATTGCTGACAGCAAGGTAACGAAGTTCGACGTCGCCGGTATTGATGATCTGATGTGCTGTTTCCGGGCCACCGGGTGGGCAGGCGATGACGTCACCGGTGCAGATCGGGTAACGCGCGTCGCCGTAGCGCAATTCGCCGCTACCTTCGAGGATGAAGAACATTTCCTCTTCGACGCGATGGCTGTGAAACGGACATTTGCGTTTACCGGGTGCGACAACGGTGAGGTTGTAGCCAAGTTTGCGCGCACCGATTCGGCTGCCGATCTCACCCGAACGAAGGTCGTAATGCTGCGCGTTGTCGCCGCGAGGTTGCCGTGTCGGGTCGGCGGTCCGAATGACGACGTCGGTGATGTTGATGATGGGTTTGGTCATGGCGATGAAGTCCTAGTTGTTGGCGCACCAATCCGCGGCGCGCTTATCTAGGAAAGCGCTGAGTCCTTCTTGGCCTTCCTTGGATACGCGCAATCGTGCGATCAGGGCGGCGTTGTCTTGATCGATGCGGGTGGCGGCTTCTTCCGTGAGGCCGTGCATGCCGAAGGCCAACTGTTTCGCTTCATGCTGTGCGGCGGGGCCGGCTTTGGCGAGCAGCTTGAGCATCTCGTGCACCGTGTCATCCAGATATTCCGCGGGCACGGCCTGATGCAGCAAGCCGATCTGCTCGGCCATGTCGGCATCGAAGATTTCGCCGGTGAGGAACAGCCGCCGTGCGTGACGCAAGCCGATAGCTGCGATCACGTAGGGCGAGATCACTGCTGGCACCAATCCCAGCTTTACTTCGGTCAAACCGAATTTCGCGGTATCGACACCGATGGCGATGTCGCAACAGGCGATCAGACCCACGCCGCCGCCATAAGCCGCGCCGTTGACGCGAGCGATGGTGGGCTTGGGCAGGAACTGCAGGGTGCGCATCAAGGTGGCAAGGCGCAGGGAGTCGTCCCGGTTTTCAGCCTCGCTGGCTTTGGCCATATCGCGCATCCAGTTCAAATCCGCCCCGGCAGAGAAGCTGGCGCCGACGCCGGTCAGCACCACCACGCGCACGGCGGGGTCGCGGGCGGCGTCTTGCAGGGCGACAGTGAGGTCGGCGATCAGCTGGTTGTCGAAGGCGTTATGGACCTTCGGCCGGTTAAGGCGGAGTTCGCGGATGCCGGCGTGGTCGGCGATTTGTACGGCGCTGGGCATGGGGCGGTCCTGAGGGCAAATCGCAGGCATCTTAACCATTGCTCGTGAAAGATGACGGTTTGGCTGTACGGGATGCGAAAAGAGGCTACAATGCGAACCATTCTTATTTAGAAGCGTAACCAACCGTGCGCCTGTCCGACCTGCCGAAAGGTGCCTCTGCCGTGGTTGAACGAGTTGAAGATACCCAGCCCCATGACCCGATCGCGCAACGCCTGCGCGACCTGGGTTTTGTCGAGGGCGAGCGGGTACGGCTGGTGGCGCGCGGGCCGATCGGTGCCGATCCCGTGTTGATCCAGATTGGCTCGACACGCTTCGCTTTGCGCCGCTCTGAAGCCGCGCGCGTGACCGTACGCGTGCTGGAGCAGGCCGCATGAGCACC
This sequence comes from Lysobacterales bacterium, assembly GCA_015655335.1. Lineage (GTDB taxonomy): Bacteria > Pseudomonadota > Gammaproteobacteria > Xanthomonadales > Rhodanobacteraceae > Dyella_B. Next base: position 26,660 of record JAATFF010000156.1, on the reverse strand, counting down.
GGCACGTTACGCATTGCCCTGGTCGGCAATCCCAATTGCGGCAAGACCGCCTTGTTCAACCAGCTCACTGGCGGCCGCCAGAAGGTAGCCAACTACGCTGGCGTGACGGTGGAGCGCAAGGAAGGGCGGTTCACCGCGCCCTCCGGTCGCGTGCTGCAGATTCTGGATCTTCCCGGTACTTACAGCTTCGATGCAGCGAGCCCCGACGAGCAGATCACCCGCGACGTGCTGGAAGGCAATTATCCCGGTGAGGCGGCGCCGGATCTGATCGTATGCGTGGCCGACGCCACCAACTTGCGCTTGCATCTGCGTTTCGTGCTGGAAGTGAAACGCCTTGGTCGCCCGGTGGTGCTGGCGTTGAACATGATGGATACCGCGCGCCGTCGCGGCATCCATATCGATGTACCCGAATTGCAACGACGCCTGGGTTTGCCGGTAGTGGAAACCATCGCGGTGAAACGCGGCGGCGCACGCGCGTTGATCGAGCGTGTGGATGGCGAAGTGCCGGACGCCGCGCCTGCAGAGGCCGACGATGCGGCCAGCCGCGCAGGCTTGCATGTCCAGGTGCGCGAATTGCTCGACGCCACGGTGCACATGCCGCGCGCTACCGCAGCGCTGGACGACGCGCTCGACCGCTGGGCGCTGCATCCCGTGTTTGGGCTGCTCATTCTGTCCGTGGTGATGTTCCTGGTATTCCAGGCGGTGTACTCAATCGGCAAGCCGATGACCGATGCCATTGGCGATGGCTTCACCTGGCTCGGCGCGCATCTCGCCGTCTGGCTGCCGGAAGGTCCGCTGCAAGGGTTGATCAGGGATGGCGTCTGCACCGGCCTGGGCACCGTGCTCGGATTTCTGCCGGAAATCCTGGTGCTGTTCTTTTTCATCCTCACGCTTGAAGAGTCGGGTTACCTGCCGCGTGCCGCGTTCCTGCTCGATCGCATGATGCTGTCGGTGGGGCTTACCGGTCGTTCCTTCATTCCGCTGTTGTCGAGCTTTGCCTGTGCCATCCCCGGCATCATGGGTACGCGTAGCATCCAGGATCCGCGCGATCGCCTTACCACCATTCTTGTCGCGCCGTTGATGACGTGTTCGGCACGCTTGCCGGTCTATGCGTTGCTGATCGGCGCGTTCATTCCCATGCATCGCGTGTTAGGCATCTTCAACTTGCAAGGTTTGGTGCTGTTTGCGCTGTATATCGCCGGCATCCTCGGCGCGATGCTGGTGGGTTGGGTGATCAAGCACATGCGGCGCGATCGAAGCGAGCATGCATTGTTGATGGAGTTGCCCTCGTATCGCGTGCCGCAACCGCGCGATGTGGTCATCGGTTTGTATGAGCGCAGCGCGATCTTCCTGAAGCGCTTGACCGGTGTGATTCTGGCGTTGACGGTGCTGATGTGGTTCATCTCCACCTTTCCGTCGCCACCGGCGGGCGCCGTCGGGCCGGCTATCGACTACAGCATTGCCGGTTATCTCGGGCGCGGCTTGCAGTACATTTTTGCGCCCTTGGGTTTCAACTGGCAGATCAGCCTGTCGCTGATTCCCGCCTTTGCCGCGCGCGAGACGGCGGTGGCGGCGCTGGCGACCGTGTATGCCGTCGGCGGCGACGCACAAACGGGCGGCCTAGCACATGCGCTGGCTGCCAATTTCTCGTTGCCATCGGCGCTGTCGCTGCTGGTGTGGTTTGCGTTTGCGCCGCAGTGCATGTCGACGCTGGCGGTGATCCGCCGCGAAACGAATTCGTGGCGCAACGTGGCGATCTCCTTCAGCTACATGTTCGGCGTAGCCTATGCGGCATCGCTGATCACTTATCAGGTGGCGAGGTTGTTCCTGTGAGCACGAGCTTGCTTATTCAGTACATGGTGATCGGGCTGATCGTAGTGGTCAGCGCGTTGTACGCTTTTCGTAAGCTGGCGCCGTTGCTTACCAACCGTTGGCTGGCCTCCGCCTCGATTCATTTCAGCCAACCTAATCACGCGGCATGGTTGCGTGCATTGGGTAGCCGCTTGCAACCCAAACAGGCGACAGGCAGTTGCAGCGACGGATGCAGCACCTGCGCTGCCTGCGGTCCGAAGCCGCCGGCTTCTGCGAAAAGCGACACCGTTCCGCTCGAATTTCGCCCGTACAAACGGTAGGCGCGAAAGAAAAGCGCATGGGCGTTGCACCCATGCGCTTGGTCTCCGGCATCGGTTCTACGTGCGACTTACCACGGCGTGCCGCCGGCATAGTCGCTGCTCATAGTGCTTTCGAGCTGCGACAGAATGCCCGAGTTGGTGGTGGTCATGCCCAGTTCGCGATTCTCCGTGAGCGACGCGCTGGAGAAGTTCTCAGAACCTACGAACGCCACTGCATTGGACTTGCCGTAATCGGCCACGATGGCCTTGGCGTGGATGTACAGCGCCGTGTCGTTGTCCGGGTAGGTGCTGATCTTCACGCCGTCTTTTTGCAGGGCGTTGAACTCGGTTTTGTACTCGTTATCGTCGTTGGTCATCACGACCGTCACGCTGACGCCAGCCTTGGCCGCGTCTTCCAGCGCATCGACGATAGCCGTGTCGCTCATCTCTTCGTTTTCCACCAGCAAGCTGGTCTGCGCGTTGTTGATGATGGCGAGTAGAGAGGTCTGCGAGTTGGTCGGGCTCCACACCAAGTCGGCGCCGTTGGTTGGGGTTACAGAATCGTGTGCGTAGTCCTTGCTGAACGTTGCTTCGATCGCGGCGATGTCGGTCGCATTGTTCTGGATAATCGCGAAATCGCGCGTGGTGCTGTAGTAACGGCTGGTGAGGTTGGCGGTCATCACCGCTACTTGCGCATTGGCGGTGGCACCGTCGATCACGATCGACTTTTCGTGCGTGGCTTCATACTTGGTGTACGCCCACACCACGCCGACGCCGCAGCTCTTGAGTTGGTTATAGGCCGTCGTGTTGTTGCTCTTCTCGTCGTTCACGTCGAGGATCACGCGAACCTTCACGCCGCTGGATTCGGCCGAGCACAACAGGTTCTGTGCGGTGGTGTCCTGCAGTTCGTACATGGTCATGTCGATGGTCGACTTGGCCGCCGAGATCAGGTTGTAGATCGGCTGGAAGCCTTGATCTGGAAAGATCACCAATGTCTGCGTGGTGGTTTGCGCAGCGGCGGGCATGGCTGCGCCAAACGCGCAAGCACACACCAATGCTGCAGAAAGCATCGTCTTTGCAAAAGAACGTTCACTCTTCATGTTTAATCCTTAGGTAGTCGGAAGGCATTCACGCATCTCCCTGCGTCATCGACTGCCGCTCTCCCTGGGCGGCTTCAGCTTGACCGGTCCCCCCGGTCTTCCCCTCGGCACACGCGTATGCGTGCACGTCAGCCGAAGCGGCGATCACAACCGTTGCAGATGACATCAATCTTTCGTTGGGATGGCAGCGCCACGTGCGTTTATGTGGCGTGCGCCTTCGTCACGTTTTAGTGAACGTGAAGAAGATGTCGATGCGATGAGATGTTGCGAGCAAACTTGCGAGTTGCTGACGACTTGGCGACGAAGTTGGCGCGCGATAGCTGCGCGCGCCAACAGCATCACATACGGAATACACCGTAGCGTTGCGGTTCGATCGGCGCATTGAGCGAGGCGGAAATCGCAAGACCGAGCACGCGACGCGTATCTGCGGGATCGATGATACCGTCGTCCCACAGTCGTGCGCTGGCGTAGTACGGATGACCCTGGCGTTCGTATTGCTCGCGAATCGGTGCTTTGAATGACTCTTCTTCGTCGGCGCTCCAGCTTTTGCCGGAACTTTCGATGCCGTCGCGCTTTACGGTCGCCAGCACGCTGGCTGCTTGCTCGCCGCCCATCACGCTGATGCGCGCATTCGGCCACATCCACAGAAAGCGTGCGCCATAGGCGCGGCCGCACATGGCGTAATTACCGGCGCCGAAACTGCCGCCGATTACCACGGTGAATTTCGGTACATGCGAACACGCGACAGCGGTGACCATCTTCGCGCCGTCTTTCGCGATGCCAGCGTTTTCGTATTTCTTGCCGACCATGAAGCCGGTGATGTTCTGCAGGAACACCAACGGTACATTGCGCTGGTTGCACAGTTCGATGAAATGCGCGCCCTTGAGCGCCGACTCAGAGAACAGGATACCGTTGTTGGCGATAATGCCGACCGGATAACCATGGATATGCGCAAAGCCGCAGACCAGCGTTTTGCCGTAGCGCGCTTTGAATTCATGCAATTCGGAGCCGTCGACGATGCGAGCGATCACTTCGCGGATGTCGAACGGGCGGCGCGTATCTTGAGGAATCACGCCATACAGTTCTTCCGCTGCGTAGCGCGGTTCGACGGGTGTGCGCAAGGCAAGAGGCATTGCTTTACGGCGATTGAGGCTGGCGACGATATCGCGAGCGATCGACAACGCGTGAGCATCGTTTTCCGCAAAGTGATCGGCGACACCTGAAACGGATGTGTGGACATCCGCGCCGCCAAGCGCTTCGGCGTCCACCACTTCGCCCGTGGCGGCTTTCACCAGCGGCGGACCGCCGAGAAAGATGGTGCCCTGTTCGCGCACGATGATCGTTTCATCGCTCATCGCCGGTACGTAAGCGCCACCAGCGGTGCAGGGGCCCATCACCACGGCGATTTGCGGAATGCCAAGCCCTGACATGCGCGCCTGGTTGTAGAAGATGCGGCCGAAGTGTTCCTTGTCCGGAAAGACTTCGTCTTGCATTGGCAAAAAGGCGCCGCCGGAATCGACCAGGTAGATACACGGCAGGCGGTTTTCCAACGCGACTTCTTGCGCGCGCAGGTGCTTTTTGACCGTCATCGGGAAATACGTGCCGCCTTTTACCGTGGCGTCGTTCGCTACGACCACCACTTCCACGCCACACACATGGCCGATGCCAGTGATGATGCCGGCGGCCGGCGCGGCGTCGTCGTACATGCCATGAGCAGCCAGCGGCGACAGCTCCAGAAAAGGCGAGCCCGGATCAAGCAGGGCGCGAATGCGCTCGCGTGGCAATAGCTTGCCGCGGGCGGTGTGCTTCTCGCGAGCTTTGGCGCCACCGCCTTCGGCGCTGCGTGCCATTTCGCGCTGCAGGTCATCCACCAGCGATCGCAATTGGGCGCTGCTGGCCTGGAATTCGGGGGAACGGGGATCGATCTGCGAGGTGAGGGCGCTCATGGTTTCGTGCTGCGACCGTCTGGGCAAACGTGGATGATAACGGTGTGCGGGGATCATCTGTATAACGACGTCCAGGCAATTAACGCCGCCATAAAAAAACCGGCCGCCCTAAGGCGGCCGGTTTCGTTGGAAGCTTGAACGAAGGATTAGTTACCCTTCGCAGCGTCCTTGGCAGCGGTTGCAGCGGACTTGGCAGCGTCAGCGGCCTTGTGGGCAGCGTCGGAAGCGTCAGCAGCTGCGCTCTTCATCGCATCGCCAGCGCTCGGAGCGGCGGTGGAAGCCGGGGCGGCACCAGCGGTGGAAGCCGGAGCAGCGGCCGGAGCGGCGGCAGCGGTCGAGGCCGGGGCAGCAGCCGGAGTGGCGGCCGTGGAAGCGGCAGCGGCCTTCTGAGCCTGGTCAGCAGCCTGAGTAGCTGCCTGCTGGGCCTGGTCAGCCGACTTCTGTGCGTCCTGCGCGGCATCCTGCGCGCCATTGCTGCAAGCCGCCAGCAACGCGACAAGCGCGGAGGCGAGAAGGGTACGCGTGAACTTCATGATGGATCTCCTTAGCCGTGGAATGCCAATTGGCGGATTATTAATAGCGCTTTCGTGTTAACAACGCTACCTGTTTCAACGAACAACTTTAAGCCGCATTAAACCGCCGGCCAGGATTTCATGACGCTGGCCGGTCATTGCCTATGCAGCTTAGTCCAAACGTTCTATAGCGATAGCAGTGGCTTCGCCACCGCCGATGCACAATGCTGCCACACCGCGCCGCAAATTACGGGTTTTCAATGCGTTGAGCAAGGTCACGACTAATCGGGCGCCACTGGCGCCAATAGGGTGGCCCAGAGCGCAGGCACCGCCATTGACGTTGAGCTTTTCATGCGCGATGCCGAGTTCGCGCATGGGTGCCATGGCCACCACGGCAAAGGCTTCGTTGACCTCGAACAGGTCGACGTCGCCCACCTTCCAGCCGGCCTTTTCGAGCACTTTGCTGATGGCCGATACGGGTGCGGTGGTGAACCATTCCGGTTCTTGCGAATGCGTGGCGTGGGCAACGATACGTGCCAGCGGCTTCACCCCACGTGTCTTGGCGTCGTCAGCTGACAAGAGCACGACCGCTGCCGCACCGTCGGAAATGCTCGACGAACTGGCGGCGGTAATCGTGCCGTTTTCCTTGCGGAAGGCTGGCTTGAGCGAAGGAACCTTGGCGATGTCCGAACGGCCTGGTTGCTCATCGGTATCGACCTGCACGTCGCCTTTGCGGCCGGATACGGTCACCGGCACGATCTCGCCGGCGAAGGCGCCCGATGCCTGCGCGGCCTGAGCGCGCTTCACCGATTCGATGGCGAAAGCATCCTGTTCTTCGCGGCTGAAGTGGTACTTGTCGGCGCACAGTTCGCCAAATACGCCCATGGCCTTGCCGTCATAGGGATTGGTCAGGCCGTCCCAGGCCATGTGGTCGACCAGCTGCCCATCGCCATAGCGAATACCCGAGCGCGCATTGACCATGTGCGGTGCATTGGTCATCGATTCCATGCCACCGGCTACGACCACGCTGGCGGAGCCGGCCTTGATCAGGTCGTGGCCAAACATGATGGCCTTCATGCCCGAACCACAGACTTTGTTGACAGTGGTGCAGCCCGTGGCCGGGGGCAGCCCCGCGTGCAGCGCGGCCTGGCGCGCCGGTGCCTGGCCGAGGTTGGCGGGCAGTACGCAACCCATGATCACCTCGCCGACGTCCCCGGCGGCTATGCCGGATTGTTCCAGCGCAGCGCGAATGGCGGTGGCGCCGAGTTTAGGGGTGGGCACGCCGGTGAACTGGCCGAGAAAAGAGCCGATGGCAGTGCGCTTGGCACCGACGATGACAACGCTGACGTCCGACATAAGGGTTCTCCGGAGGAGCTTTAAGGCGCATCGCGCCAGGGAAAATAACTTGCGAATTATCGCAGCCCTCGATGCAAAGCAGCAAACGTAATTTTTCGTGAGAAATCGCGTGTTCCAGCGTTCTCTTGTTGTGACAAACTCAGCCCAAAGCTATAGCCGGAAGCTGGCATTTATGTTGCGGCCATCCGGTAGATGGTCGGGATCAACATAGCGAAATGGGGTAGGCGTTTATGGCAACGGGAATGCAGGCGTGGCGTCGCCGTGACATGGCGGTACTGATCGGTCTGGCGCTTGGATTGAGCGCCTGCGGCGGAGGCGGTGGCAACAGCAACGTCAAATCGTCGCCTACGTCGACACCGGCACCTGCACCGGCACCTGCACCTTCCTCAAGTGCGCCTGTTCCTAACCCGCCCATCAATGCGCAGCTGTCCTTGACGAACACCTACGCGGCGCATACGCAGGGTTACACCGGAGCGGGTGTCACGATCGGTGTCGTCGATAGCGGCATCATGCCGAACAACCCAGCGGTTGCCGGTCGTGTGGGTACGGAATACATCGACGTCGATCCGACCCAAAACAACACCAGCATTCCCGATGTCGTCGGGCACGGCACGTGGGTATCGCAGATTGCCGCGGGCGTACCCTTCGGTCAATTTGCGGGCGGTATCGCACCGGGGGCTGAGCTGGTCTCGGCACGCATCATCGATGACAACGCACCCGACGATAACGGTTCTACGGCGCCGACGCAGGTGACGGGGGCTGATGCCGTACCGCTGGGGCAAGTGAATCAGCAGCTGATCAGTTCCGGCGTACAGATCATGAACAATTCGTGGGGCGGTATCTCATGGAGCAGCACCGATACCGCCACCACGGCAGCTTTCGATACCGCCTATGCGCCGTTCGTCGAAACGCATGGCGGCCTGGTGGTGTTCGCGGCTGGTAACGATTCGGCAGCCAATCCCAGCACAATCGCTTCGCTTCCCACGGTAGCGAACGATGCGAGCCTTCAAAAAGGCTGGCTAGTCGCGGTGGCGCTGAACAGCAACAGCCCTACGCAGCTCGACAGCTATTCGAACAAGTGCGGCATCGCGATGAGCTACTGCCTTGCTGCGCCGGGCGATGTGATCGTGCTGGATAAGGATACGCTCGCCAGCACGACCAATCCCACCTACTACATCGTGGAAGGTACTTCGTTTGCAGCGCCTGCGGTGTCCGGTGCTGCAGCGTTGGTATGGCAGGCGTATCCGTATTTCTCCAATTACATGGTGCAGCAGACGTTGCTGGGAACGGCCACTCCGTTGGGCGGTTCGCAGCCGAATCCAACCTTCGGTTATGGCGTGCTTAATGTCGGTGCTGCGGTGAATGGGCCGGAGCAATTCAACTGGGGCACCGTCGAAGTCGGTTTTACGGGCACGTCGGATTGGAACAACCCGATCTCCGGTTTGGGAGGCCTCACGCTGGATGGTCCAGGCACGCTCAACCTCACACAGCCGTCGACCTATACGGGACTGACCACGGTAACGGGCGGCACACTCAACGCGGTGTCATTGGGCACCGGCGGCGCAGTGATTGGCGTAAATGGAATATTGGCAGTGCAAGGCAATGCGACGACGCCTGCGTCGATCGGCGGAAGCGTCACCAACAATGGTGGCGGGATGGCCGTTGGCAGCACCAATCTAGCGGTCAACGGCAATTACACGCAGACCGGGGGCACGTTCGACGTATCGCTGGGTTCTGTGTTGCAGGTGTCGGGCAAGGCCACGATCGCGCCCACAGGCACGGGAACGAAACCGGCCGTCTACGTCTATAGCACCGATGCGAGCTTCACCTACACAAAAGGGACGACCGAGACCACTCCTATTCTGACCGCGGCACAAGGGTTGACTGGCACGTTTACGGGCGGCGTGTCGGGCGCAGCCCCATTGGCTTTGCAGGCCACGCTTTCCTACGACCCCAACGACGTTTATTTGAATATCACGGGCGTCAATCTGGTACAGCTTCAAGGCATGTCGTATTCGATTGGAACCTTTGCTGCGGCAGAGCGCGTGCAGAACGCCTTTAATTCCATCAACGGACTTGTGCAAGGATCCGTAGCGTCTTCGGCGCAGCCGTTGCCAAGCAGCTTCGTGAATGAAGCAGGGCAGATTCAGCACATCTCCAGCGCTTCCCAAATGCAACAGTCGCTGGATAGCCTGTCCGGCGAGATGTATGCCGCAAGCGCTGCGATGACGTTTGAAGCGATCGATGCGGATACCCGCGCTTTGTCCGATCGATTCGATGCACTGTTGGACGCGCCACCGCAATTTGACATGAACAAGTTTCACGCCTGGTCGCAGAACATCGGCTATCAAGGGAACATGTCGCGTACGGGCTTTGACAGCATGGGCGTTGACCTCAATGGCACCATGGTCGGTGGCGACCGCGGCTTCAGCAATGGTGGCGTAATGGGTTATGCGCTTAGCCAGAGCCAGGGTCTAGGTAGCCTCGCGCAGGAAGCGGATCAAGGTTTCAGTCATTCGATGGAGGGCATGCTCTATGGCGGTTTCATCCAGAACAACTGGTATGTGATGGGACGCGTCGGTGCCGGTACCGACTGGCAGGATACGCGCCGGGAACTGCAGCTCGGCGGCCAATTTGCCGGTGTATCCAGTTTTAGCAATGGTCGTTACGACGTGGCGTACAGCGAAAGCGGTTATCGATTCAATGCGGGTAAGTGGAAGCTCACGCCGTACGTCAATGCCGAGTACGCGTATGTTGAACGCGATGGTTTCAACGAGCTCGGCGGCGGCGGCTTCGGCCTTTCGTCCGATCAGCAGAACATCGAGCGCTGGCAAGCCGGTGTGGGCATGCGTGGTTCGCGTCAATGGAATTTGTCTGACGGCAGCAGCCTGACTGTGCAAACCCGATTGCTGTGGGAAGACGCGCTTTCCATGCGTGGCGTGTTGCCGAATGCCAGCTTCGAAGCGTTGCAACAGTGGTCGCCGGTGGAGGGCATTGGCTTGTCGCGATACGGTAGCATCGCCGGGCTATCGCTTGATTGGCGTTTCTCTGCGCGTTCGAATCTTTCGCTGGGCGTCGACGAATACGATGCCCAACACGAGCATGCCACGATGAGCACGTTGAACTACAGCCTGTATTTCTAAGCACTCGTGCAGGAATAAAAAACCCGCCAATGGCGGGCTTTTTTATTCGCGAAGAAACGCGTTATCAGGCTTTGCCGTGGAACAATTCGCGGCCGATCAGCATGCGGCGAATTTCATTGGTGCCGGCACCAATTTCGTAGAGCTTGGCATCACGCAACAACCGCCCAGCGGGGAATTCGTTGATATAACCATTGCCGCCTAGCGTTTGGATCGCTTCGAGCGCCACTTGCACGGCGTTTTGCGATGCGTTGAGCAAGCAGGCTGCCGGATCGATGCGTGACCTCACGCCTACATCGAATTCCTTCGCAACCATATAGGCAAATCCGCGTGAGCTTTGCAGCTTGGTGTACATATCGGCGATCTTCGCCTGCATCACGCCGAACGTGCCGATTGGCGCATTGAACTGCTTGCGTTCACGGACGTAAGGAAGCGATATATCAAGTGCTGCCTGCATCAGACCGATGGGGCCGCCGGAAAGAACAAGGCGTTCCGTATCCAGGCCGCTCATCAGCACACGCACGCCTTCGTTTACTTCGCCGACGATGTTCTCAGCGGGAATCTCGCAATCCTCGAACACCAGTTCGCAGGTGTTGGAGCCGCGCATGCCGAGTTTGTCGAGTTTCTGTGCGGTGCTGAAACCTTTCATGCCTTTTTCGACGATGAAGGCCGTCATGCAGCGGCTGCCCGCAACACGCGGTGCCGTGCGCATGTACACCAGCAACACGTCCGCGTCGGGTCCGTTGGTGATCCACATCTTCGAGCCGTTGGCCACCCATGCATCGCCGCGCAGCTCCGCCTTGCACGTCATCGAACCGACCACGTCCGAGCCTGCGCCCGGTTCGCTCATCGCCAGCGCGCCTACGTATTCGCCCGAGCACAGCTTGGGGATGTACTTGCGGCGTTGCGCTTCGTTGCCGTTGTGGAAGATGTTCTGCACGCAGAGGTTGGAGTGCGCGCCGTAGGAGAGGCCCACCGAGCCGGAGGCGCGCGAAATTTCTTCCATCGCCACCATGTGCGCCAGGAAGCCCATGCCAGTGCCGCCGTATTCCTCTGGAATGGTGACGCCGAGCAGGCCCATGTCGCCCATCTTGCGCCACAAGTCATGCGGAAACAGGTTCTCGCGATCGATGTGATCGGCACGCGGCGCGATCTCCTTTTCCGCGAAGGCATGAACGCTTTCGCGCAGGAGGTCGATCTCTTCACCGAGGGGGAACGGGCGCATTACAAACTCCTGGGGAAGGGAAATTAGCCCGCAGATTGTAGCTCAGGGACCTATCGGCCCCCTGACGCAGCGCATCAGGGGGCTTTTACCGGTCAATAACGGCGTTAGGCGGCGTGGTTACTGCACTTTGGCCAGTTTGGCCTTCAGCATCACGCCGGACATCAAAAAGCCCACGTGGCATTCGTAGCGCTGGCTGTCACGGAATTCGTGGCCATAGTTGCTGACGATATCGATCACTGCATTCGCGCCGGCCTGCTTTGCTTCGTCCTGCAGACTGATCAGCGCCGATTGCAACGCCCAATCGCACGTGACCGGATCCTTCTTGCCGAAAGCATTCGTTTTACGAGTGACTTCGACATCGCTAAGCACGACGTTCGCCTGACCGCTGGGTGTGTTGCCGGCGAGATAAAACTTGACAGTGCCATCGAGCTTGCCGCTTTGGGTCGCGGCGTCAACGGCGTTCTGGAATGTGAAGTACTCGATTTTATCTGCGGCAAACGCGAGGCCGGGCGCAGCGACGAACAACAGCATGGAAAGTCCTAATGTCTTTGCTTTCATGCGAAGCAATCTCCTTGACTAAGAATAGATAGCGAACTCAGCAGAGTCCGCCATTCACTGCCAAAACCTGACGGGTGATATAGCCGGCTTCCGCGCTCAACAGAAATTGCACCGCCGCGGCCACTTCGTCCGCGGTGCCGGCGCGCTGCATGGGGATCATTTTTACGATGTCGTCCAGCGGTACGTCTTCGCCGATCATATCGGTATCGATCAGTCCCGGCGCCACGCAGTTGACAGTAATTTTGCGCTTCGCCAGTTCCACCGCCAGCGCTTTGGCGGCGCCGATCACGCCAGCTTTGGATGCGCTGTAATTCACTTGTCCGCGATTGCCGATCAGGCCCGATACGGAGGTGATGCACACGATGCGTCCAGAGCTGCGACGACGAATCATCGGCATGATCACCGGATGTAACACATTGTAGAAACCGTCCAGATTGGTTCGTAACACCTGATCCCAATCATCGCCGGTAAGCGCAGGAAAAGCGCCGTCGCGCGTCAAGCCAGCATTGCAGACGACACCGTAATACGCACCATGAGCATCAACATCTGCCTCGAGTGCGCTAGCACAAGCGGCTCGGTCTGCGATGTCGAATTGCAAGATGCGTGCTTCGCGACCGAGCTCGCGAATGGATGCACGCACTTGCTCGACTTCATCGCGCCGACTACGGCAATGAAGCACCAGATCGTAGCCAGCGTGTGCCAGGCGCAAGGCGATGGCGCGGCCGATGCCGCGGCTGGAGCCGGTGACCAGAATCGTTTCAGACATGCAGCGGTTCCCCCGCAATCTGTTCAAAAAATGCATCCGCGTTGCGCGGCCGATATACGGTAAGGCGAGCGTCGGCACGTATGCCTGGTGCATCGATGCTGCAGGTGAATACGCCCATTCCGTGCTCGTCGTGGAACGACCGTACCGCTTCCATGCATAGGCGACTGCCGGGCGGGAACGCGTCGACATTGCACGCATACTGTCGAGTACCCAATAGAAATCCCAGCTGTACCGGTTGGTCGTCGGCACGTGCACGGCAACCGGCCCATGCCGCAATGCTTTGCGCCATCAATTCCACGCCGACCCATGCAGGCAGGCTGCCGTCGGCGTCGACAAAAAGGCTGTCTGCTCGCACCGTTCTCATGCAGACAATGCGCTCGGCTTCGATGGCCTCGATGCTATCGAGCAGAATCATCTCGCCCGCATGCGGCACGACCTCGGCAATCGGCCATGTTTTCATGCTGCGTCACCGAGAATCAGGCTGCTGTTATTGCCGCCAAAGGCGAACGAGTTGCTCATCAAGTAGCGTCGACCGCCTGCGGGTAAATGGTCGCCAATGTTTACGAAAGCCAAGGGCGGCAGCGCAGGGTCCGCTTCGCCATCCCATATATGCGGAGGAAGTCGCCGTTCGGCACGACTGTCGGTGAGGCTTAGCCAGCAGAATGCCGCTTCCAATGCGCCCGCTGCGGCCAGCGTATGGCCCGTCAGGGACTTGGTGGACGAACACGGCACGGTTTGTCCAAAGGTGGCGGCTACGGCCACGCTTTCCATGCTGTCGTTGTGCTCGGTAGCGGTACCGTGCAGATTGATGTAATCGATGTGTGCGGCGTCGACGCCCGCATGGCGCAAGGCATTCTGCATGGCTTTTTGCGCGCCGGTTCCTTGTGGGTCCGGTGAAGACATGTGATAGGCATCCGAGCTCGCGCCGCCGCCCAGCAGTTGTACCGGGCCTGCCTCGCGCGTCATCAGAAACACGACAGCGGCTTCACCGATATTGATGCCGCGGCGATGTTTGGAAAAGGGATCACAAGGTTGCATGTCCACCGCTTCCAGCGCGTGGAAACCATTGATGGCCAGCCGACACAGCGTGTCCACGCCACCACATAACACGGCATCGCAAAGTCCAAGCCGCAGCAGTCGTTGTGCGCTGAGCAGGGCGCGCGCGCCGGAAGTGCAGGCGGTGGAAATACTGTAGCTAGGGCCGCCGAGTTCCAGCCATTCCGCGAGAAACGCCGCAGGCGCTCCCAGTTCCTGATGCGAGTAACGGTAATCCTGCGGCCACGCGCCATCGCGACGGTAGGCGCCGATGCCTTGCGTCGCTTCTTCGATGCCGGTGGTGCTGGTACCTAGCACCACGCCGATGCGCGTGCTTCCATAGCGTTGGATCGCTGCGCGGACGTCCGCTTCGATTTCCTGCACGGCGGCGAGCAACAGGCGGTTGTTGCGGTTGTCGCGGCGATCAGCCAGCGAAGTCGGTATCGGCGGCAGTTCCGCATGCACGGCGCCCAATGGCGGAGCATGATCGGGAATCCAGCCCTGCTCGGGGTGAATCCTACTGCAGTCGCCCATGAACAACGCTTCGGCAACGGCGGACTTGCCCACGCCAAGATTGCAGATCACTCCCAGCGCATTCAGGTAAGTGTTCATAAAACCTGCGGCTTACATGCAGCAGCGTTCACCAACGTTTCCTCGCGCTGTCCGGGCGGAGGCGGTGCGCGTAAACCCCAACGCTCAAGTAGACCGAAATCCTTCGAGCGACTCCACCAAAGATAGGGAAAGGAAACGTTCTGCGGACCAAACACGAAGCCCTGCTTGCGCAACATGTCCAGATATTCTTCCGCGCTTTTCTGCACTTCCATCGGATGCCGGAAGAACCAGCGAATCACCCACGTGTCGATATAGGCCTTGGTGGACTCCGCAAATAGCAGCAAGCCACCGGGTTTCAGCACGCGCCAGAATTCTGCCAGTGCATGTTCCTGTTCCACGAGATGATGGAAGGTCTGATGGCAGAACACGATGTCGATGCTGGCATCTGGCAACGGAATTTTTGCGCAATCAGCAGTGAGGAATTCCGCCCGAATGCCTTCGCGCGTCGCCTCCGCCTCGGATAGGCTGATGCTGTGCGGATCGGCATCCAGCCCCACCATCCGCGCCGGTTGGAATGCATCGCGCAAGAGGCGCAACGATTTCCCCTGGCCACATCCGACATCGAGCAAACTGCCACCCTGTGAAGGCGGCTCGCCAGCTAACCGCTTCAAATCGTTGATCGCCACGCGCAACACATGGTGCTGCCAGGTATGGGTGCGTAGGAAATGGAAACCGATGCGGGTTTCCTCCACATATGTAGAGCTGGCGTAATTCATGTCGCGACCGAAGAAGAGTGGGGGTGCGAAACATCGTGGAGCCGGCGTTCGACCGCATCGGTGAACACGTTGGGCAACACCAGCTGCATCTCGCCGTTCGACAGCTGCACCGCAACCTGTACTGTGCTCGCACGAGTAAGGCGTTGACCGCTACTGACGTCACGAATCAGATAATGGATCAACAGACGGTTTTGCCACTCGATAAGATCGGCGCGAACGGCAATGCGCTGGCCGAAGCGAGCGGCCTGTACGTAACGCAGCTGCAAATCGATCACCGGCCACGCATAACCGGAAGCTTTCATCTGCGTGTAGTTGTGGCCGATATCGTCGAGCAACGCGCAGCGCGCTACTTCGAGATATTTCACGTAGTGCCCGTGCCAAACCACGTCCATCGAATCGATGTCGAAGAACGGCACCACGATTTCCACGGTCTGGTGTAGAACGCCGCTAGTTCGCATCGCGGGCCTCCGATTTGCCAGATTGCCAATACGCGTAAAAATTGAACCACTGCTGCGGTGCCATCAGGCACTGTTGCGCGAGATGATCCGCGTATCGCTGCGCCCAGTTCTGGATCGCGTCGTCGCGCCGACCGCGTTCCCAGTGCGCGTTATCAAGGAAAGGGTCGAGATGAATACGGTAGCGGCCATCTACTTTCAGGCAACACAACAGGTTCACCGGACAACGCAGCAGGCCGGCCAACAGCCACGGTCCCTGGGGAAATGCCGCGGCATGCCCGAGGAAATTGACCGCTACGCGCCGGCCATCATGCAGTGGCACGCGATCGCCTGCGATCGCCAGCCATTCGCCACGTTCCACGCGCTGCGACAGATCCAGCATCATGGCCGTGTCCAACTCGGTGACCTGAATCAGCCGCATGCTGCGATCGCCGGCTTCGCCCAGCAGGCGATTGAACTGCGCCACATGCCGGTTATGGACCAGCACGTTGAGAGGAACCTGTTCGCCCAGCTCGGCCATGGCGCGACAAACGTCGGGGTTACCCAAATGCGTGACGACCAGAATTTCGCCTCGACCGCCCTGCTGACTGCGCAACAAGCGTGGGCGTATGCCGCTCGGATCGACCAACTGCACCTGTTCGAAACCCAGGCGACCGCGCCAGACGTCGAGGCGATCCAGCAGGTTGTCGGCGAAAGCGATGAACTGGCCGAACACGCTGCCAAATGTCGGACGCAGTGATTCGCGACCGCTCCAGTCGGCCAGGTAGCTTTGATACTGCCAGATATTGCGCCGTGCACCCCGGGCTGATGCAAAGAAGTACAACACGATCAGATACAGCAAGGGCGCAAGCAATCGGCGTCCGAACACGCGCACACCAAACGCGGTCAGTCGCATCAGAAAAAAACTGCCGCGCTCTTTGTGCGTGGACCAGTGGCGTTCCTGGACGACTTGTTCGTTCATGATGCGGCGTTCCATGCCAATCGACCCGAGGAATAAGCCTTGTCGCCGTGGCGATACGCGAAATGCAACTTGTGGCGAATCGGATCATGGCGCAACGTCAGATCGACTCGGTCGCCAGGACGCAGCAGTTGCTGAAACTTCAGTGCTTCCATCGCGTGGCAGCGCTGCGGTGTGCCCAATAGCGACGAGGCAAACGAGAGCGCCCACGCCACCTGCACCGCACCAGGCAAAACCGGTGCCTGTGGAAAGTGGCCGGGAAAATAGATCAGGTCGAGCGGAATGCGCAGCGCCAAGGTCCACACGCCATCGTCTTGATGTTCGTCCAACGGCAGCGTGTCGCTCGGAAGAGGTGCTTGTAGCAATGCATCGATGTGCTGCGTCGATGCCAAGTCAGGCATGACATCGAACAAGCGCCAGACGAGTGGTGAGCCGTCATATCCGCCCGCGCTTACATGCTCTTGCAAGGTATGCACGAACCGTTCACGGCCCATGCGGCAGAGCGCATCGATACCTTCGCGGTTCAGTGCAAGCAATGCACCTGGTATGTCGGCTTCGGCATGGCCGCAGCTCGCATCGTCCACCCATGCGTGGGTGCGCAGATGCGTTGCGATGTTAGCGAGCTGTGCGTTCACGCGGTTGCCCTTAAGCGCTGGCGCAGCAGCCACTCGCCGACGAACAACACGCCCATGATGAAGTAGACCAGCAACCCGTTGTAGAGCGTCCAGCAGGACAGCGGCGCCCAGAGTGTCAGTGCCGCCGACACCACGCCATTGAACACGAAAAATCCGACCCATACCCACGTGACTTTGCGTGTGTAGGGAATGGCGGCATCCGGCAGATCCGGCTCGCGCACACGCGCAATGCGTTCGACGAGCGGCGGTCCGTAAATCAGGCTCAAGCCGAAGGCACTTAGCAGCAGGGCGCTTATCAGCGTGGGATACCAACGAAGCAGCGTAGCCTCGCCACTCAATGCAAGCAGCGCACAATAGACGAGGGCAGCGCCGAGCATCCATCGTCCGCCGGGTTGTTTCAGCAAGCTTGGTGCGCGAATTAGCCAGATCGCGCCAAGTACTAGCGCAAACATCGGCGGCGGCACGCGATCCATGCCGAAATAGACCACGAACGGATAGAGCACCCCCGTGAGCGGCAACAAAATGGAGGTCAGTTTGCGCATGCGTCCCGCTGTGCCTGCACAAAGGCGGCGAGGCTGGCCACGGTGGTGAAATGCTGGCGGGCATCCTTGGAATCGGATGCAATGCGGATGTCGTAGCGCTTTTGAAGTGCCAGCGCCAGTTCCAAGGCATCCACCGAATCGAGCCCTAGTCCTTCGCCGAACAGCGGCTGATCGGGCGGGATGTCCTCGACGGTGACGTCCTCCAGATTGAGGGTGTCGATAATCAGCTGGGTGATTTCCTGCTGCAGGGCGTTCACGATGATGCAAGCTCCTTGAGGAAAAGGCGGTGCAGATGCGCGTTGAGCCGTCGCGAGGCGATCGGCGCCGGTGCATCGGCATTGAACGATTCTGGTGCGATGTCTTGTCCCACGCGTAACGTTACGCGCATTCGCCGTTCCGGAATGCGGTACCACGGCTCTGCCTTGGTAAGCGTGGTGGGGGTTACCGTGATAAACACGGGTGTAATGACGCGCGCACCGCGCAGCGCAATCGCCGCCGCGCCGCGATGAAACACCGGCGGCTCGCCCGGTTTGGTGCGAGTGCCTTCGGGAAAGACGATCAGCGTCTGGCCATCGCGCAGGGCGTCCGCCGCTTCTTCCAGCATGTCCGGACTGCCGTTGTTGCTGATGTATTGCGCGCGGCACACCGGGCCGCGTGTGCACGGATTACGCCATAGACCTTCCTTGACGATGCAGTTGGCATCGCGGATATGCGCGATCAAGAACACCACATCGATCAGCGACGGATGATTGGCGATGATCATCTGGCCCGGACGACCCAACCGTTGCGCGCCATCGAAGTCGTACTCCAGCACGCCGCTGCGGTACATGAACTGCACGTGCAGGTAGAACGCCTTGCTGATGGCGGCGCGCGCGCGTCGCCGACGCGTGGTTGCATCGCCCGGCAACAGGCCGAGCAAGGGCAGCACGATCAACCGCAACAACAGCCCACCCAATCCGAACAACACGAAGCTCGCTGCGGTGGCGAGCAGCCGCCACAGATAGTTGCCGGCGCTGGAGCGCCTTACGGAACTCGCTGCCAAATCCATCGACGTGTCTTCCATGGGTGTTCCAGTGTGTCTTTCCGACGATACAACGCCTGCACGAAATCGAGCGCATGCGGCCACGTGCGGTCTGCGGAATGGTCGCGGCCGTTCTCCAGGCGTAGCTGCCAGCGCTCGCCGGCTTGCGCATGGTCGGCCATATCGCTTCCCCTTACTCTCAAGGCCAGAGCATACGAAAACGGCACATCGTCGATCCAGTCGTCATACGCAGCAGGCGGACGTTCTTCGGCGATCACGACCAATACCGCCGGTGCGCCTTCGCTCAGCAACGCGGCCGCTTCCACCATGGCGTGCTCGAACGTGTCGGCTTCGCCGGCGATGGCGACGGATTCGCCGCGCTGCCCGCGCAGAATCGACCATTGGCCGGCAATCGCGTTGTGCACCGACAGGCCAAATTGAGTGGGAGACAACGGCTGTCCGTCTGCCGCCTCGCTGAGTAACGCAAAAGTGCGTGGCGTCTCGCCGTGACGCGATGCGAACACCAGCGGCAACTGTTCGTCTTCGCCGCACAGCGGCCATGCCACGTGCAGTGTCATGCGCGCAAGCCGGCTGAGCCTGCGACGTTGCATGGCGGATAGGAAATCGCAAGAAGGTTGCGCGTCACCCTCCGGTACGATGATCGGATGCGTTGCCCACGCCTGCCACGCGTCGTCGCTGTCCAGCCCCGGCGCCCACGCGCGCCACTGTTCGATGTGGAAATCCATCATGCGATGGCTCCTTGTCGAAGCAGTGTAATTTGCATTGGCATCGAGGGATGGCACATCAGTCCCAGGCCTTGAAGATCAACGACGTGTTGATGCCACCGAAGGCAAAGTTGTTGTTCATGACATAGCCCGCGCTAATCGCCCGACCTGCGCCGACAATGTAATCAAGTTCGGCGCAGGCCGGATCAGGCTCGCTGAGGTTGATGGTCGGCGCGAACCAGCCGCCGCGCATCATTTGTATCGCCCACCACGATTCGAGCGCGCCGCAGGCGCCCAGCGTATGGCCGACGTAGCTTTTCATGGAGCTGATGGGCACACGCGAACCCAGCACATTGGCGGTGGCGTGGCTTTCCGCCAAGTCGCCACGGTCGGTCGCGGTACCGTGTGCGCTCACATAAGCAATCGCATCGGCCGATACGCCTGCATCCTGCAACGCTAGTTGCATTGCCGTAGCCATCGTTTCGCTGGTTGGCTGAGTGATGTGATTGCCATCGGAGTTGCAGCCGAAACCGACGACTTCCGCATAGATTCGCGCACCGCGCGCGCGCGCGTGCTCGTATTCCTCCAGCACTAACGTGGCGGCGCCTTCGCCTACCACCAGGCCGTCTCGGCTGCGGTCGAAGGGGCGTGGTGTCAGGCTCGCTTCGTCATTGCGTGTGCTGGTTGCAAACAAGGTGTCGAACACGGCCACGCCGGGACCGGACAATTCCTCCGCGCCGCCGCATAGCATCAGCTTCTGCTTGCCTTGCTGGATGGTTTCGTAGCCGTAACCAATCGCCTGGCTGCCGGACGTGCACGCGCTGGAGGTGGGCACGATGCGGCCCTTCAGTCCAAAGAACACGCCAACGTTCACGGCGGTGGTGTGCGCCATCATCTGCACATAACTGGTGGCGGTTACGCCTTGCATGGAGCCGGTTTCCAGCATGCGGCCCACGACACGCACCGGCTCGATGCTGCCGCCCGACGAGCCATAGGCCACACCCATGCGGCCATCGCCGATGGTGGCATCGCCTAGCAAGCCTGCATCGCGCAAGGCATGTTCGCTGGCTGCGACGGCCAGTTGCGCCACACGGCCCATGGAGCGCAGATGTTTGCGCGGCCAATCGGGTATCTGGAAATCATCGACGGGACAGCCGAGGCGGCTGTTGAGCGAGTCGAAGAAATCCCATTCCGGCATGTTGCGTACCGCGTTGCGGCCGTCGCGCAGGCGCGGCTCGATCTGCGACCAATCGTGTCCCAGTGGTGTAATGCCGCCCATGCCGGTGATAACGACACGCTTCATCGACCAGTGCTCCGTGCGAAGTAATAAAGGATCATGAAGACATTGTCCGATGCGCCACGCTGGTTGGCACCAGCAGCGCAGTAAAACCAATGCCCAACAGCAACGTAAGACCGAAATCGCGTAGCGCCGGCATCGAGCTCAAGGCAAGCAAGCCGAACGACAACAGGGCCGTAATGGCCGAAAGCAGCACGCTGGCATACATCGCACCCGGGCGATGGGCGACGTGCGGTTCGCCTTCGCGCAGGAATACGGCATAGTTGGCACCCACGCCCAGTATCAGCATCAGCGCCATCCAGTGAAAAAGGGTCAGCGGCTGATGCAGATAACCGAGCATCGCCAGCGTAAAACCGATGCCGAATACCGGCGGTGCGAGCACGCGCGGCACATCGCGCAAACCATAGCGCCAGCCAAACACCGGCACGATCAACACGATAGCTGCGAGCAGCCAGATGCTGGCGTAGCGACGATAGCGACCGAAGAGATCGGAAATACCGGCAGGTTTGTCGACCAATGTGACACCGGGCAAATCCGTTGCGGCTTTTTGTAGGAGTGCGCTGGACGTATCGCCTTGCGGCAAGACAAGTGAAGCTGCGCCGCCGTGTACGTCATCACCTATCCACAAATAGCGGAAAGGCGTGGCGAGCGGACTCTTGAGCCAGGTCTGCAATTCAAGCGGCGTGCCAGGCCATGCCTGCATCCAGCGCTCAATGTCGTCATCGCGAAAACCGGCATGGCTCAGCCACTGATGCATACGATCGGGTGGCGCAAAGAGTGGGGCCAGCAGCGCTTGATTGGCGTGCTGACGTTGCAACGATGGCACCATTCCGGCGAGACCGAGCCAACCCTGCAGCTGGCCTGCGTCGACCATGCCTTGCAGTCGCCGCTCCAGCGCTTCCTCGCGCTGCAATACCTGCTCTTGGTCGGCGCCTTGCACCAGATAAAACTGCGTGCCGTTGCCAAGGCCGGTGATATTGCGGATCTGTACTTCCTGCGCGGCCAGCGTTGCCGGTGGTGCGACCAGCAAATGCACGTCGTCGTCGTGACGCAGCTGCCACCAGCCGGGAAGCGCCAACAACAGCAGCACCGCAGCGAGCATCATTCCGTTACGTCCGGATGCAACGCGCGCAACCGCATTTTGCAGCATCAGTGCGCAGCGAACGGATAGTGCAGAAATCGGTCTGGCTGGGCGTTGCAACAGCGCGGGCAGCAGCCAGAACACGCTGATGCAGGCCACGGTCATGCCAGTCATCGCGAAGCACGCCATTTGGCGTAGCGCCGCGAAGGGCACCAGGCCAAGCAAGGCATAACCCAACAACGATGTACCCAACGCCAGCAGCAGTGCAGGGCGCACCTGTCGCAGGCCGCGGCGTGGCTCCCACGTAGCGCCGGCGTTCGCGCGTGCGCTTAGATACTGGATGGAATAGTCCACCGCTTCGCCTAGCAGCGCCGCACCGAACACCAACGTAAGCAGATAGATCTGCCCGAACACCAGTACGCTTACCGTCGTTGCGGCGACAATACCAATGCCAGTCGAAAGAAAGGCCAGCAGCAACGGACCGGGCGACCGGAACACGCCCAGCAACAGCAAAGCAATGCCGACGGTCGAGACCAGCCCGACCATATGTACGTCATGTTCGGCACCGGCACGCGCGGCAGCGGCATAGAACAACGCGCCCGTACGCAGCACGCGTGTGCCGGGTTGATCGTGTTCGATCGTCTGCTCGGCCTGATCAATCACGCTCAACGCACGCCGTTGTATGGCGTCGTCGTACGACGAGCCGTTGAGCGTGGCGGTCACCAACACGTAGCTACCGTCGTCGCGATGCGCGGTCAGCAGATTGTCTTCCGGTACCAGTGGCGAGCGGCTCCACGGTTGCTGATCCATCCAATGTTGCAGCCAGCCGAAGGGATCGTCTTGCAGGCGCGTTCCAATGCCCATGACAAAAGGCTCGTTCACGCGTTGCGCGAGTGCCTGCGCTGGGTTGTATCCGGGTTGGGCGAGTGCCGCACGGTCGGCGTCGGTCAGCAGCGTGAAGCGATGCGCAAGATAAGGCGTTACCAACTGCTGCAGATCGAACGGCGGCAGTTCAGCCGTTACGGAAGCAAAGATATGGTCGCTGGCCAAGGCGTGGCCCAATTCGCGCGCCGCAGACTTAGCACGAAAGTCGTCGGCATTCGCTACCAGCAGGATCACGCGATCGCCATTGGCGTGAGCAAGTCGCTGCGCGGCGACTTCGGCAAGCGGATTGCGTTCGGTGGCTGGCAGCATCGCCAGCAGATCGGTTTGGATCGGCGAGCGATCACGACCGAACAGCAGCCAAGCGCCCAGCAGGGCCATGAGCAGCGTCGCCACAGCGAAACATCCTGCGCGCAGCCACAGCCCTCGTGAGTTCATGGCAGGCCGAGCGCGTGCTTTTCGAGCGCGGTCAGCGGGCCGGCATCGCGGATATCGGTCATGCGGATGTCGGTTTGCGTGCCGTCCTGCATGTCGATCCGAATGCCTTGCAGGAACGTGCCGTTTTGAAGTCGGCCGCCATCAAGTTCGATGCCGTGCAGCACTTGCGCCACGCGCGCCTGCTTGGGCGCGAAGTGCAGCGTCCATTGCGTGGGCGTGCCTTCCGCACTGACGTTGAATTGGCGCAGCATCGCGTCAAGCTGGCCTGCAAGCATGGATTGCAGCATCTGCGATATCTGGCTGACACCTCGCTCATTGCGCACGGATTGCGCGTGGCCGCTGGCGTCGATACGCGTAGCCTGATTATCGGTTAGCGCCAACGTGTCTTGATAAGGCTGCTGCACTTGCCAAAGCATGCCGTGTCCCGCCACGAACAACAGCTGACCGCTGCTGTCCTGCGGTTGCGTTAACGCAGGGTTCTTTCGCTGCTGGGTGAATGCAGCACGCACGGCGCTGTGTTGGCTAAGCTCGCCGAGAACGGTATGCAGCAGATCCGGCGATGTGCCTTGCGCGTGCACGGCAAAGCCGAGGCAAAGAAGCCAAACGCTCAGCGCGTTTGTAAACATTACGCGCAGCGAATGCGAATGCCATTCTCGATTTGCAGGCCGAGGATCAACATGCAGGCAGGCTTGCGTCGATGCCGTCAACCGACCCATGCGGCTCTCCGATGCTTGCGCCACAACAGAATCGGCGCACGTGGCAACATCCCCAACAATAGGCGTGTATGCATGGCGGAAATACGCAAGTTATCGTGCAGCATGCGGAAATGGGAAAGGCCGTTTTCAGGGTAGATGACGCGGGTTGGCAGGTTTCGTACCTGCACACCGCGCCAGATCAGGCGCACCGCCACTTCGGTATCTAAATCCATGCGCGCGGGCAGCGGCGCACGGTCGATCTCGGCGCAGGTGACCTCCAGCGGATAGAGACGATAACCGCACATCGAGTCGCGCAACGTGAACGAGAGCGTTTCCAGCCAAACGCAGACGTGCGTGACATAACGACCGTACATCCGTGCCCGCGGCGCGCTTTCGTCGTAGATGGGCTGGCCGCAGATCAAGGCTTGCGGATCGGCGCGGCCTTCCGCCAGAAAACGTGGCACATCGCCGGCATTGTGTTGACCGTCCGCATCGATCTGCAGCGCGTGCGTATAGCCGGTATCGCGCGCCGCGATCAGCCCGGCCGTCAGCGCGCGACCTTTGCCGCCGTTGCGCGGCAGACGTATCAGCTGAACCGTCGGTTCGTCGGCGGCCAGCGCTTTGAGCACCGCACGCGTCGCTTCGTTGCTACCGTCGTCCACGATGATGATCGGCAACCCATGCGCGCGCAGGGACTGCACCGTGGCGGCGATGGTGTCCTTGTGGTTGTAGATGGGGATCAACGCGCAGGGCTGAAAACTTTCCCCGGCGGAGGCAGGCGCGTACGACATGAAGTCAGCCCGCCTGCATTTAGCGGGTCAACAGCGTGCGCACGGTGGCGACAACGTCACCGACGGTACGCACGTTCTTGAAATCCTCAGGCTTGATGCGCATGCCGGTCATGTCCTGCACCTGGATGGCCAGGTCCACAGCATCGATGCTGTCCAGTTCAAGATCGGTGAACAGGTGGGTATCCGGCTTGACTCGCGACGGATCGATCTCAAAAGTCTCGCGCAGCACATCCTTGAGCCTGAGCAGGATGTCCTCATCGCTAATCCCGGTTTCCATGGTTGCGCTCATACACACCAGCCTGCTCTTGCCATCCTTCGTCCCCCCATGGACACCACCATCATCGGCTATGAGCTCGCCGTAGAGAAGTACGGCGAAACAAACGGCAGCCGGGTGACGCAGTGGGCCGTGACGAGATTCGATTTGTTCCTTAACCCGCGGAGCGGGCCCCCTGAAGCTTTACCAATGCAGGCAAAGCCTTACAGCATTTTTTTCTTGCGACGGGAGTCTAGCAGAACTGTTACAGATTCGGGTTTCCCAGGCACGGTCGCCGCATAAAAAAACGCCGGCCAAGGCCGGCGTTTTTCAACACCCAACGGTGCAGTTTTTACTGACCGCGCATGCGACCGGCAAAGCGCGGCGCGCCATTGCCCATGTGCGGCAGCTTGATCTTGCCGATGGACGCGATGCGCTCCTCGGCGAGACGGTCGGCGGCCTTGTAGGTCGCCACGCTCTCGGTCTTGCTGATCTCGAAGATGCGGCCCAGGTTGTAGTAGATCGTGCGCATCATGCGCATGGCGCGCTCGCGGTTGTAACCGTCGATTTCCAGCGACACGTTCATCACGCCACCGGCGTTGACCGCGTAGTCCGGTGCGTACAGCACGCCGCGGCGGGCGAGTTCATCGCCGATCGCATCGTTGGCCAGCTGGTTGTTGGCCGCGCCGCAGATGATCTTTGCCTTGATGCGGTCGATGGTCTGCTCGTTCACCGTGCCGCCCAGTGCGCAGGGCGAGTACACGTCGGCGTCGACGTCGTAGATCTCGTCCAGGCCCACGGCTTCGCAGCCCAGTTCATCCACGCAACGCTGCACGGCGTCTTTGTTGATATCGGTCACGAACACCTTGGCGCCCTGTTCGCGCAGCAGCTTGATGAACTCGCTGCCCACGTGGCCGGCGCCCTGCACGGCGTAGCTGTACTTGCCCACGTCTTCGTTGCCGTTCTTGAAGTTCAGCGCGGCCATCAGGCCCTGCAGCGTGCCGTACGCGGTGAACGGCGAGGGATCGCCCGAACCGCCGTGCACCTGATGCACGCCGGTCACGTATTCGGTTTCGCGGAACACATATTCCATATCGTTGACGTCGATGCCCACGTCTTCAGCCGTGATGTAGCGGCCGTTGAGCGAGTTGACGAAACGGCCGAACGCGCGGAACAGCGCTTCGGACTTGTCCTTCGACGGATCGCCGATGATCACCGCCTTGCCGCCGCCCAAGTTCAGGCCGGCCACGGCGTTCTTATAGGTCATGCCGCGCGACAGGCGCAGCACGTCGTTCACCGCATCCTGCTCGGTCTTGTACGGCCACATGCGCAGGCCGCCCAGTGCCGGGCCCAGCACCGTGTTATGGATCGCAATGATGGCCTTAAGGCCGGCGTCCTTGTTATGGCAGAAGACGACTTCTTCGTGGCCTGTTTTGGCGATGGTTTCGAAAATCATTGGAACTTGAACTCCACGTATGTCGGTGCCGGGGTTGGCAACCTATGTAGGAAGCGTTCGGCCCCGCCAAGGACCTGGCGCCTGAAACTCAAAGCCCCAGCAAGAGGCTGGGGCGGTGAGTTAGCCCATTAAGTTTAGTACGAGTCATCAAAGGCCGCTGACGCAACGCAGCAAAATGGCCGTAGACGTATAAAAAAACACCCCGCCGAAGCGGGTAATGCTGTTCACTTAAGCATTGCATCGTAGCCAAGGCATCCCAAGAATCCGGTCTTCACGTGTTGAAGGCCGGATTTTTTTGTGTCCCTGCAAAGTGTTCTGTTTGATATCGATGAGCTGCACTCGTTTTCTGATCTG
>JAATFF010000147.1 GCA_015655335.1 Lysobacterales bacterium | reverse complement strand
TGAAAGCTGGCGTCGGGAATACAACGAGGAACGACCCAAGAAGGCGCTGGGCGGACTGACTCCCGCCGACTATGCCAAGCAGTTAAAGTAATCCCGGACTCTAATTCGCTCCGCTACTGAAAGCGGGGGGACGTCGCCAGACGACACGCTCCGTTGATTCGGGAAGCGGCATAACTCATTGATAGATAGGTATTTTCTTGGTGGAGAAAACACCATAGTTTGTCCAAGATGTACAAACTATGGTGTTCTGGACAAACAACATCAAAACAGCGCCAGATCTACCCTCCATTTGCACCAATCCAGCGCATTGCCCATTATGGTGCAATGAACGATCAGTCCCTCCATTGGGCCGAGCAGATGTCGACCGGGTTGGCGGTGGTCGATGGGCGGCTGCGTGCGCTGTGGATCAATCCGGCTCTCGCGGAATTGCTGGGGCTCGGGTTGCGGCATGCGCAGGGGCAGGCGCTGGCGGTGCTGTTGCAGGATCCCGACGTGGCGGAGCAAGCGGCGCGCAGTTTGGCGGAGCAGCGTTCGGTGCAATGTCGGGGGGTTGCGTTGTCGGGCACGCAAGGCGGCAGACAACGCGTGGATGTGTCGCTGCAGCCGTTGGATGCGGGCAGTTTGTTAGTGGAAGTCCATGCGTTGGCGGAGTCGGCGACGACGGTGTCGCCGCTCTCGGCCACGCTGCGCGGGTTTGCGCACGAGGTGAAGAATCCGCTTGCGGGTTTGCGTGGCGCGGCGCAATTGCTGCAACGTCGATTGGACGATGCGGATATGCGAGCTCTCGCAGGTCTGGTGATCGCGGAAGCGGATCGGTTGGCGACATTGGCCAATCGCCTGCTGCATCACGATGGCGCGCCGCATCTGGGCGAAGTGAACCTGCATCAATTGCTTGAGCGCTTAAGCGATCTGATACAGGCCGAACCGTCACCCCCGCATTTGCGGCACGATTACGATCCGAGCTTGCCTGATGTCCACGGCGACGCCGATCGTCTGCAACAAGTGATGTTGAATTTGGCGCGCAATGCGATCGAGGCGGGCGCGCAGACGCTCACGTTGCGCAGCCGCGTCGAGCACGGCGTGCGCCTGGGCGAGCGCATGTTCCGTAGCGCGTTGCGGCTGGATGTGATCGACGACGGTCCCGGAGTGCCCCCCGCCTTGCGCGATACCTTGTTTGAGCCGTTGGTGTCGGGGCGCGCCGATGGCACCGGGCTAGGGCTCGCCTTGTCGCGCGAAATCGCGCACGAACATGGCGGCGAATTGCGTTACGCCAGCCGCGCCGGCGAAACGGTGTTCTCTCTCTATCTCCCCTTGCCTCCGCGCGTCGCCGCGTCGGCGACTGCTGCTGGAAGTTCCGATGGCTAAACATTCCGACACCTCCAGCATCTGGATCGTCGATGACGATCGGGGCATACGTTTCGTGCTGGCGGAAGCGTTGCGCGATGCAGGGCTTACCGTGCGGGAATTCGGCGACACCGCCAGTGTGCGCGAGGCATTGCGCGAGGCGACGCCGGCGTTGCTGATCACCGACGTGCGCATGCCGGGCGAAGGCGGTTTGGCGCTGCTGGATGAGTTGCGCGCACGGCAGATCGGGCCGGTGATCGTGATGAGCGCCTATACAGACATTGCGACCACCGCCGCGGTGTATCGCGCGGGTGCGGTCGACTATCTGGCCAAGCCGTTCGATTTGGATCAGGCACTGGCGGCCGTGCAACGCGCGCTGGCCGACGCGCCGCACACCGATGTTGTCGCCGAAGCGCCGGGAGCGCCCTCGCATGCGTTGCTTGGCGAAAGCGCGCCAATGCGTGAAGTGTTCCGATTGATTGGCCGTGTGGCCGCCAGTGATCTGAACGTATTGGTCACGGGTGAAACCGGTACCGGCAAAGAGTTGGTGGCGCGTGCCCTGCATGAGGAAAGCGCGCGGCGCGGCAAACCGTTTGTAGCGCTGAACACCGCGGCGATTCCAAGCGAATTGCTTGAAAGCGAACTATTCGGCCACGAAGCAGGCGCGTTTACCGGCGCAATGCGGCGCGTGGCGGGGCGGTTCGAACAGGCCGAGGGCGGCACGCTGTTTCTGGATGAGATCGGCGATATGCCCCTCATTTTGCAAACGCGCCTATTGCGCGTATTGGCCGGCGGTGAATTTTATCGCGTCGGTGGCCGCGAGCTGATTCGTTGCAACGTGCGCATCGTGGCCGCGACCCATCAGGATCTGGATGCACGCGTTACCGCCGGCCAGTTCCGCGCCGATCTCAAGCATCGCCTGGATGTCGTACGTATCGAGTTGCCGCCGCTGAGACAGCGCCGCAGCGATATTCCGCTGCTGGCGCAACATTTTCTGGCCCGTGCGGCGCAGGAACTGAAGCTGCCTCCCAAGCGTTTTTCCAAGGCGGCGCTCAAGGCGATCGCGCAGCGCGATTTTCCAGGGAACGTGCGTGAGCTGGAAAATTTGTGCAGGCGTCTGGCCGTGATTGCCTCGGGCACGGAGATCCTGCCCGCCGATCTCGGTAAATCGACCGAAGCGCAGCGTGGCGATTGGACCGATGCATTGCGCGAATGGGCCGAGCGCGCCTTGGCGCACGGCGAAGCGGACATTCATACACGGGCGCGTGAGGCGCTCGATCGCGCGTTACTTGAAGCGGCCTTGACAGCCCATGACGGTCATCGCCAGCATGCGGCGGCCGCGTTGGGCGTAGGGCGAAATACGCTCACGCGAAAGCTGGGCACGTCGCGTACGCGGCAGAAACCTTAAAGATTCGATGGGAGTTTGAACGTGTCGACCATGTTGATTCGTTATGCCGAGCGCGGCGATATCGCCGCCATTGCCGAGTGGAATGTGGCGATGGCGTGGGAGACCGAGCAGAAGCGTCTGGATTTAGAACTTCTGACGCGCGGCGTAGCGGCAGTATTCGATGAGCCGCGCCGCGGCTTTTATCTGGTGGCGGAACGCGACCATCAAGCCGTGGGTTGTTTGTTGATCACTCACGAGTGGAGCGATTGGCGCAACGGTGACTACTGGTGGATCCAGAGCGTCTACGTGATGCCACAAGCACGTCGTGGCGGTGTGTTTCGCACGTTGTACAACGATGTTGCGCAACGCGCTAAGGCGGCCGGTGCGGTCGGCTTGCGCTTATACGTTGAAACAGAGAATCAACGCGCGCAAAACACCTACCGCGAGCTTGGCATGGACGAATGCCACTACCGGATGTACGAGCAACTCATCTGAAGAGAGTTCGTTCTCTTTACGTTGGGAGAACGAAACTTAGGCGGGTTGCTCGGCAAGGCGTCGTTGGAACGACTCGGCGGGCATCGGCGCACCGAACAGAAAGCCTTGTAGTTGCGAGCAGCCGGCTTCGCGCAAAAAGGCGCTCTGTACTTCTGTCTCCACGCCTTCGGCGATCACATCCTTGTTGAGGCTGCGTGCCATCGCAATGATGGCGCTGGTGATCGCCGCGGTTTCCGCATCTTGCGTGATGTCGCGCACGAACGCGCGATCGATCTTCAACGCATCGACCGGGAAGTGCTTGAGATAGGACAAGCTGCTGTAGCCGGTGCCGAAGTCGTCCAGCGACAGACGCACGCCGCGTTGGCGGATACGGCGCAACAAGCGAATGGTGCCGTCGCCGCCGGTCATCATGGTGCGTTCGGTCAACTCCAACTCAAGCAAGCTGGGATCGAGACCGGTTTCGTGGAGAATGCTGTCGAGCCGTTCGTAGAAGCCCGCGTACTGAAATTGCAGCGGCGAGACATTCACCGAGACAGGGATCGGTCTTCCTTCGCGTTGCCACGCACGGGCCTGCAGGCAGGCTTCGCGCAGCGCCCAGGTGCCCATCGAAACGATCAGGCCGGTGTCCTCCGCCACCGGGATGAATTGATCGGGCACGAACAGGTCCTTGCCATCCATCTGCAAGCGCAACAGAGCCTCGGCGCCCACGATGTGGCCGCCCCTGGCATCGACCTTGGGTTGGTAGTGCAACGAGAGCTCGCCATGAGCCAGGGCATGACGCAGTACATTTTCGATGCGCTGGCTGGCGGCGGAGCGCTGGCTCATTTCCGGTGCATAGAAGCAGTAGCCGTGACGACCTTGGGTTTTGACTTCGTACATCGCGGCATCGGCGGTGCGTACCAGCGCATCCGGTTCGGTGGCATCGTGCGGGAACAGGCTGATGCCGATGCTGACCCGAATATCGAGTGGCGGCAGGTGCGACACGCGTGTCCGGGTGCATGCGTCGAGCAATTTCTGAGCGAAGCTGGCGGCCTCGTCGGAGCCGTCCACGCGCGGGAGCAGCACCACGAATTCATCGCCGGTGTAGCGGAAAGCCAGGTCTTCGCTGTCGCGCAGCACACCACGGATTTGGTGGGCAACGGCCTGCAGCACTTGATCGCCGACCCCGTGGCCGAGGGTGTCATTGATGCGCCGGAAATGATCCAGGTCCAGATAAAGCAGGGCGCATTGACGGTGGCGCTGCGTAGCCATCGCGGTGGCTTGCTCGATGCGCGCGTACAGCAGGCTGCGGTTGGGCAAGCCGGTGAGTGTGTCGTGCTGGGCAAGCTGGATCATCTTCAACGCCAGCGTGCGGTTCTCGCTGATGTCGTGGCAAACCAGCACGCCGCCGGTGACATTGCCGGCGTGGTCGTGGATCAGTGCGGCCGAATTTTCGATCGGCGTCTCGAAGCCGTTGCGATGGAGCAGGATCGCCCGACCGCTGAAGTCGACGATGGCGTTGCGTCGCATGGCCTGACGCAAGGGGTTATCCAGCGGCTGCCGATTGTTGATATCGCGCAGGCGGAATATGTCGTCCAGCGGGCTGCCTTTCGCATCGGCGTAGGACCAGCCGGTCATCGCCTCGGCAATCGGATTGAGCGAGATGATGTTGAGCGCAAGATCCGTGGTGATTACTGCGTCGCCGATCGAGTTCAGTGTGACTTCGGCAAGCTGACGTTCGCGGAACAGTGCATCTTCGTATTGCTTGCGTTTGGTGACGTCCTGGACTTGACTCACGACATAGTTCAATTGCCCGGACTCGCTGCGCACCTGAGATACGCTGAGCAGCACATACACGATATGCCCGTCGCGGTGGACGTAACGTTTCTCGGTCTGAAACGCTTCGCGCTTGCCGGTGGTGATCTGATCGGAGAGTGCGTCGCTCAACGCCACATCGTCCGGATACGTGACGTCGCGCCACGTCATCGCGCGCATCTCCGCTTCGCTGTAACCGAGCATCTCGCACAATGCCGCATTGACGCGCTGGTAGCGGCCACCGGGAAGGATCAGCGCCATGCCGACTGCTGCATGCTGAAACGCTTGCGAAAAGCGTTGCTCGCTCTCGCGCAATTGCTCTTCCAGCGCGTGCCGCTCGGTAATGTCGGTAAAGACCGTGAACACGCCGCGCAATCGATGGTTCTCATCCAGATCGGGCGTGAAACTGCCATGCACGTAACGGTGTTCCGGGCGGTTGAAGAGTTCGCCTTCGTAGCTGGACGGATGACCGTCGAGCGCCTGCAGGAAGGCAGAACGCACGCGCAGGTAGCTTTCCGGATCCAGCACTTCGCTGGCCAGCCGACCCATGATCAGATTCGGATCGAGGTTGAACCAGCTGCGATGCGCTTCGTTGGCGAATACGAAGCGTTCGTCCGGATCGATATAGGTGATCAGCGCGGGCACGCTCTGCACGACGTGCACGAGCAGATCCGCCCCCGGTTGCAGGGGAGGCGGATCGCCTTCGATAGGGCGCGTCACCTTGGGCATGTCATTCCCCCGGCTTACCGGTCATTGCATATGCCCGCACATCATGCGCCGCCCGACGTGCGGTATGCACCCTATTTGCGCGCATTCGGGTGTGCGGTGTCAGTGCAACGCGGTGGCGGGTGCGCCAAGTTGGCCGTTTTCATCCAATTGGATGCGACCCAATGCGTGCAGATCGCTCGCCGTGCCAAAGCGATCGGCCATGGTGGCCACCAAAGGGCCGAGTGCGGCCGGCTGCATGGGATAACCATGGGCTAACACCCGTGCGCGGCCAGCCGGCCCACGCTGCGCCACGGTGAGGGCGACCACGCCGAGTCCGGGTGCTTCGTGGGCAAAAAGCGCGGGCGCATCGTAAGCACTATCGGCGCCGGACCATGTCTCGGACAACCAGCCGTTGCCTTGCTCCGTTGTATGGTCGGGTGCGGCATCGAGGTGGAGTGAAAGGCCATGCGCTTGCAAGAGCGCTGCGTATTGGCGCAATTAGAAGACGATGCCCGCGAAGGCATGGCTGCGCTCGGCGCTATCGCCCGTTTGAGTGGTTAGCCATTGTGCGGGCGACTGCGCCCAGATCGCGCCGTCGGCGTAGCGCAACGCCAAACCGCGCGCGCTGAGGGTGGTTTCGGTGCGATAAGGCGTCAGCATGGCCGCTTCCAGCAGCTGCCATAGCGGGGCCAGATTGACGTGCTCGTATTGCACGCAGGTGAGTGCGAGCAGGTCGTTGCGGCTCAAATAGCGCACGTGCTCCAGCTGGATGCCGAAACAGCGCATCAGCCAGTCGGCGGTACGTGAGCCTGCTTCGCCGCGGCCCACCAGCTCCACTTCCAGGCGTTCGGAAAGCTCGCCGGCCAAGGCCTCCGGGGCCAGCAGGCTCAAGGGTAATAAGCGCATCGGGCCGTCCGCGTAAGCGGGATCCGGTTCCAGCGGCTGGGTCGGCATCCGACCTTCGTGATGGCCGAAAGCCACGACGTTTTCCAGCTGACCGCGCGGAACGCGGCGTGCGAGTTCATCCAGCGTCGCCCACGCAGGAAAGCCAGGGCGCAGCAATTCGACCGCGTCGAACAGCGCGCCGGCCAGCACCAGCCGAGCCTGCTTCACCTGCGGCACCAGCGTCTGGAGATCTTCGGCCACCAGCGCGGCCAATTCGGCGGCCTCATCGCGGCTCAGGCTCAGCCGGCGCGGGTGTTCGCCCGGGGATAGTTCCAGCGCCAGGACGGCGGGCAAGGCTTCTAGCGGGCCGGCTTCCACGCGAATGATTCCCTATGACAAAGGGGAGCAAGTCTAACATTCGCCGATTGGACGCCCATTCGGGCTTTCGCCCAGGCACCGAGCGGGTTAGCCTTGCCTGATCAGGTGTATTTGGACAGTCAGGCTATGGAAAACACGCAGCAGCGCGTCGGTGTGATCGGCGGTGTGCGCATCCCGTTCTGTCGCAACAACACGGCGTATGCGGACGTGGGCAACTTCGGCATGTCGGTGAAAGTGCTGGGTGCGCTGGTCGAACGTTTCGGGCTGCATGGCGTGGAGCTGGGCGAAGTGGCGATGGGTGCGGTGATCAAGCATTCGTCGGAGTGGAACCTGGCCCGCGAGGCGCTGCTCAGTTCCGGCCTGGCAGCGACCACGCCAGGGATCACCACCGCGCGGGCCTGCGGCACGTCGCTGGACAACGCCATCATCATCGCCAACAAGATTGCCGCCGGACAGATCGAGGCCGGTATTGCCGGCGGTTCGGATACGACCAGCGACGTGCCCATCGTCTACAGCCAGCGTTTGCGCAAGCGTCTGTTGGCGGTCAATCGTGCCAAGACGCCGATGGAGAAACTGAAAACCGCCGTGCGCGGATTTTCCTTCAGCGAATTGAAGCCGTCGTTCCCCGGCGTGGCCGAGCCGCGCACCGGTATGTCGATGGGCGATCACTGCGAAAAAATGGCGCGGGAATGGCATATCGGCCGTGAAGATCAGGATCGCCTCGCGCTGGAAAGCCATCACAAGCTTGCTGCTGCGTACGACGCGGGCTTTTTCGAAGATCTGGTGGTGCCGTTTCGCGGCTTGAAGCGCGACGGTTTCCTACGCCCCGACACCACCATGGAAAAGCTGGCGGCACTCAAGCCTGCGTTCGACAAGACCTCGGGCTTGGGCACTCTCACAGCGGGCAATTCCACCGGTTTGTCCGACGGCGCTTCGGCGGTGTTGTTGGCGAACGATGCGTGGGCGGCCAAGCGTGGCCTGAAAATCCAAGCCTATCTGCGCGATGCGGAAATTGCCGCGGTGGATTTCGTGCACGGCGAAGGTCTGCTGATGGCGCCGACGATTGCGGTGCCGCGCATGCTTGCCCGGCATGGTCTCACGCTGCAGGACTTCGACTTCTACGAAATCCACGAAGCCTTCGCCGCGCAGGTGCTATGCACGTTGCGCGCCTGGGAATCAGCCGATTACTGCAAAAACCGGCTTGGTCGCGATACGCCGCTCGGCTCGATCGATCCGGCCAAGCTCAATGTGCACGGTTCCAGTTTGGCCGTAGGCCATCCGTTCGCGGCGACCGGCGCGCGTATTGTCGCCTCGCTGGCGAAACTGCTGGAACAGAAGGGTTCGGGCCGCGGGTTGATTTCCATCTGTACTGCGGGCGGTATGGGTGTGACCGCGATTCTCGAAAGGCCTTAGGCACGGCTCTTTGCGTTTACTCCTTCTCCCCTACGGGGAGAAGAAGAAGGGTTGAGGCTTTACAGAACGCCTTGCCAACCCGCGCCAAACGCGGTGATCAGGCGCGTGTAAAGCAGCTTGGGCGAGATGGCGACATCGGGAAAATCGCCCACCGATGTGTAGCAACGGCTGAAGTCGGGATCGGTCGGCAGTAATGGCGCGCAGCCCGGGTTGATCTCGTAGCTGGTGGCATAGCGGAACGGCCAGATATCGAACAGCGGAAGCTTCGCGGAAACATCGCCGATAGCCCGACTGATGTCGCCAAGGACGGGAATGGTCGGTTTGCGCTCGCCGATGACCCAAGCGTTCTGCGGCAAGGTCGCTTCCAGGATCGATGCACGCAACTGGTCGGCGAAGCGCTGGTCGTACACGATCACGCCGGCTTCCGTGTTGTAGTGATCCGAGCGCGGATCGAAGTTGTGCGAACCGACCATCGCCAGACTGTCGTCGACCACCAGCGATTTCGCATGCAAGCCAAAGCGGCGTCCGCTACTGAGCAGTGGCGCCGGCCGGTTGCGCCGGCCGTTGCTGCCGAACAAACCCGGCCGGCGGTCGGTACCCGGGAAGCGCTTGCGCTGCGTGCTGCCCGGTGAGCCGGGCGTGGCGAGCATCTCATCGTCATCTTGTTCGTCTTCGACATTGGCCTGCAAATACGCGTCCGTGGCGAGTTCGGCATGCGGCTTCATTTCGTAGATGTTGAAACCGAATTGGGTGAGATCGCTCTTGCGGTGTTTGTAAGACACTGCGTAGACCGCGAACGCATCGGTGGAGGCGAGCGAATTCGTCGAGACGATGATCTGCGGTGTCGGCGCTTCGCGATGCAGTTTCTGGAAGATTTTCTTGGCGCGTGCGCTCATCACCAGATAAGGCGTTTGCAACACCACTTCGTGTTGCGCGTTGCTTACCAAATGCATCAAGTGCGTGGTGAATTCGTGTGCATCGCGCTTCTGCGGTTGTTCGGTTTTGGCGGGGCGGTCGCTGAAGAATTCCACCTTGCTGGTTCGCAAGCTGGTATCGCTCAGGTGCTCGGCAAGCCATGTCGGATCTTCCGCTTCGGCCTGCGCGTCGGCCACTCGAGCGGGGTAAGCGTAGTGCGGCAACGGCCACGCCGGTGGCGTGGGATCGCCGCGAATCAGACGGTTTACATCGCGCAGGTGGGTCAACGGGACCGCGCGCTTGTGATTCCAGAACAGGTTGAAGCTGTCGGCCATCTCGTGGGCGGCCGGACCACCGACCATCACGTCGCGATCGATGTAGTTGAAATCGTTGTCCCAATTGAAATAACGATCCTGGTAATTGCGCCCGCCCGTGATACCGATGCTGTCGTCCACCAGCAGCAGCTTGTTGTGCATGCGCTGGTTGAATTTCAGGAAGCAACAGACGATGCCCGCCGCAAATTCCAGCGGTGGGGTGCGTGCATTCTGGAAAGTGGGGTTGTACAGGCGTATCTGGAAATTCGGGCTGACGCGCGCCAGCCGTTCGAGCAAGGCGGGATCCTCGAACGAGAACAGCTGGTCGGCGAGGATGCGTACATCGATGCCGCGCCGGGCAGCGGTGATCAGTTCGTTGAGTATCAGTTGGCCGGTGTCGTCTTCGTCCCAGATGTAGGTTTGCACGTCGATGGATTGGCGCGCAGCACGAATCAGGTTGATGCGCGCCACCAGTGCGGCTTCGCTGTCGTCGAGCAAAGTGACAATGTGTTGCGGCTGCCTCGGCGTGGAATCGGCAAGCGCCCGGGATGCGGCATCGAGCAAGGGCGACGGAGTTGCGCAGTGATCGGCGCGGTCGCAGGTGGTCTGGCGATCGATGCTGGCGTCGACGATGGCGTCGGCTTGTCGCACATGCGCGCGAGTAAGCGTACAGCCCTGCAAAAGGACGGTCAGCAAAAGGGAGGCGAGGAGACCACGGCGTACATGCATGGCCGAATGATAGCTGCGGCTTAGCGACTTTCGGGTTGCAGTGTGATGCTCAGATTCAGGTCGACGCTATCGGAAAGTGCGAGGTGATCGCTGGTCATGCCGAAGGTGCTGCGATGAAGATGCCCGCTGAGCATGATGCGGCAGGGCGCCATCGCGAGCGGCTCGCAGTGCAAGGGCTGCATCGTGAACTGGATCGGCGCGGTGACGCCGCGCAACGAAAGGTAACCGGTGAGCATGCCGCCATGGTCCAGCTCGTCTTGCGCAAACGGATTGGATACGAAGTGGATAACCGGATGATGCCCCGCGTCGAAAAAGGCCGGCGCCAACACCCATTGGCGAATACGCGACGACGGCATGCTTACGCTGTCCACCGCGATGGTTGCATCGACCACCCAGCTGTCCGGGCGCGGACCCGGCACCACGTCGCCCATCACCTGCGTGAAATGTCCGTTGACGTTATCCACCCACAGCAAGCGAATCTGGAAGGTTGCCTGCGATGCTGCCGGATCAATGCGGTAATCGATTTGGCTGGCCGTTGCGAGGGCCGGTAACAACAAGAACCCTAGAGACGCATATCGCCTCACGGCGACCAGAACGCATCCAGCCGTGCGCTACCCGGTTCCAGTGGGCCATCGACGTGGAGTACGGCCATGCCGGCCGGCGGCATCCCGCGAAACTCATCGGAGCGACCTTCCACCAGCAAGGCCACCAACCGTTCGATGCCCGGGTTGTGACCGACCAGCATCAGCGTGTTCGCATCGCCGTGCTGATCGAGCAAAGCCAGCAGTTCGCCGGGTGTCGCGTTGTAGATTTCCGATGCCATCTGCATCGTCGGCACGCTATGTAGCGTGGAAAGTGCGAGATTCGCCGTGGCGCAGGTGCGCTCGGAGGGTGAGCACAGCACGCGATCCGGGCGCACACCGTGTGACTTGAGCCATGCTCCGGCAGCGCGCGCCTCCTGTTCGCCGCGGCCGCTGAGGCGGCGCACCGTATCGTCGCCACCGGGTGATGAGGGCTGGGCTTCAGCGTGTCGCAGCAAAATCAGTTCGTGCATAAAAACTCCGTGTGCCTGTAGCGGCTTCAATGCTTACGCTTGATCCAGCGCAGCAACGGCGTCCAGTCCTGCTGATGCCCGCGCACCTGCTCGGATCCGTAGTCGAAGATGCCTTTGCCCAGCGACGTCAACAAAACATAGGCCTGGGTATCGCGCAATTGCGCCACTACCGGGAAGGGGGATTGCTCGGCCAGCTGCGCGATCGCATCCTGGCTGGCATGCGTCCATGGCTTAAGCCGGTTGCCAACCAGGGCCACCGGCAATTTGCCGCGCTTGATCCGACTGATGCCGCGTAGATGTTGCAGGAAGCCGAGCGTGGCATGCAGATCGAACGAGGAAGGAAGTACCGGAACGAGCACGACATCGGCCTTTTCCAGATACGGCTCCAGCTCTCGTTCGTGGGAGCCGGCGGCGGTGTCGATCAGGACGCGCTCGGTGTCCTCGGGCAACTTGTCGAGCGCCCTGCGACCGCCTTCCAGTGCCAGTACGCCGGGAACGTTGTCCGGTCGCAGGCTGGCCCAGCGATAGCTGGAGCCCTGGGGATCGCCGTCGACGATCGCGGTGCGCCGGCCTTCTTGCGCGTAGTGCGACGCCAGCTGGGTTACCAGCGTGCTCTTGCCGCATCCGCCCTTGCTGCTTGCTACCAGCACCGTAAGCATTGATTACCCCTAGGTGGCGTGAGGTCGACCCAAGGGTAGCGGGGGAACGGGGAACAAGGGAACAGGGCGTCCGTCATTCCCGGATCTTCAATTCGCCTTTTGCGGTTGCCAGTCGGCCGGCGCATCGGTAGGAATGCCGTCGTCGCGCAGGGCAGCCAACACCAGACTCATCTGCGTACCGCCGGTGCGAGCCAGCGCCAGCAGGTGCTGCGATCGTGCCTTGTCATTCTGCGCACGCAAGGACAATTCGGCGAAGTTCTGTACCTGCCAGATCAGATTGCGCCGTGCAGCCTGGGCGTCCTGCTGCTGGGCCACGTCGGGGTTGAGCACTTCGCGCAAATGCAGGCCAAGCGAACGGGCCAACGGGCTGGAGCCCCATTCCAGCAATTTGCCCAGCTTCAGGCAGTCGTCCTTGATCGAGGCATCGTCTGGCGCTTGTTTCTCGCAATACGCAGCGGTGTCGCGCAAGGCGGGCTGCGGCATGCCGGTCGCGGAGCCGAAGACGATAAACACCTGCACGCCATTGGCGCCGGCGGCCGAATTCGGATCGATGGTGGCATTCGGGGGCGGCAGCGTGCTGACGGTGCTGGCCAATGCTTTGAGGCCAACCCCGGTGTAATCGTCATACAGCTTGGCGCCGGCGGCATTGGCCAGGTCTTGCCGCGCAACCTGCTTCTTCAGGCCGTTGACGTCCTGGCTCAGCTTGAGCAGCCAGACCGCCGCGTTGTCCGGCGCCTGCTGTACCAGCTGCGCTAATGCATCGCTGTTGGGACAGCTGACCTTGGGGTCGCAATCGGCCAGGCGTGCCCAGCTTTCGGCGGAGCCGGCGTCTTCCGTCCGCGCGGCGCGTTCGATCAGCGCGTGGAAGGTGGTGATCTT
Source organism: Lysobacterales bacterium (assembly GCA_015655335.1). Classification (GTDB taxonomy): domain Bacteria; phylum Pseudomonadota; class Gammaproteobacteria; order Xanthomonadales; family Rhodanobacteraceae; genus Dyella_B. The sequence goes on along the minus strand of JAATFF010000147.1, from coordinate 24,416 downwards.
GGGCTGGGTGGGCAACGGGCGGGCCAGCAGGGCGGCGGCCAGCAGCCGTTCGGCGTCCGCGCTAGGCGCCAGCACGCTGACCAGGTCGCTTTGAAAAGCCAACAGCGCTTTGATGCGGGCCTGGTTAGCCTTCGCGGCACCGGGAGGCGCCACCGCTTGCGGACGCGCGACCATGGTTGCTGAAGCCGCGAATACGCCAGCAAGAATGAGGACAAGAGGACGCCATCCGCGCATCGAAAGTGCTCCGTTGTTCATAAAACCGCGAGCATAGCGGGCTCGTATTGAGGATGTTCTGAACAGCGGTCAGCCCGGAGACTGCCATGGCGCATCTGTCGCCAGCTCTTGCTAGCATGGCCGCTTGCCCATTGCGGTACACAGGAGAAAGCTGTGGAGTCGTTTTCGATGTTGGCCGAGGGGCATGCCCCGTGGTTTGTCGGGTGGGGCACGCTGGCCTTGATCAATGCCGGCCTCGCGCAAGGCAAGAACCGTAATGGCCTTTTGTGGTTCTTGCTGTCGCTGCTGCTCGGCCCGATTGCCACCTTGGTGTTGGTACTGATGCCGAAGGTGCGCAGCCGGTTGTTCTAGGTGGGGCCTGCCTCGTGGGGCAGGCGCCTGTTTGCGCGGCTGGGCTTATTCGCCTAGCGCTTCGCGCATGAACTCAGGCAGCGCCAGCGCGCCCTTGTGCACATCGGCGTTGTAATAGCGCGTGGTGAAATTCTTGCTGATCGCGCCGCGTTCGCGGAAACCGGCCAGGTCGCCGCCCTTGCGCGCCATCGTGCAGCTCCACCAGCCGGTGGGATAGCACGGCTGCGGGAACGGAAGGGTACGCACGGCATTGAAGCCGGCGGTGCGCATGGCCGAGCGCATCGACTTGATCAACTCCAGATGCGCGATCGGCGATTCGCTCTGTTGCACCAGGATGCCGCCGTGGCGCAAAGCTTTATGGCAGCTCGCGTAGAACGCGGCGTTGAACAGGCCTTCGGCCGGACCGACCGGATCGGTCGAGTCGACGATAATCAGATCCAGCGATTCGGGTTCGGCTTCGGCCATGTATTTGATGCCGTCGATGAACAGCAACTCCGCGCGCGGATCGTTGTTGGACTCGCATAGCTCCGGGAAGTACTGCTCGGCCAGGCGCGTTACGCGCTCGTCGATTTCCACTTGCGCCGCGTGTTCCACTTCCTCGTGCTTGAGCACTTCGCGCAACGTGCCGCAATCGCCGCCGCCGATGATCACCACGCGCTTGGCGCGCGCATGGGTGAATAGCGCCGGGTGGGTCATCATCTCGTGGTAGAGAAAATTGTCGCGGCCGGTGAGCATCACGCAGCCGTCGATCACCATCAGGTTGCCCCAGTCGGTGGTCTGGTAGATCTCGATGGTCTGGAATGGGGTTTTCTCGGCATGAAGCGCCTTCTCCAAACGGTAACCGATGGAGGATCCGGAAGCCTGGTGCGCTTCGGTGAACCAGCTGGGCTGCGACATGACGGGAAGATCCTGCGGAACGAGGTTAAAGAGACGCAATTGTAGCGGCAACGGCTGCCGTCGTGACGGTGCGGGTGACCTCAAATTGTCGCGCCTGGCTATTACAATAGCGGTTCGGGTCGCCGCCTCGCGGTCGCCCGTCGAGCCCTTCCGGCCCCGCGGCGTGCGAGGCTTCCGGCCGGTGGGCTTAGTTTTCGTCAAGGCTCGCCGCTGCGACGATGTCGTCCCTAGGGTCAATCGAACGACCTACATAAGGAGATACCGTCAACATGGCGAATTCCTGGAATACCGACACCGCTCGTCACACCTATGCCGTGCCTTACTGGGGCGATGGCTACGTCGACGTCAACGATGCCGGCGATATGGTGATGCGCCCGCGTGGCGCGAACGGCCCTGCTTTTTCCTTGCCTGAAATCGTCGCGCGCGCACGCGACGAGGGACTACGTCTGCCGTTGCTGGTGCGCTTTCCCGACATCCTCGCCGATCGGCTCTCGCGGCTGCAGGGCGCGTTCGCCAAGGCGATCGGCGAATGGCGTTATGCGGGCGGCTATACGGCCGTCTATCCGATCAAAGTCAATCAGCAGCGCGGTGTCGTCGCAGAGCTGGTGGCGGCCGGTGAGCACGGCTTTGGTCTTGAGGCAGGTTCCAAACCCGAATTGATGGCCGTGCTGGCGATGGCGCGAGCGGGTTCCATCGTTATCTGCAACGGTTACAAGGACCGCGAATACATTCGTCTCGCGTTGATCGGACGCAAGCTCGGTTTGCGCATCCATATCGTGATCGAAAAGCCGTCCGAGCTGGAGCACGTGATCGCCGAAGCCAAGGCGCTGGACGTGGAGCCGTTGCTCGGCGTACGCGTCCGGCTTGCTTCGATCGGTGCGGGTAAATGGCAGAACACCGGTGGCGACAAAGGCAAGTTCGGTCTCTCGCCGGCGCAGGTGCTCGATCTGGTCGCGCGCCTAGACAAGGCTGGCCTGAAGCACACGCTGAAATTGCAGCACTTCCACATGGGTTCGCAGATTTCCAATGTGCGCGATATCGCCAATGGCATGCGCGAAGCTACGCGCTACTTCGTCGAGCTGACTCGCCTGGGCGTGCCGTTGGAGATCGTCGACGTGGGCGGCGGCCTGGGCGTGGATTACGAAGGCTCGCGTTCGCGCAGCCACAACTCGATCAACTACTCGCTGGAGCAGTACGCCGCGACCATCGTGCAGTCGCTTGCCGAGGCCGTGGACGCGGAAGGATTGAAAGCGCCGCACATCATCACCGAAGCGGGGCGCGCCATGACCGCACATCACGCGGTGATGGTCATTAACGTGAGTGAAGTCGAATCCGTGCCGGAAGGCAGCCTGCCGCCGCCCGATCGTGACGAACCTTCGGTGCTGCGTCATCTGCGCGAAGTGCACGACGAATTGGATGCGCGCCCGCCGCTGGAATTGTTCCACGAAGCGCAGCACCACTTGCAGGAAGGCCAGACGTTGTACGCATTGGGTCAGCTGTCGTTGGCCGATCGCGCGCGTTTGGACGAGTTGTATTACGCCATCGCCAACGCCGTGCGCGCGCGTTTGTTACCGGCTGAACGTGCGCACCGCCAGGCGTTGGACGAACTGGACGAAAAGCTGGTCGACAAATACTTCGTCAACTTCTCGGTATTCGAATCGGTGCCGGATGTGTGGGCGATCGATCAGATCTTCCCGATCGCACCGATCGCTCGTTTGAACGAACAACCGACGCGTCGTGGCGTGCTGGTCGATCTCACCTGCGATTCGGACGGGCGTATCGATCACTACGTCGATGCGGAAGGCGTCGACGTGAGCCTTCCCTTGCATGCGCTGAAGGAAGGCGAGTCGTATTGCCTGGGCATTTTCATGGTGGGTGCCTATCAGGAGACGCTCGGCGACATCCACAATTTGTTCGGCGATACCGACGCGGTGAACGTGCGCGTCGACGGCGGCAACTATGTGTTCGCCCACAAGCGTCGGGGCGATACCACCGATCTGATGCTGGACTATGTGGGTTACGACCTGGACGTGCTTCGTGGGAACTATCGCGAACGCATCGCCGCCGCAGGTATCGGCGGGGAGCAGGCCGAGCGTCTGTTTGTAACATTGAATGAAGGCTTGACCGGCTATACCTACCTATCCGAGGGCGTGCGTTGATTTGATATGGCATAGGGCGTCTGCAAGTTTCGAGGCGCCTTATGACGAAAAGTAAATGTGCTGCTCGCGAATGATTCCCTTTCCCCCATCCGAAGGAGTGGCATATGGCAAGTCTCGACGGCAAGGTTGCATTGATTACGGGCGCAGCCAGCGGCATCGGCAAGGCTATCGCGGAGCTGTACGCCAAGAACGGCGCAGCGGTGGCGATTGCCGATATCAATCAACAGGCCGCCGATGCGGCGGCGGCGGAAATCAAAGCGGCTGGCGGCAAGGCCATCGGCATCGAGATGGATGTCACCAGCGAAGACGCGGTGAACGCAGGTACCGACAAAGCAGTGGCAGCATTCGGAAGCCTGGATATCCTGATTTCCAATGCAGGTGTGCAGATCATCAATCCGATCGACGAGTTCGCTTTTTCCGACTGGAAAAAGATGCTGGCGATCCATCTGGACGGCGGCTTTCTTACCACCAAGGCCGCGCTCAAGCACATGTACAAAGACAACCGCGGCGGCACCGTGATCTACATGGGTTCGGTGCATTCGCACGAGGCTTCCAAGCTGAAGTCGGCCTACGTCACCGCCAAGCACGGCCTGTTGGGTTTGGCACGCACGCTGGCGAAAGAGGGCGCCGCGCACAATGTGCGCTCGCATGTGATCTGCCCCGGTTTCGTGCGCACGCCGCTGGTGGAAAAGCAAATTCCCGAGCAGGCCAAGGAACTGGGCATCAGCGAAGCGGACGTGATCAAGAACGTGATGCTGAAAGACACGGTGGACGGTGTGTTCACCACGGTCGAGGACATCGCACAGACCGCGTTGTATCTCGCAGCGTTCCCGAGTGCGGCATTGACCGGCCAGAGCTTCGTCGTGAGCCACGGTTGGTACATGCAGTAAGGGTTCGTGTCCTCCTCATCGTGTCGGTGGCGCGCGCGTAGCGTGCGCCACATCGTATCGCTTACAAGGAGAGTTTCATGAAGATCGCTGACGTCAAAGCCAACGCTTTCGCCATGCCGCTGACCAGTCCGGCATTTCCGCGCGGGCCGTATCGTTTCGTCAATCGCGAATTTCTGGTCATCACCTATCGCACCGATATGGACGCGCTGCGCGCGGTGGTACCCGAGCCGCTCGAAGTGACCGAGCCGCTGGTGAAGTACGAATTCATCCGCATGCCCGATTCCACCGGCTTCGGCGACTACACCGAGTCGGGCCAGGTCATTCCCGTGAGTTTCCGTGGCGAACGCGGCGGCTACGTCCACGCGATGTACCTCAACGACCATCCGCCGATCGCCGGTGGCCGCGAGTTGTGGGGTTTTCCGAAGAAGCTGGCCACTCCGATCCTGGAAACCGAGATCGATACCCTGGTCGGCACGCTCGATTACGGCAAGGTGCGCGTGGCCAAGGCCACCATGGGCTTCAAGCATGCCGAAGCCGATCATGCCAAGATTCTGGCCGGCCTCGCCGCGCCTAGTTACCTGCTGAAGATCATCCCGCACGTGGACGGCTCGCCGCGCATCTGCGAGCTGGTGCGTTACTTCACCACGAATGTCACGCTGAAAGGTGCTTGGACCGGGCCTGCATCATTGGAGCTGCATCCGCATGCGCTGGCGCCCGTGGCAGAGTTGCCCGTGCTCAAGGTGGAATCGGCGCTGCACTACATCACCGATCTTACGCTCGATCTGGGCACGGTGGTTTACGACTATCTTGCCGAATAGAGGTCTCGCATGACTGCGCACAAGACGTCATCGCCCAAGGGCGCCGCGCATCATCCCGCGCAGAGTGCCTATAAAGTCACCGCTCTGGTTTTGCAGGGCGGCGGTGCACTCGGTGCTTATCAGGCCGGGGTTTATCAGGCACTCGCCGAATCCGGATTGCATCCGAACTGGATCGCCGGCATTTCGATCGGCGCGTTGAATGCGGCGATCATCGCCGGCAATGCGCCCGAACAGCGTGTCGAGCGGTTGACAGAATTCTGGGAAACGATTTGCAAATCGGCATTGTGGCCGAACCGCCCGGCGATGCCATGGATGGACAACATGACGTTGCCCCAGATCTTTCGCGATAGCGTGAATACGCTGGCGGCGTGGCGTGCGTTGACGGAGGGACAGTCCGGCTTCTTCCAGCCGCGCGTGCCGCCGCCGGTGATGCAGTGGCACGGCACGCCTGCCACGACCAGCTGGTACGACACCGCGCCACTGCGCGAAACATTGGAGCGCCTGGCCGATTTCGACCGCATCAACGACGCGCGTAGCCTGCGTGTTTCGGTGGGTGCGGTGAATGTACGCACAGGTAATTTCGCCTATTTCGACAATCGCCAGGAAAAGCTTCGCCCAGAGCATTTCATGGCGTCGGGCGCGTTGCCGCCGGGCTTTCCCGCGGTTGAGATCGACGGCGAGTACTACTGGGATGGCGGCATGGTTTCCAACACACCGCTATACAAGGTGCTGACGGAGCGGCCGCATCACGATTCGCTGATTTTCCAGGTCGATCTGTGGAGCGCGTGCGGCGCGCTGCCGCGCGACATGGGCAGCGTGACGGAGCGCACGAAAGACATCCAGTTCTCCAGTCGTACACGCTTGGTCACGGAATACATGCATCAGAGTCGCGAGCAGCAACGCTTGCTGCACGATTTGATGACGCTCGTGCCCGAGGCCAAACGTAACGATCCGGCCTTCCGCCGCGCGGAACGTTATTCCAACGGCGCGCTCACCAATCTCATCCACCTGATCTACCGCGACAAGCCCTATGAAGGGCACTACAAGGATTACGAGTTCAGCGCCACCACCATGCACGAGCATTGGCAGAGCGGTCTGACCGATATGCGGCACACGCTTACGCGGCCGCATTGGCTCGATCCGCCGGATCCCGAAAACCCGTTCGTGACGCACGACGTGCATCGTGCGCTCAGCAATGATTGATCGATGGAAGGAGCACGCATGACCCTCAAAGCAGCATTCATCGGTTTGGGCGCTATGGGCGCACCGATGGCCGGACATCTGAAACAGCATGGATTGCTACACGCCGTCGCCAATCGCACGTACGCCAAAGCCGAAGCGTTGGCGCGTGATCTGGGTGTTGCCGCACCGGCAACGCTGGCCGAGCTTGCCACGCAGTGCGATGTCATCGCGTTGTGCGTCACCGCTGACGCGGATGTGCTCAGTACCGTCGATGCACTCGCTCCGCATATGCGGCCCGGAACGATCGTGATCGATCACTCCACTGTGGCGCCCGATACGGCCAAAAAAGCTGCGGCGCGCTTGCAGGTCGTTGGTGCTCACTTCCTCGATGCGCCTGTGTCGGGCGGGGTGGAAGGTGCTAAGAACGGCAAGCTCTCGGTGATGGTCGGCGGCGATGCGGCGGTGCTCGAGCGTGCTCGCCCGGTGCTGGAAGCCTATGCGTTGCGTATTACGCATCTGGGCGATGTGGGTGCGGGGCAGGCAACCAAGGCGGTGAACCAGGTATTGGTGGCGGGCATTGCGCAAGCGGTGTGCGAAGGCTTGGCGTTGGGAGAGGCGCTCGGCCTCGATCCAGAGCGTCTGATTCCAACCCTGTGTGCCGGTGCTGCTGGCAACTGGTTCCTCGAAAAACGCGGCGCAACCATGTTGAACAATGAGTTCAGTGTCGGCTTCAAGCTCGCGTTGCTGCACAAGGATCTTGGCATTGTGCGCGGTATCGCCGAGAAAGCCGGTACCTCACACAACGTGATCGAACGCTCATTGGCCGATTATGCAGAGCTAATGCAGCAGGGACACGGCGATGACGATATCTCCGGCTTGATTCGTCTCAAGCGGCGTCACTGAAGACAAGTTGCGATGGTGGCTGCCGGGGTATATACAGGCAGCGCCTGGCATGTTGCTGATGTAGCCAGGACACGAAACCCGTTACCACTACTGAAGTGAGAGGGGAATTCATGAACATCGTCAGCTTGATTATCCAACTGATCACCGGCGCTATCGGCGGCAACGTCGCCGGCGCAGCGCTGAAGAACTACAACCTCGGTACGCTCGGCAATTCGTTGGCGGGAATAGTCGGTGGCGGCATTGGCGGACAGATCCTGTCGGCCGTGCTGGGTGGCGGCGCAGGAGCCGCGGCTGCCGGTGCGGCCGGGAGCATGGATCCATCCTCCATCCTGGCCAATGTCGGCGGAGGCGGCGTGGGCGGTGCAGTCCTGATGATTATCATCGGACTGATCAAATCCAAGCTCGCTAAATCCACTAGCTAAGTCGCAAAACAGACAAGGGCGCCATCGGCGCCCTTGTCGTATCCAGCGCGAGCTGCGCGTGCGATTACATGCCTGCTTTCAACGCGATGGCGGGAATGCCTGCCGAGGCCAATCGTTGCTTGGCCGATTCCAGATCGGTAGCCGAATGGAATGGTCCCAGGCGTACGCGATGATAGGTCTGGCCGCCGACGTTGACCGATTGCACGTTGGCGACGAAGCCTTGTAGCGCGAGCTTGGCTTTCAGCGTTTCTGCATCCGCCGCATTCGGGAAAGCGCCCACTTGCAGCAGATAGCCGGCTTGCGCCGCACCGGCCGACGGTGTCGGTGCTACGGCCGAGGCCGGCGCCGCGGTGATGTTTTGCGTGACGGCTGCCGGTGCATTGGCTGGCAGCTGAGGTGTCGCAGGGGCCGTACTTGGCGTCGGTTGTTTCTGTTGCGCCGCGGCCTGTTGTTGCTCGGCCTTCGCCTGCGCGCTGATCTCCGAATCGGGGATGCGTACTTCTTTTTCCGACAACACGGAATAGAAGTCGTATTGCGGCTTCTTCGGTGTAGTCGTTGCGCCGGGCGGTGCCAGGCCTTCGTCGCTGCCCGGTTGCGCGGTGGCTTCGGGGTTGGGTTGCGGACCTTTGGGAGCCATGGGCATGAGCGAGTGGCGCATCAACACGACGACCACCAAGGCGCCGATCAGAATGCCGATGAGGACGCCGGCCCAGGAGGGAAACCCGCCACTGTTGTTGCGCACGGCCTGCCGGCCTTTGCCCTTGCGTGTTGCCATTTACATGCTCTCCGGGGCGCTGAGGCCCAGCAAATCCAAACCGTTCTTCAGGACCTGTTTTGTGGCGATGACCAGCGCCAGGCGCGCATCGCGCAGATCCTTGTCCTCCACTAGGAACTGATAGGAGTTGTAATAGGTATGCAGCGCGTTCGCCAGTTCGCGCAACCAGGTGGCGATCAGATGCGGCTCCAGGCTTGCTGCCGCGTTCTCGATCAGCTCCGGATATTTGGATAGCTCGGTAAGCAGGATCTGCTCATGCTCGTTATCCAGACGCGTGAGTTGTGTGAGGCCGTGCGGTAGATCGACCGCAAACCCTTTCTCGCCGGCCTGACGCAGCACGCTGCACACGCGCGCATGAGCGTACTGGATGTAATAGACCGGATTGTCGTTGCTCTGCGAGCGCGCAAGATCGATGTCGAACACCAGCTGCGAGTCGGAGCGACGCGCGATCAAGAAATAACGCGTGGCATCGCGGCCGGCTTCGTCGATCAGGTCGCGCAGCGTGAGGTAGCTGCCGGCACGCTTGGAGATCTTTACCTCTTCGCCGCCGCGCATCACGGTGATCATCTGGTACAGCACGTAGTGCGGCCAATCTTTCGGGATACCGGCATCCAGCGCTTGCAGGCCGGCTTTCACGCGGGCCAGGGTGCCGTGATGATCCGCGCCAAGCACGGTGACGGCGTTCTCGTAGCCGCGCTGCCACTTGCTCAAGTGATAAGCGACGTCGGGCACGAAATAGGTGTAGGTGCCGTCGGACTTGCGCATCACGCGGTCTTTGTCGTCACCGAAATCGGTGGTGCGCAACCACAACGCGCCGGCTTCCTCGTAGGTGTGGCCGTGAGCGAGCAATTCGCGCACGGTTTCTTCCACCTTGCCGTCGGTGTAAAGCGAGGATTCGAGGAAGTACACGTTGAAATCGATACCGAAGGCTTTCAGATCGAGATCTTGCTCATGGCGCAATGCGGCCACGGCGAAGCGGCGGATGGCGTCGAGATCGTCAGGATTTTTGGCGCCGGTCACCGTATGACCGTCGGCAGTCGCCGATTCACCAGCGAGATAAGCCTTGGCCACGTCGGCGATGTAGTCGCCGCGATAGCCTTCCTCCGGCCAGCCGGCATCGCCGGGCGCGATACCGCGCGCACGCGCCTGCACGGAAATCGCCAGGTTCTGAATCTGTACGCCGGCGTCGTTGTAGTAGAACTCGCGCTTGACATTCCAGCCGGTGGCGTCGAACAGGCGGCTCAGGCAGTCGCCGAGCACGGCGTTGCGGCCATGACCTACGTGCAGCGGACCGGTCGGGTTGGCCGACACAAATTCCACGCCCACCGTTTTGCCGGCGCCGGTCTTGCTGCGCCCGTATGTGTCGCCTTCGGCTAGAATGCGGTGCACTTCGGCGTGATAGGCGCCAGGTGCCAGGGAAAAGTTGATGAAGCCGGGGCCGGCGATGTCCACCTTGCCGATCAGGGTGTTGGCGGGCAGCGCGGCGACCAGTTTCTCGGCCAGTTCGCGTGGCTTCGCACGCGCCGGCTTGGCCAGCAGCATGGCGGCATTGCTCGCGAAGTCGCCGTGTTCGCGGCTTCGCGCACGCTCGATCACGAAGTTCGGCAAATCGATACCAGTCGGCAGGACGGCGTCGTCTTGGAGAGTCCGGATAGCCCGAAGGACTAGGTCGCGTAGCGCTTCTTTCACGGTAGGGGATCGATCTTGATGGAACCGCGCATGCTAACAGAGACCGAACTGCGGACCGCCTCTCACTTTCGCTGCGACAGCCTGCTGCACTGCGGTGGATCGTGCTTGTGGATAAGTCTGTGGGGAAAGTGAAGGGCGTTTGATGGATTCGGCGGCGAAAGCCAACAGAAACCAGTTTGTCACGCAAATTATCTATCTAAAACAAGCTATTACAAGCACTAATTAATGTGCTTGCCAGTAATATGTCGGTAAGTGGCCTTCTAGGTGCTGTGTTCATAAGTCTTGCCATCCCCGCATTTGGAGGCACACGCATCGCATGTCATACGTCAGTCATGACGCGTTGCGACAATAATCGCGTATCACCGACGTCTCCCCCCGTTGGACCGATACGGGACTGCCGCATCCCAATACCCTCCCCTCATGCGGCTCCCGGCGCGAACCTAGCGGTCGCGCCGTTTTTTTTGGGAAATTGAGGAGATCTAGAGCAGGCCCCGGGCAGCCATGGATACGGGTTCGGCGTGGCCGATCACAAGGTGATCCAGCACCCGTATGCCGACCAGCCGGAGCGCCTGCCCCAGTTCGCGGGTGATGATCTGGTCGGCAGAGCTAGGCTCGGCCACACCGCTGGGATGATTATGCGCAAAGATCACCGCGGCGGCGTTGTGTTTGAGGCACGCCCGCACCACCTCCCGTGGATGCACGCTGGCGCCGTCGACGGTGCCGCGAAACAGCTCTTCGAAGGCAAGCACGCGATGGCGGTTGTCGAGGTAGAGGCAAGCGAACACCTCATATGGAAGGTGGCGCAGACGGGAGCTGAGGTATTCGCCGCTCTCGCGCGGGTTGCCGAGCGTGGGACGTTCTATCAATTGTTCGGCGAGGCTGCGGCGAGCCAGTTCCAACGCTGCCGCGATGCGCGCGCGTTTGGCGGGGCCGAGTCCGGTGGCTCGGATCTCCTGATCCGGTCGGCCCAAAAGAGCGCCGAGGCTGCCTGCACGCATCAACAGTTCGCGCCCCAGGGCGATAGCGTCCTTGCCGCGCACGCCGCTGCCCAGCAGCACGGCCAGCAACTCGGCGTCGGATAAGGCTGCGCTGCCGCGCGTCAGCAGTTTTTCTCGGGGTCGTTCGCCTTCCGGCCAATGTCGAATGCTCATGCCCTCAGCATCCATGGCGGGGATGCGATCAAGGCAGCAGTTGCCGTATATGAATCCGGTAAGCTAGCCGTCTACTCGCACGTCAGACCCTGCTTACACCATGAGTCTTAGCCAACGCCGCATATTGCTGGGAGTGACAGGGGGCATCGCCGCCTACAAAGCCTGTGAGCTGGTTCGGCGCTTGCGCGATCTCGGCGCGCAGGTGCGCGTGGTGATGACGGAGAACGCGACACGCTTCGTCACGCCGACCACCTTCCAGGCCTTGTCCGGGGAAGCGGTGCGCGTCAGTTTGTGGGACGAATCGGCCGAAGCGGCCATGGGTCACATCGAACTGGCGCGTTGGGCCGAGCGGGTGCTGATCGCCCCGGCCAGTGCTGACCTCATGGCGCGTCTTGCGCACGGGCACGCCAACGATTTGCTGACCACGCTATGCCTGGCGACGGCCGCGCCGGTCTATGTGGCGCCGGCCATGAATCAGCAGATGTGGGCGCATGCAGCCGTGCAGGCCAACCTGGCCATGTTGCGCTCCCGGGGCGTGCGGATACTCGGTCCCGCTGCGGGCGATCAGGCCTGCGGCGACGTCGGTTCGGGCCGCTTGCTGGAGCCGCATGAATTGCGCGATGCGATCGTTGCCTCGTTCGGGGATCGCGTGCTGGAAGGCAAGAAGGTCGTGGTTAGTGCCGGGCCTACGTATGAGGATATCGATCCGGTACGTTTTATCGGCAACCGAAGTTCCGGCCGGATGGGTTTCGCGATCGCTGAGGCGGCCGCACAAGCGGGTGCGCAAGTGACGCTGGTGGCCGGGCCCGTCAGTCTGGCGACGCCGCCTGGTGTTGCAACGCGCGTGGATGTGCGCAGTGCGGCGCAAATGCATGCCGCTGTCACAGAGGCTTCGGCAAATGCGGACATCTACATCGGTGCCGCCGCCGTCGGCGACTATCGGCCGAACACCGTGGCAGCGCACAAGCTCAAGAAGCAGGCGGGTGCGGACCTCACCCTGCAGCTGGCCGAGAACCCGGACATCCTGGCCAGTCTTTCGGCGCAGCACGGTCATCCATTCCTGGTGGGCTTCGCCGCCGAGACGCAGAACGTTGAGAGCTATGCGCGCGACAAATTGCAGCGCAAAGGATTGGACATGATTGCCGCCAACCAAGTGGGCGAGGGCATGGGCTTCGAAACCGCCGACAACGCCATCACTTTGTACTGGCCCGATGGTTCGGTGGAGTTGGAACGTGCCGACAAGGCTGTCCTAGCGCGCCAGCTGATTGAGCGCATCGCCAGCCGTTACAAGGCGGTGCGGGGATGATCGATGTCGAACTGAAGATTCTCGATCCACGTTTGGGCGATAGCATTCCACTGCCGCAGGCTGCTACGCCGGGCAGCGCAGGGATGGATCTTCGCGCCGCATTGCAAGAACCGCTTACCTTGTCCCCCGGCGAAAGTGCGCTCGTGCCCAGCGGCATGGCTATCCATATCGGCGACCCGGGCTGGTGCGCATTGATCGTGCCGCGTTCGGGCCTGGGACATAAACACGGACTGGTGATGGGTAATCTGGTAGGTGTGATCGATGCGGACTACCAAGGTCCGCTGATGATCTCGTGCTGGAACCGCGGCACGCAGCCTTACACCATCGGTGTGGGCGAGCGTATCGCACAGCTGTTGCTCGTGCCGGTCGGGCAGGCGCAGTTGCGGATAGTCGACGAATTCGTGCCATCGCAGAGGGGCGACGGCGGGTTCGGATCTACGGGAAAGCATTAGAAACTTGGGGAATGTGGCATGGCGATGAGCGGCGCACGAGCGCGTTTGCCGGGTTTGCAGGTCGATTGGGGAAGACTGTTGATGGTGGTCGGCGCCACGCTGCTGCTGGCCTTTGCGGCGTTTTGCGCTTGGCAAACATGGTTGATCGCCGATCAGAGTTCGGCCATCGAACAGGTTCATGCCGCGCAGGATCAAGCCGTGCAGGCGCTAGGGACAGAAATCGGTGCGCAACGCGATCAGGTAACCAAGGCTGTTTCAGCCATCGATACGAGCGGGCTGCCGGCCGGATCTTCATCCGTGCTGGCGTCGCTCAAACAGCGATTGCCGCAGGCTTTGAATGTCGAGCTCTACAGCGCGGGCCTGGATGAGGTGCTGCACGCCAATTATCGCGACTTCGGCTATGCGAAAGCCGCGCAATTGATGGCGGCGCCGGACGCAGACGGCAACCCGCCGGCGCAGTCGCAATGGAAGGGCTTGGGCGATCGCCGCCTGGCCATGGCGGTGCCGTTGGGTTCGCCGCAAAAGCCGGCCGCCTGGGGCTGGATCGAGCTGCCCTTTGCGCCGATTGCGCAACGTTTCAACGAGCTCTCCGCCGGTGGCGGTCGGCTTGAGCTGCATCAAAGCAGCGATCGCGGCGAGAACCTCGAGTTGATGACGCATGGCAGCTCGGCGTCGACCGACGTGGAGCCAGTCGGCAAACCGGTGCCCGGCAGCAGCTTCAACATTGTGGCGGTCTTGCCCGGTGCCTATATCGTGTTACCCCAGTCGGTGGTGCTCGCCGTGTTGCTGACGTTGGCTGGCTTGGCTGGCGGGGTGTATCTTTTCTGGCTGCTTGCGCGTGCAGGCATGCCACACGTTGTTCCCGTCGAGGAAGAAAGTTTGTCGGATATTGCAGAAGATCAGCCCAAGCCCGAACCCATCAAGCCTGCGGTTCGCCCCATCGCCAAACCTGCGCCCGCCCCGGTCGCCACGCGTGTCGATCCCACCATTTTTCGCGCCTATGACGTACGCGGCGTGGTCGGCAAGAGCCTGACTGCGGACGTCGCCAAACTGCTTGGCCAGTCGATCGGCACCGTGATGCGGGAGAAAGGCCTGCACGAAATCGTGGTGGGCCGCGACGGCCGCCTTTCCGGCCCCGAGCTCGCGGGTGCGTTGTCTGATGGCTTGCGCGCTGCGGGCATCGACGTCATCGACATCGGCGCCGTACCCACACCGGTGGTGTATTACGCCGCGTATCGATTCAACACCGGCAGCGGTGTTTCCGTCACCGGTAGCCACAACCCACCTGACTACAACGGCTTCAAAATCGTGGTCGGCGGCGAAACGCTCTCGGAAGGCGCGATCCAGGATCTCTACAAACGGATCGCCACGAACGCGCTGGAACGCGACGGCAAAGGCAGCCTGCGCCATGTCGACGTCATCCCCGACTATATCGAGCGCATTACCTCGGATGTGCAGACCGAGCACCGCCTGAAGATCGTGGTCGATTGCGGCAATGGCATTGCCGGCGCGGTGGCGCCGCAAGTGCTTGAGGGCATCGGCTGCGACGTGATTCCGTTGTATTGCGAGGTCGACGGCAACTTCCCCAATCACCATCCCGATCCCTCCGATCCAGATAATCTGGAGGACCTTATCCTCTCGGTGAAGCAGACGGGCGCGGACCTGGGCGTGGCGTTCGACGGCGACGGCGATCGTCTGGGCGTGGTCACGCGCAGCGGCGAAATCATTTTCCCCGACCGCACGCTGATGCTGTTTGCGCGCGATGTGCTATCGCGCCAGCCGGGCGCGACGATCATCTACGACGTCAAATGCACCGGCCATCTCAAGGGTCAGATCCTCGATGCGGGCGGTAGTCCGTTGATGTGGCGCACCGGCCATTCGCTCATCAAGGCGAAGATGCGCGAAACCGGCGCGGAACTCGCCGGCGAAATGAGCGGCCACTTCTTCTTCAAGGAGCGCTGGTACGGCTTCGACGACGGTATCTACGCCGGCGCTCGCTTGCTGGAAATTCTCGCTGGCGACATCGAGAACCGTACGCCGGAAGAGATCTTTGCCACTTGCCCGAAAGGTGTTTCCACACCGGAGCTCAAGGTCGAGATGGCGGAGGGTGAACACTATCGCTTTATCGAAAAATTCCGCGAGAAAGCCAATTTTGGCGAAGCCACCCTGATCACCATCGATGGCGTACGCGCCGATTGGCCGGATGGCTGGGGACTGGTACGGCCTTCCAACACCACGCCGATTCTGGTGCTGCGCTTCGATGCGGACAATGCGGTAGCGCTCAAGCGCATCCAGGATGTATTCCGTACGCAGTTGCTGGCGGTCGACCCGACGCTAAAACTGCCGTTCTGATCGGCGGCTAGCGGTGGCGTTTTCGCCACCGCGGGTCAGTAACCCCGATCGGCCTTCTCAGCGGCTCTCAGATCGCGGTAATGCAGCAATTCTTGCGCTTGCTGTTGCACCATTGCATCCCGGTTTGCCTTCTGCCGTTCAAGCAGTGCGCGCTCGTTGGCGACCACGTTGCGCTGCGTCGCGATCTGGTCGACAAGAAATTTCGGCACCGGCTGCTTGGCGCGCTCAGCGTCGGCGGCGCGGCTCAGAAGATCGGTCAACGCGCCATCCTGGCTGTGCAGATTGACGCGAGTGGTAGCCATCTGCTCGTCGAGGCTTTCCAGCACCTGCTGCTGCTGGGCCTTCAATGCGTCTTCGTCGGGATACGTGTTCAGCAATTGCATATCGGTGCGCTTTCGCTCCTCGATGGCGCGCTGCTGAGCCGCTTCTTCCGCTGCCTGCTTCTGGGCGGCAACGCGTTCGGCGGGCGACAGTTGCCGTCCGACGTGGGTAACGACCAATCCTTCCTTGTTGATAATGTCGTAGCCATATTTCACCGCGTCATCGGTGAGGCTGTCGCTGAAATGAGGCAAACCGCTGCCGTCTACCCAACGGTAATGGACGCCCGTGCTACTGCCCTGCCAGGCCGCCGCCGTCCCCGCTAAGCCGAGCGACAGGGCAATGGACGTGATGAGTACAGATCGATGCATGGTCCCCCCTCCTCGGTTCAGTATAGCCAGCGGTTGCGAGCAACTGGATTGCAGGTATGCGTCAGCGTGATTGAATTCACTACAAGGGCGCCCGCTTAGCCCTGCACGCCGTAGCGTTCGCGATAGGCAAGCAGGCGCTCGTGCTCAGACGCCAGATCCGGACGCTCGCCAGCGTATGCCAGCACATCGTTGAACCCCGTGATAGCCACCACCGGAATGCCGTAATCGCGTTGCACTTCCTGCGCGGCGGAAAGTTCGCCCTGGCCGCGTTCTTGGCGATCCAGCGCAATCAGCACACCGGCGGGGACGGCGCCTTGCGCACGAATCAAGCTCAAGGATTCGCGCACGGCGGTGCCGGCGGTCATCACATCGTCGACGATCAGCACCCGTCCTTTGAGTGGGGCGCCCACCAATACGCCACCCTCGCCGTGATCCTTCGCTTCCTTGCGGTTGTAGGCCCAGGGAAGGTCGCGGCCATGCTGATCGGCCAACGCCATGGCGGTCGCGGCGGCCAGCGCAATGCCCTTGTAGGCAGGGCCGAACAACATGCCCACCTCCAGCCCCGAGTTCACGACGGCGGCGGCGTAGGCACGCCCCAGGCGCGCTAGCGCCGCGCCCGAGTCGACGCGCCCCATGTTGAAAAAGTAGGGACTCAGACGGCCGGACTTGAGCGTGAATTCGCCGAAACGCAGCACATCGCGCTGTAGGGTAAGTTCGATGAAGTCGCGTTGGTAATCGTGCACGGTAAGTTCTCGCGATGGTCGAAAATCAGGGCAGGGC
Organism: Lysobacterales bacterium; assembly: GCA_015655335.1. Taxonomy (GTDB): domain Bacteria; phylum Pseudomonadota; class Gammaproteobacteria; order Xanthomonadales; family Rhodanobacteraceae; genus Dyella_B. The sequence continues at coordinate 7,366 of JAATFF010000147.1, read as the reverse complement.
GCGCCACAGTAGATGTTGCGGCCCGGAACGCCCGCCATGGTACAGCTCGCCGGTGTCGACGAAGTGCGCACGAAGGTACAGGCGTAGCGCACCGAGATTGCGGCAGTTCACCAGCAACACCAGCAACCGCGCTTCAGGATGGCGTATGGCAAGGTCGTCGATAAGTGCTGCGAGTGCTTGCGACGCCAAACCCTGTCCTTGCCACCGGTGGTCGATGAAGAACGATCGCAGTCCCAGTGCTGGCCGGTCGAAATCGCATGCGACCACGCTGCCTGCGTTTGCCTCGATGCGGTAGTAACCCACGGGTTCGTCGTTGCGCAGGATCGCCATGGGCGTGCTGCCGGGACAGTTGTCGGCATCGGCCAGAGAGGGCGCGATATCGCTCACGAAATCACGCTGCGGCGGCGTCACGCGCAGCGACAGCAAGGCGGAGCGCCATTCGGACGTGGCAGGTATAACGCGGATGGCGGGCAGCTCATGCATGGTTGCTATCATGGCGTATCACACGAGGAAGGCCCATGCGCATTATCAGCCTCAACGCCAACGGGATTCGCTCCGCCGCCAATAAAGGCGTGTTCGAATGGCTGCGCAAGCAGCACGCGGATGTGGTTTGTCTGCAGGAAACGAAGGCGCAAGAAGATCAGCTCACCGATCCCATGTTTCGCCCCGACGGACACCACTGTTTTTACCGCGACGCCACTAGCAAAAAGGGCTATAGCGGCGTCGCCATTTACGCCAAGCAGAAGCCCGACAAAGTGCTGACCGAGTTGGGCTGGGATGAATTCGACAACGAGGGGCGCTATATCGAGGCGCGCTTCGGCAATCTCAGTGTGGTGTCGCTGTATGTGCCGTCGGGCTCGTCGGGCGACGAGCGCCAGCAATTTAAGTTCAAGGCGATGGAATGGATCACGCCCATTTTCGACAAATGGCTCAAGAGCAAGCGCGATTATGTGATTTGCGGTGACTGGAACATCGTGCACACCAAGGACGACATCAAAAACTGGAGTTCCAACCAGAAGAATTCCGGCTGCTTGCCCGAAGAGCGCGCATGGCTTGATCTGTTGTTCAAGCAGCGCGGCTGGGTCGATAGTTTCCGCGCGCTCAAGCCCGATGCGGTGGAATACACCTGGTGGTCCAACCGCGGCCGCGCGCGCGAAAACAACGTGGGTTGGCGCATCGACTACCAAGTGGTGACACCTTCGTTGCGCGAGCGCCTCAAGCACTGTTCGATTTATCGCGACGAGCGCTTCTCCGATCATGCGCCGTATACAGTCGATTATGCCGACTGATTCGAGCGCGCCTGCAAGCCATAAGCCCTCGGTCTGGCGTGCGTTTTCGCAGCCGGCCGCGTGGACGATGTGTCTGCTCGGCTTTTCATCGGGATTGCCGTTTTTGCTAGTCGCCGGAACCTTGGCCTTCTGGCTCAAAGAAAACGGCATTTTGCTCACCGACATTACGATGATTGCCAGCGCGGGAATGACCTACGCGTTTAAGTTCCTGTGGGCGCCTTTACTGGATCACTGGCGACTGCCACTCTTCAAGCGATTGGGCCAGCGCCGTGGTTGGCTACTGTTTGCCCAGCTTGGCGTGCTGGTGGGACTGCTGGTGATGGCCGCGCTGACTCCGCGCCAACTGGTGCCCTTCGTCGCGGCAACGTTGTTCGTCGCGTTCATGGGCGCCACGCAGGACATCGCTATCGATGCCTACCGCATCGAGATAGCGCCACCGTCCGCGCAGGGTGCGTTAGTGGCCACGTACTCGTTGGGCTATCGTCTCGGTCTGTTGATGGCAGGTGCCGTGGCGCTGATCCTGGCCGATCACATTGCATGGGCTAGTGTCTACGCGCTGATGGCCGTCATGATGGTGGTGCCGATTGTCACCACGCTGGCGATGCATGAGCCCGACGTGCGTCGCTTTGTGCCGGCGTCGTGGCGTGAGGCTATGCACGAAAGCGTGATCGATCCAGTGACGGACTTCTTTCGTCGTTACGGTTTGGCCGTCGCCGTGCTTGCGTTGTTGTTTATTCTGCTCTTCAAGGTTCCTGAGCAGTCAATTGTCGGCGGCGTCATGAGCCCGTTTTATCGCGATATGGGTTTTTCCAAAACGGAAATCGGCGCGATTACGAAAATCTACGGAGTCTGGATCGGCATTGCGGGCGCATTTGTGGGCGGTGCCGCAGTGGCGCGTTGGGGCGCGTGGCGAACCTTGGGCGTGGCCATTGTGCTGGAGAGCTGCAGCAACTTGCTGTATTTGTTGCTGCTTCATAATCACGGCAATCTGATGATGCTGACCACGGCTATTTCCGGGCAGAATTTTGCCGAAGGCCTGCTCGGGCCACCAACCGTGGCGTTTCTGTCTTTGTTGGTGAATCGCCAGCACACCGCGACGCAATATGCGTTGCTAAGTTCGCTGGTCAACTTGCCCGGTAAAGTGCTCGGCTTTTTCGCGGGCGGCATTGTTACCGCGTTGGGTTACGGCGGCTATTTCGTTATTACCGTGCTGTCGATACTGCCGGCGATGTTGTTGTTTGCATGCCTGTGGCGGCGCTTTCGCTACGACGAACCGATGCCTGCCTAAGAGCGGCCCGGTTCGCTGTCGCAAACGCGTTCACACCCCGAATGCCAACTGGCCCACGGATCTTCGCCATGCCGATTGCCAGCGGTCGTGAGGTTGGCGAGGATCGACGCACAGGGGCTACATGGCAGGGAGCGACGCCATATGCCGGATATCATGATTCGTCACATCGATCGACTGATGGCTGAGCGCATCAAAGTGCTCGCCAAAGAGCGTCAGTGGTCGACCAACGATGTAGTGCTACAAGCGCTGCGGCATGGTCTAGGCGTGTCCGAAAGCGGTGGCCTTCTGGCTGAGAACGCGCGTGAATCGTGCGAGCTTGCCGTGCCGGGTGGACAGTGGGACGCAAGCGAGCAGGCGGCGTTCCAGGAGGCGATGCAGGCACTGACGATCGCGCGGTCCGAACAACTGGCACCCGTGAATGGCAAAGTAAGCGAATTGCTCGACTGATTAGTCTGGCGCGCGCGGCGCCGCATAGATGGCGCCCAGTACGCGAAATCCCTGCGCGCCGGTGACAGCGGGCAGATTTCCGGGCAACCCAAGCAGGCGTTGCCGGGCGAGCCACGCAAACGCGGTGGCCTCCAGATAATCCGGATCAACACCATAGGCGGCCGTGCTGCTCAGCTCGCGCGGCTGCAGCAACTCGCGTAGCCGACGAACGAGCACTGCGTTACGCACGCCACCGCCGCAAAGAAGCACATCGGCTGCATCGCCGGCATGTTGCGTGATCGCGTTGGCGACGCTTCTCGCCGTGAGTTCCAGCAACGTGGCTTGGACGTCGGCAGCCGACGGCGATACGAGTTGCAACCGAGCATCCAGCCAGCCCAGGTGAAAGTGTTCGCGTCCCGTGCTTTTGGGTGGCGATAGCGCAAAGTACGGATCGTCCAGCAGGTTCGCGAGCAGCGTTTCATCGACGCGTCCGCTTTGCGCAAATGCGCCATCACGATCAAAGGCTTCGCCACGATGCCGTAAGCACCATGCATCGAGCAGGCCGTTCGCGGGTCCCGTATCGAATCCGGAAACACGACCGTCGGCCGACAGCACGGTGATGTTGGCGATACCGCCAAGATTGAGCACGACACGCGTGCGGCCAGGTTGTGCCAACAACATCGCATGCACAGCAGGCAGAAGCGGCGCGCCTTGGCCACCGGCCGCCACGTCAGCGCGGCGAAAATCTGCCACGACGTCGATGTGGCTGCGTTCGGCGATCACACTGGCGTCGCCGATCTGCAGTGTAAAAGGACGCTCACCAATGGGTCGATGACGAATCGTCTGACCGTGCGAGCCGACGGCGCGCACCGATGTTACTGACGTTCCGCTTTGCTCCAGCAATTCGTGCACGGCGTCAGCGAAAATCTGACCGATGGCGACATCGAGACGCCCGTAGGCATCCAGGTCAAGTTTTGTTTCGTCTTGAGCGACCTGCAGGATCTGCGCGCGCAGCGCTTCCGGCCAGGGATGCGTCAGCGCATGCACGAGCCGGGGAACGTTTTGCTCAAAACGCACCAGCGCGGCATCGATGCCGTCGGTGCTGGTGCCGGAGATCAGGCCGATATAAAGCGCCGACGCGTCATTCACGCGGCGGCTCAGTCGTCGCTGCGCTTGGTGGATTCGGCGCGCGCGAGTTTGTAGTTGTTGTCGATTTCCATCAGACGCGCCAGCTGCGGTTTTACCACCGTGCTTTCGAACTGCGCCATCTGGACTCCCGGTAGCGGCTCCGGCTTCGGCAACGTAACCGTCTGCGGATTGCGCTGCACACCATCCACGCGGAATTCGTAATGCAGGTGCGGGCCGGTTGCCAGGCCGGTCATGCCGACGTAGCCGATGACATCGCCCTGCCGTACATGTTGACCCACGCGTTCCGTAGCGAAGCGGGACATGTGACCGTAAGCCGTGCTGATTTGCGAGTTGTGCTGGATGATGACGAAATTGCCGTAACCATTCATCCAACCGCGGAACTTGATGACACCGTCGCCCGCTGCGTGAATCGGCGTGCCGGTGGGAGCGGCGTAATCCACACCTTTATGCGCGCGCATCAAGCCGAGAATCGGATGCATGCGGGCTGCGCTGAAGGGCGAAGAGATGCGCGTGAAATCCACCGGAATGCGCAGGAAGGATTTTTGAATCGGACGGCCATCTTCGCTGAACCAGCCTTCGCTGCCGTCGGAACGCTTAAAGCGATACGCGGTGTAACGATGCCCCTGGTTGACGAATTCCGCGGCAACGATGTCGCCTTCATGCAAGTAGGCACCATCGCGATAGACGTTGTCGTAGACCACGGTGAAACTGTCGCCGACGCGAAGATCCTGCACGAAGTCGACGTCATACTTAAACAGGTCGGCGAGTTTGATCACCATCGCGTTGCTCATGCCCGCTTTAGCAGCGGCGGCGAACAGCGAATCCTGGATGACGCCGTGCGCCACTTGCTCGCGCGTTTCTACGGTGCGCGCAACCGTCGCTACATTCGGCGCAGCGCTATCGAGGCGAATGATGGCGCGTGTGGCTTCATCTTTGTCGAAACGAATGCCTTCAAGACTGCCGCTGCGGCCGATCAGGAAATCGAACTCCTGTCCGGGATGGATATTATGCAGCGCGGTCTTGGCGTCGCCGGCGCTATCCACCACGTGTTGCAGATCAGTCAGGCTCAAACCTTGGCTCTGGAAGATATCCGAAAGCGTTTGACCAGGACGCACTTGCACGACGCGCCAATCTTCAACGGCAGGCGCTTTGAGTGTGGGTGCTTCGATCTTCGGCAGCGCCAGCGTCAGAAGCGTATGTTCCATCGGCTCCACGGTGGCGGGTTTCATCGCTGTCGCCCACGCAGGAATGAGAAAGCCGGAAAGCACGGTAATCAGCAGTGCTGTCGCGGTGAGCATCCAGCGCTCGCGATACCAATGAATAGGCGTGCTCTCGCTCTGGCGATTGAACGACCAGTGAGAGCAGTGCTGATAGAAGTGAGAGTGGCGGCGTTGTGCCTTGCGGCGGATGGCCTGTTTGCGCGCCATGCGCGCGTCTTGCTTGCCGTCTGCCATCGCTAGTTGACCTTATTCTTCTTATTCATCACGTACCCGCCCCCGCCGCGGTACAAAGTATCAATTGCCGCGTACCATAACGACCTTGTGCAAAGGGCGTCAATGCCTTTTCCATCAAGGGTTTGCGCGATGTTTCCGGTTAACGCACAATTAACGCCATTCACAGCAGCCGTCACTCTATTGGCTGCTTAAGCAACTAAATTACGAGGGTTACATGAACGAGCTTGAGCAGGCGCTAGCCACCATCGCGCGCGGCGCCGACGAAATCATCAAGCGAGAGGAGTTGATCGAACGCCTCAAGTTGGGGCGGCCCGTGCGCATCAAGGCTGGCTTCGATCCAACGGCGCCGGATTTGCACCTGGGCCATACCGTATTGCTCAACAAAATGCGCCAGTTCCAGGATCTGGGACATCAGGCGATTTTCTTGATCGGCGACTTCACGGGCATGATTGGCGATCCCACCGGTAAAAACGTCACACGCAAGCCGCTCACCCGCGAGGATGTGCTGGCCAATGCGGAGACCTACGCCGAGCAGGTCTTCAAAGTGTTGGATCGCGAGAAGACCGAGCTGCGCTTTAACTCGGAATGGTTCGGTCAGATGACGGCGGCGGACATGATCAAGCTCGCGGCGCAACATACCGTGGCGCGCATGCTCGAGCGCGACGACTTCGCCAAGCGCTATGCCGCCCAGCAATCGATCGCCATTCATGAGTTCCTGTACCCGCTTGTGCAGGGTTACGACTCCGTCGCGCTCAAGTGCGATGTCGAGCTTGGCGGCACCGACCAGAAGTTCAACCTGCTGATGGGGCGTGGACTGCAAGAGCACCACGGCCAACCGCCGCAGATCGTACTCACGATGCCGTTGCTCGAAGGCCTGGACGGCGTCAACAAGATGTCCAAATCGCTGGGCAACTACATCGGTATCAACGAGCCGGCCATCGATATTGTCACCAAGACGTTGAAGATCGGCGATGAACCGATGTGGCGCTGGTTCGAATTGCTCAGTTTCGAGGTCTCGCTCGATGAGCTGGGCCGTATGAAGCGTGACGTGGAGAGCGGCGTGCTCAATCCGCGTGACGCCAAGCTGCGCCTCGCGCGCGAGCTGGCCACCCGTTTCCACGATGCGGCGGCGGCTGAGCAGGCTATCGCCGGCTGGCATGCCGTCGTGCGCGGCGAGGGCGATACCAGTCTGCTGCCGCTGACCGAGATCGCGGTTCCGGTTGATGGGCTGCGCCTCCCTGCACTGTTGACGGCGGCCGGTTTGACCGCCAGCAACTCGGAGGCGAATCGCAAACTCAAAGAGCGTGCAGTGCGTATTGATGCCGAGGTTGTCGAAGACGCGCAGCGTATCTTCGCGCCGGGATTTGAAGCGGTGCTGCAGGTGGGTAAGCGCAATTTCGCACGGGTGTTGCTGACTGAAGCTTGAGTTGCGCGCGACAACCGTGATCGTCGCGCGCACATGAGCGCATCACGAGATGCAGCGAGAACAAACGCTTAGCGTCGGGACGAAAAAAATTTCACAAAATCGCTTGCCAAAAAGGCAGGCCGTCCCTAGTATTCGCCACCCCGCCGCTGCAGCCTTTCGCACGGCAACTTCCCCGGCAAAAACACATCGCCAAGGGTGTTGACGGAAGCATGAAGGGATGTAGAATGGGCGGCTCACCCGGGACGAAAGGTCTTCGGGGCGGTTCGAGAAATCGGTCGCAAGTGATTGATCTTTGACAGTGTGCGCAGGTGACTTGTGTGGGCGTCTTGCGTTG